>MWBZ01000039.1 GCA_002069765.1 bacterium ADurb.Bin243
TAACTATTCACTATCCACTCTACACTATTCACTAATAAACTTACCCACATGAAATGAATAAGAGCCTATAATATTATCGAAGGCATTATTTTTAAAGCATATTTAATGCCATTTGAAAAAATGCCTGTTTTACGGTATTTTTCAACATCGCCTCATGATAATATCATAATAATTAAAAGGATAAAACTACATTTATGCGCATTTATTGTGTTGGAAAAGCGAACATTTATTCTAAAACAGCAAATAAAATCTGAAAAACTTGACATGAAAATTTTATTTTTCTATAATTGTTATATATTAGTTAAAAGCTTATAATTTATTAAATAAAGGTGATGATATATGAAAAAAAATTACCCGGCCCGTATGTTTTTAGCGTTTTCAATATTATTTTTATTAATATTTCAAGGTTTCGCCCTGGCTGAAAATAATTCTGCCGTCCGCGCGGCTTATGAAAAATATCTTAAAAGCTATAATGAATTTAAAAATGCGGTTGAAGCAAATCTAAACGAAGAAACTATCATAAAGCTTTCCGAAAAATATAAAGAAGACCTCGAAAATTACAAAAAACTTTCCGGAAACGCGCCGGCCGAACCTGCGAACGAGCCAAAAGGCGGAACGGAAGTCAATTCGCAGGCGGCCATAGACGCTTCATCTTCCGCTGCGGCCGCCGCAGCCACGCCGCTTGAAAAAGCTATAATAGAGCTTCATTCAGGCGATGCTTCAAAGCTCGATTCAGTCATCGCGACGCTCGAAAAAATTTCCGAAACTTCCAAAGATCCTCTCGAAGCGGGCAGAGCAAAATACGAACTCGCTAACGCTTTCGTAATTAAAAATAATTACGGCGGCGCAGAAAAGCTTTTTAACGCCGTGATTTCCGACTCTAAAAATCCCATGCGCGAAAACGCTAAAAAAGCCGTCGAAACGCTTAATTACCTTAAAAAACGCGGCGATTACGCGAGCGCCGCCGCAAAAGCAAGGCTCGACGCTATTAATAAAAAAGCTGATTATCAAAACCTTTCGTGGAAAAACCCTTTCACAAAAATTTTCGCGAAATTTTCCGAAGTGAAATCATCCGTCAAATATAGAAAAGCCATGGCCAACCTCAAAGAATACGACGGCGACGGCCGGAAAGGCTTTATAGGCACGGCAAAAACATTCGTTACCGACCTTTTTAAAAAGCGCCTCAAAATAGATCCCGCCGATGAAAAAGAAAATAAATTGATATCCGGCGAAGTGATCTGGAAAAAAAGGCAGCGCATAGCCGCTCTGGTAGATAATAATGACGGCATATACAAAATAGCCAACGTAAGATGGGGCTTCACTGGCGACGGCGGCAAAGACGAAGATGAAACGCTTCCAAAATGGCGCACCGTAACGGTTAATACCAACTTCGTAAAAGAAGCTTATTTCGTGATAAAACCTTTCGCTCCCGAGTGGATAGCCGGCCATAGTTTTTTCATGTTCGAATTCGACGAAGCGCATCCCGTAGTCACCGAATACGGCGAAAAATCATACGGCTTTATAATGTCTATGGAAGCGCGCCAGAAGCTCGGCGAAAGTTATAGCTTTACAGGCAGTTTCGGAGTGGTATATCTATTGCTGTCAAAAGAGGATTATTTGCAGATATGTTCGATAAACGGCAGCAGGCTTGTGCCTTATAAATTAAAACTCACCGGCGAACAGAAAAAAGGCCTGCTCGTTAAATCTATCGAAGAAGCTTTAGAAGAGCGCGGCATGGAACGCTATGACCTTTTCGAAAACAACTGCACTAATATACTTTTTGCGATGCTTAATTCGGTTCTGCCCAAAGAAAATCAGTTCCGCGAATGGATAATTAAAAAAATACTTTACAACAAACTGCTCGCCATACCTAAAGCGGCCCCTAAATTTTTAAAAAAGCATAACTTAATCGCCGAAACGATGCCTACCATTTATCCCGATAAAAACCGCGCGGCAGACAACGCCGGAAAGCCTTTCACGGGCGCCGACCTCGAAGCGGCTATTAAAAACAGGGCCGAAGTTAAAAATTTTGCCGCGAGCGTTAAAATAAAACTTTTAAACGCGATAACATCCGGCGCGCTCGATAAAAACGCGTTTAAAAATTTATTTTACGATGAAGAAACCGATATGATCATAGCTCTTAACGTTCCGGGAGCGCTTCCCGAAGAAGGCGATAAAAGCGCATTTTCAATTAACGAAACCGAATTCGTCAAAAAGTTGAGTTCTGTAAATTCAACGGAAGAGTTAAAATCTTATACCGAAAGCATTTTTAACGCATATATAGCCGCGGCCGATAAAAGAATGGAAGTTTACCCCGATATCAGCGATTATTTAAAAAACGACCTCCAATCAATTGAAAACAGAGTAAAATAATTAATCCCGTTAAAATATAAAAACCAAAAATAAATACCGATTTTTTGTCATGGCAATAAATTTTAATTGACAAATTATCGGTATATATTTTATAATTTATTCGATATTTTTTTAATGAAATTTAACTTTCAGAAAGGTTTTGAGAGCGTGAGAAGCGAGAAAATTTTAATAGTCGACGACGCAAAATTCATGAGGGTCGCCTTAAAACGGCTATTTGAAAAATACGGTTTTGAGCATATTTTAGAAGCCGAAGACGTGGACGAAGCCCTGAAAGTTTATAGTTCCAAAAAACCCGATTTCGTGACCATGGATATCACGATGCCCGGCGATTCGGGGTTAGAAGGCCTTAAAAAAATCAGGGAAATGGACCCTTCGGCAAAAGTGCTCATGGTTTCGGCCGTATCTAATAAAACCAATATAGTCACCGCGTTCGAACTCGGGGCGATGTACTTTCTGGCAAAACCTTTCACCGATAAAGCTTTCGACGCCGTAATAACCAAAGCCTTCAATTTTACCGGATCGGAAATGCCTTTAAAACAGGCCGGGCCGCAATCGGCAAATACGCAGCCCGTAAAAAATATGGTTTTAACGGCAGATTCCGGCAATATTGAAATCGTTATAAGCGGCGGAGCGGTTATAGGCAAATGCCACGAATGCAAAGACGACGCCGAAAGAGGCCGTAACATAACCAAATGCAGCGCGGAAGCCGAAAAAAAATCTTTCATTCCATGCGGATTTATGAATTTATCCGAGCAGCAGGTCAATATCACCTGCGATAACGGAAATTACTTCGTCACCGCCATCGCCGAATCGAGGTTCGTAACCAAATTAAACCTTATAACCATTTCCCCCGGGGAAAAAAGACTTATCAGGCCCGGCGACGTTCTTACCTTAAGCGGCGTCGATTTCACTTTCAACGCCGTAAAATAAACGGCATATTCACATAAAAAGGCTGATTGCGATTTAAGTTTTATTTCTCTTATCGCGCTTGATTATGGCATAAGCGTTGTGAGCGTGTATGGATTCGTAATTTTCGGCTTCCACCGTGAACCACGTAATATTATCGTCTTCCATAAAAGCTTTTGCGACATTGCGGACCACGTCTTCGACGAAGCGCGGATTAGTATATGCAAGTTCCGTAATATATTTTTCGTCCGGCCTCTTAAGAAGAGCGAAGACCGGCGCTGATGCTGCGTTTTCAGCCACGGCCGCTATATCTTCGATCCAGGCCAGCTTTTTAAACCGCACATGTATATTTATGAAACTGCGCTGGTTGTGGGCTCCGGCGCCCGGCGATATTTCCTTTGAACACGGGCACAGAGTATTTACCGGTGTCTTAACGCCCAGGACGAAATCGTAACCGTCCGCCGCCGAATAATTTCCGATAAATTCGCAGTCGTAATTCATAAGGCTTTTGACTTTTGACACCGGCGCCGTTTTTTCTATAAAATAATTAAAATTCATCTGAAAATGGGCCGAAGTCGCCTCGAATTTTTTTATCATGCGCTTTAATATCTTATCGATATTATGCATGGTTATAAGCCCGCGGTACTCGCTTAATATCTCTACGAACCGGCTCATGTGCGTGCCGCGGAAATGTTTTGGAAGGTCAACGTACATGCTTACGCTCGCTACGGTGTTTTGCTTTTCGTTATTTCTGTCAAGCACGCATACGGGATATGAAAGCCCGCTCACGCCCACCTTGTCTATATCCATATCGCGCAGGTCGCGCTCGGATTGAACGTCGGCCAGAGCTGAAAAATCAGAACTTTTTGAGGCCTTTTCGATTTTTTTTACTTTCAATTTTTTTTCGGAATTCATCTTATTCAATTTTCTGTCACTCGCCATCTATTTCTTCTAACGATTCGTCGTCTATTAAAATGTCGTCAGGCTGTATATCTTCTAAAGTAATGTTTTCGCCGTCGCCTTCCGTTCCGGCCTCCTGCTGGGAGCCGTACTGCTGGTAGCTGCTTATTTCTTCGCGCTTGACGGGCTTGCTCTCGGTTTTCTTCGCGCTGGCAAGGCGGTTTCTCATATTTTGTATCTGGACTTCTTCGCTCGAAACGGCTTTCACTACTATTTCTCCGGGAAACACGAGCCTCAGCCTTTCGCGGGCCAGTTTAACCACTCCCACGTCGGTTTTTAAATCTTCTATTTCCATAGTCAGCCGCTCGTTTTCAAGTTTAGAAAGCTTTATCTTCTTCTCCACTTCGCTCACTTCTACCTGAAGCTGGCTGACGCCCATCTGCTCGGTTTCATAAACGACGAAAAAGAAAGTGGCCACTATAAAAAATAGCAGCACGCCGAATTCGCGGGTTACCTTGAACGAAAAAAATTCTTTGAAAGCCATATTATTCGCGCATTTCATAAAAAAACCGCGGGGCCGGCAAATACTTCCATGCGAAAGCCGGCCCGCGGATTTTAAATGTTTATTACTTTATTATTTACCTGCTTTAGGTTCTTCATCTTCTAAAACGTCGTCTTCGACTATATCGTCGACCGGAGCGTCGTCGTCGATGATTTCTTCGCCTTCGCCGGTCGATGAAGAAGTTTTATATATGGTTTCCTTATTCACTTCTTTTTCGACGTGCGATATGCCTATAACTTTGTCGTTGGCGTTCAGGCGTATAAGAATCCTGCCTATGGTGTTTCTTCCCGTTTCGGAAATAGCCGCCACGCTGGTTCTTATTATCATGCCGGTCTGGGTGAGTAAAACGATATCGCCTTCTTCGCCGGTCGTGGTTTCGAGCATGCCGACTACCGGCCCGTTATCTTCGACTATCTTGATGTTGATTACGCCCGAGCTGCCGCGTCTTGTCTTGCGGTATTTTGCCACCGGCGTACGCTTGCCGTAGCCGTTTTCTGTGACGGTTAGTATGGTGCTGCTTTCGTTGACGGTTTCCATGTCTATCACGAAATCGGCGTCTTTCAAGTTAACGCCCCTTACGCCGCGCGTCGATCTGCCCATGCCGCGCACCTGCTTTTCGGAGAACCATACGGCCTGGCCGAAACGGGTGCATATCATGAGATCGCAATTGCCGTTGGTCATGCAGACTTTTACCAGTTCGTCGTTTTCATCCAGCTTGATGGCTATTATGCCGCGCGATACGGAATTTTTATAGTCTATAAGCGGCGTTTTCTTGACCTGGCCGTATTTTGTAACGAACGCGAAATACGTGGTCTCGTCGAAGCTGGAAACGGGAACTATGGCCGATATCTTTTCGTTCTGCTCGAGTTTTATTATATTGGACAGAAGCCTTCCGCGAGATTGCTTGGTGGCCTCGGGTATTTCGTAAACCTTTATGGAATAAGCTTTTCCGAAATTAGTGAAGAAGAAAAGATAATCTTTAGACGAAGCCACATATATGCGTTCCGCGAAATCTTCATCTATCATTTTGCCTATGGTAGAGCCTTTGCCGCCGCGGTTCTGCGAACGGTAAATCTCGCTCGGCATCCTCTTGATATAGCCTGAATGCGTTATTATTACCATGACGTTTTCTTCTTTAACCAGGTCTTCTTTGGTTATTTCATCGATCTTGTCCAGGAATTTGGAGCGGCGTTCGTCGCCGTACTTTTCGCGGATTTCGATAAGCTCTTTTTTGATTATATCGTAAACGAGTTTTGAGTCCGCCAGTATCGCGCGCAAATCGGCGATTCTTTTCATAAGTTCCTGGTATTCGTTTTCGATCTTTTCGATTTCAAGGCCGGTCAATGCCCTCAAACGCATATCTACTATGGATTGCGCCTGCAGGTCGGAGAAATCGAAGTTGGAAATAAGGGCCAGTTTGGCTTCTTCGGCGTTTTTAGAAGCTTTGATTATAGCTATAACGTCGTCTATGTTTTCGATCGCTATGCGCAGGCCTTCTAATATATGCATCCTGTCTTCGGCTTTTTTGAGTTCGAACTTCGTGCGGTTGGTGATAACTTCGAAGCGGTGCGAAAGGAACAGGTTCAGTATTTCTTTAAGGTTCAGCACGCGGGGCTTTTGATCGACTATCGCCAGCATGATTACGCCGAATGAAGTTTGAAGGTTGGTATGCTTGTAAAGGTGGTTGAGTATAAGATCGGGCTCCTCGCCGCGCTTTAATTCTATGACTACCCTTATGCCTTCGCGGTTGGACTCGTCGCGGATATCGGATACGCCTTCCACTTTTTTCTCGTTGATCAGATCGGCTATATCTTCGACCAGCTTCGCTTTATTTACCTGATAGGGAATTTCGGATATTATTATGAAATTTTTATTTTTCTTCTCGTCGGTTTCGATATCTACTACCGAGCGCATAATTACTCTGCCGCGGCCCGTTTTATATATTTCGGCCATCTCTTTTCTGTTGGTGATGTAAGCTCCTGTCGGAAAATCGGGGCCTTTGACGTGATCGGCGACAAGCTCGTCCACGGTTATTTCCGGATTTTCTATCAGGGCTATTATCGCGCCGACTACCTCTTTGAGGTTATGCGGGGGAATATTGGTGGCCATGCCGACGGCTATACCGGATGAGCCGTTTACGAGAAGATTGGGTATCTTCGCGGGAAGAACGATGGGCTCTTCGAGCGTTCCGTCAAAATTAGGCGAAAACGATATAGTTTTCTTTTCTATATCGTCTAACATCTCTTCGGAGTAAGACTGAAGGCGAGCTTCGGTATATCTCATCGCCGCAGCGCTGTCGCCGTCGATGGAACCGAAGTTGCCGTGGCCGTCTATCAGCGGATAGCGCTGGCTGAAATCCTGCGCCATTCTGACTATAGCGTCATATACCGCCGTATCGCCGTGCGGATGGTATTTACCGAGAACTTCGCCGACGATTCTCGCGCTTTTTTTATGCGGTTTGTTGTGAACGTTGTTTAAATCGTACATGGCGTAAAGTATTCTGCGGTGAACGGGCTTAAGACCGTCGCGCACGTCCGGAAGAGCGCGGCCTATTATAACGCTCATCGCGTAATCTATATAGCTGGTTTTCATTTCGTCTTCTATATAGACCGGAACTATTCTTTCCACCGGCGCCGGCGGGTTGATAATGGTTTTATCTACTGACATAAGGGACTCCCTTTTTATTTAAATATCTCTTTTTTTATAAATTAATGCGGCTGGTTGAAAATTTATATCCGCTATCCTTCATTTTAAATTCTACGCTATTATATATCGAGGTTCTTGACTTCCTTTGCGTGCATTTCAATAAATTCGCGGCGCGGCTGGACCTGATCGCCCATCAATACAGAGAAAATTTCATCTGCCGCCACTATGTCTTCAAGCGAAACGCGCATGGTGAGCCTGGTGTCGGGGTTCATGGTCGTGCTCCACAACTGCTCTGGGTTCATCTCTCCAAGGCCTTTATAGCGTTGTATATTTACCGATTCCTTGTCTTTTCCGATCTCCGCGAGCCTTTTCTGCAGCTCGTCGTCCGAATACGCGTATATTATAGTCTTGCCTTTCTGTATCTTGTAAAGCGGCGGCTGGGCTATGTATATGTGCCCTTCTTTTATGAGCTCCTGCATATATCTGTAAAAGAAAGTCAGAAGAAGCGTTCTAATGTGGGCGCCGTCCACGTCGGCATCGGTCATTATAAACACTTTATGGTAGCGCAGTTTCGTCACGTCGAAATCTTCGCCTATATTGGTTCCGAGGGCCGTTATAAGGGTCCTGATTTCGTCGTTGCCTAATATTTTGTCGAGCCTGGTTTTTTCTACGTTCAATATTTTGCCTTTGAGCGGAAGTATGGCCTGATTTTTGCGGTTGCGGCCCTGCTTGGCGGAGCCGCCCGCGGAATCGCCTTCTACTATGTATAATTCGCAC
Organism: bacterium ADurb.Bin243; assembly: GCA_002069765.1. GTDB lineage: Bacteria > Muiribacteriota > UBA9980 > UBA9980 > UBA9980 > UBA9980. The sequence goes on from MWBZ01000039.1 coordinate 8,165, forward strand.
AGTTTAGAATCGCGTTCGGAGCAGTCGGCTAATTTTCCGGGAAGCGAAAAATTATCCAGCGCCGATTTTCTTCTTGTAAGCTCGCGGGCCTTTCGGGCCGCTTCTCTGGCTTTAGCCGCCAGAACGCATTTTTCGACTATGGTTTTTCCGGTCGCCGGGTTCTGCTCGAGGTACTGCGATAACTTTTCGTTAACGACCGCTTCTACGGCTATTTTAGCTTCGGAATTACCGAGCTTTCCCTTGGTCTGGCCTTCGAACAGAGGATTTTTTACCTTGACCGAAAGCACTACCGTAAGCCCTTCGCGCACGTCGTCGCCGCTGAGCTTGAATTCTTTGTCCTTGACCAGATTATTGGTTTTCATGTAATCGTTAAGGACCTTGGTAAGCGCCGAGCGGAACCCCGTTACGTGCGTTCCGCCGTCGACCGTATTGATATTATTTACGTACGAAAAAAACGTTTCGGTATAGCCGTCGTTATAATTAAGCGCGAACTCTACCCCGAGATCGTCTTTGTCTTTTTGAAAATAAATGATGTCTTTATGAAGCGGCGTTTTTGTTTTGTTTATGTCTTCGACGAAAGACATTATGCCGCCTTCATATAAAAATTCGTGATGCTTTTCGGTTTTTTCTTCTCTAAGGCTTATTTTGATGCCTTTATTCAAGAAAGCGAGCTCGCGGAGACGGTTGGAGTAAGTGTCGAATGAAGATTCGACTGTTTCGAATATGGTTTTGTCGGGAAGATAACGCGTTTTTGTGCCGGTGCCGGTTATGTTTTCTTCGATGACTTTAACCTTGCACACGGGTTTTCCGCACTCGTATTTCTGGTAATAGACCTTGCCGTCGCGTTTGACCCATACTTCAAGGTATTCAGAAAGCGCGTTGACTACGGATGCGCCGACGCCGTGAAGACCGCCCGAATATGCGTAGGAATCGTCGCTGAATTTGCCGCCCGCGTGAAGCGTGGTCATAATTACTTCCAGCGCAGGCAATCCGCATTTATGCATATCTACCGGAATTCCGCGCCCGTCGTCCGATACCGATATGCTGTTGTCTTCGTGCATCACGATTTCTATATTTTTGCAAAAACCGGCCATAGCCTCGTCCACGCTGTTATCGACTATTTCGAACAGCAGGTGGTGCAGCCCGTGAACGTTCACGGCGCCTATGTACATGCCGGGGCGCTTGCGCACCGCCTCGAGACCTTCTAATATTTGTATATTGGTTGCGTCGTAATTGTGTCCGCCTGTCATATTTCACTCCATTTCGGTAAACTGTTTATTATTTTTTCTTCATCGAGCCTTTTAGCGAGCGTCGAAACCGATATGCACGATTCTACGTATTCGCCGTTTTTTAAAAGCAGTATGCTTCTGGATTTTTTATCGGTATATTTCGACACTTTATTGTTAGCGGTCATCTGCTTATACAGTATGAGGTTGTCCTTCGACTTTAAAAACTGTTTTATGGCGAAGAAACCCACTATATCTTTAGCCGATATGACTTCATTGCCGCCTATATGCAAAAACATTAATATATCCGCCCCTGTTTATTTAAAATTTTACCGCCAGCGCGCCCCTTGCGTAAACCGCGCGGGCGTTCGGGCCTAAAGCGGCCGCCATTATTTCCAGCCTGCCTGCCCCGAATTCCTTTATTTCAAAGTAATTTTGCGTTTCATAAAGGCAGAGCGCCAGCCTTATTTTATAATCGAGCTCTTTAAAAACTTCCGCGGATTCCGACATTATGAATTTCTTTACGAGCCCGTCCACTTCTTCTTTAACGCGCATAAATTCGCGTTTTCTGATATATTCGAATTCCCTGAAACCGGTATCGGGGCATTTTAACGTATGCGCCTCGTAATTTTCCCACGGGTTAGCCGTAATTCTTTTTACGGCGGCGCCGAGCGATCTTGAAAGCTTGAACCGGCAATATTCGCAGACGCCGTTATCGCCTGACGCCTCCTGCGTGTCCGAAACGATGGTTTTATCATAAAGCGACGAGCACATGGCGCATTCGGCGTATCCGTTTCTTTTCTTGTACTGCGTGACTTTATATATGACCTTCGCCGCGCCTTCTATCTTTTCGCACAGATCGCTGTCTTTTATATTAAGCGACGCCACGAAATCGTTTATCGAAGCCTGCACGTCATCGGGAATTTCGACGTTTTCGATGCTGTAAAACATCACTTCGTTTTTTTTGGCGTAATCGCGGACCTCGTCGAACATGGAAGGCTTGTTATCGGTTTCGCGCCTGATTACGCCTATTTTGTAAAAAATCTCTTTTACGGCGTTATAGCCGAGCCTCTGGTTTATGGTATTTATATAATTTTTTTTGGCCGAGCGAAGATGGAATAAAAACGGGGTGGAAGCCGCCGTTATAATTAAATTGCCGTCCTTGAGCGAAGTGACGGCCGTATTGGAACATATAAAATCGCCGCTGATATCCGGCCACATTTTCTTTATTTCGTTAATGTCGCGATATTGCCCGGCCGCGGGAAGCTGGTTTACGTATCTTTGCGCTATGACGTCTATGGGCTCGAAACCGCCCGCGGTTTTGCGCCGGCGATTCGCCCCGTCATGGGCGGCCTCGCTTATAGGGTCTTCTGGCCTGAAATCAGGTGGGAGCATATATTTCTTTCTTTCAGCTTATTTAAAAACTCTGTATGCCATAGCGGCGCTTTTAATTATTCACTACCGCTCCGCCGCTCACTTTAAAATAATTTATGCCCTGGCCGCCGAAGGCAGTTTTAAAAATTTCATTATCCGTGCTCGAAATTAAAACCTGCATGTCCGCAGATATGCTTTTTATTATATTAAAGAGCCTTTCGGCGTCGAATTCCGAAGTCATGTCGTCTATTAAAAGAACCGGATAATCTCCAGTCTTGTTAAAAACATAGTCTATCTGCGCTAATTTCAACGACACGGCCAGCGTTTTAATTTGACCGGTCGAGCCGAAATTTTTAGCGGGCGTTCCGTTTATCAAAAACTCGATATCGTCCTTATGGGGACCCACGGTTGTAAGCTTTCTTATTATATCATTTTTTAAGTTTTTTTTCAATAAAAATATCAGCCGCTGCTTAAAAAGATTTTCCGTTAAATTCATTGATTTATCTGTGTTTTCATTAACGGAGCAGTGGTAGAGGATATCGAGTTTTTCACGGTTCGAAGATATCGAGCGATGAGTCCTGTCGGCGTATAAAGCTATCTCTTTTAAAAAATCCAGGCGGCCCCTGTAAACCCCGTAAGCCGCATCGGGCAGAAGCTCGTCGTAGGATTCTATCAGATCCATTAATTCGCCGTATTTAAAATCGCGCTCCTGTAATTCTGACATCTGCTTCAGCACGGCGTTACGCGATTCGATCAGCTTTATATAATTTTTATAATTGGTGTAATAAGCCCTGTCGGTAAGCGATATTTCCATATCGGCGTACCTTCTGCGGTTCGCCGGCGCGCCGGTTATGATTTCCGCGTCTTTCGGAAAAAACTTCACTATATTCACCGAACCGAATATACTGTCCGCGGTAGTGTTTTTACCGTTTTTAACGCACGTTTTTTTTCTGTTTTTATAATAATTGACGGATATATCGAAATCGAGGCTGTTTTTGAGGAACCTTCCGCTTACCAGAGCCGATTCCTCGTTATGGTTGACGAGCTCGGCCTCTTTGAAAGCGCGGTCGGAACGGGTAGTCGAAAGGATTTCCACCGATTCCAGAATATTGGTCTTTCCCTGGCCGTTCATGCCGTAAAAAAGATTAATACCTGGAGATAATGCTATCTCCAGGCACATAATATTACGAAAGTTAATTAAATGTACACTTAAAACCTGCATTTATTTATATAATATACGTACACCGGGACATTTATAATATTTTACAAAACTGTTTAATATAGGATATCCCTGTAATTTAACCAAAGCTTTAGCCCTTAACCGGAAGGCCGGAATTTCAGGCTTCAGCTCTTTATTTTCTGGATCATTTTTTCTATTTCGTTTCTGAAAGCGACGTCTTTATCCATCATCTCTTCTATTTTAGAAATGCCGTGAATTACAGTGGAGTGGTCGCGGCCGCCGAATTCGGCGCCTATTTTAGTGGTGGAAGCGTCCACCAGGCATTTGCATAGATACATGGCTATCTGGCGCGGAAAAGCGACATTGGCCGAGCGGTTTTTAGATTTGAAATCGCCGGCGTTCATTCTGTAATTATCGCCCACTATTTTTATGACCGATTCTATAGTTATCTTTTTAGGCCCGGCCTGGCTCATATCGGAAAGCGCCTCGTCTATGAGCGCTTCGCTTATTTCACGGTTCATGTTTTCGGAATAAGCTATCACCTTAATGAAAGCGCCCTCGAGGCGCCTTATGCTGCCTTCTATCTTCTGGGCTATGTAAGCTATCATCTCGTTGGATATTTTCTTGTTCGCCTCGTCGCGGGCTTTATTAAGTATAGCCATTCTCAATTCGAGGTCCGGCGGCTGAATATCTACTACTATTCCACTTTCAAAACGCGATACCAGCCGCTGCTCGAGCCTTTTGATTTCCTGCGGCGGCCTGTCGGAGGTCATCACTATCTGTTTTTTGCTCTGAAAAAGCTGGTTGAACGTATGAAAAAACTCTTCCTGAGTAGTGTCCCTGCCGGCGATAAATTGTATATCGTCCACAAGCAGCGCGTCGGCGTTTCTAAACTTTTCACGGAAATCTTTCATTTTATTGTTTTGAATGGAATTGACCATTTCGTTAAGAAAAGAATCTCCGGAAACGTAAAACACTTTTGATTTTTTGACCGTTTTCAGTATGTGATGGCCTATAGCCTGCATGAGATGAGTTTTTCCGAGCCCCACGCCGCCGTAAATAAAAAGCGGATTATACTTGCTGGCTGGAAATTTTGAAACGTTTACAGATACGCTGTGGGCGAACTGATTGCTTTTTCCTACCACGAAGGTATCGAAGGTGTATTTAGAAAACAAACCTCCGCTGGTGGCCCTTTTTTCTATATTATGCTCGTGCTCGCGCTGCAATTTTTCAAGATCGTCTTCCCTGTATGTTTCCTGCGGCTGGTCTATGGTGAGCTGCGTAAAGTTTTCGGCCTGCTGATCGGGCTTATCTTCTCTGGGCTTGACCGCTTTTGAAGTTTTTAAAACCTGCTGGTGGTCGATTAAATCGTGGTTATCTTCGAAAGAACCCTTTTCAGCCGTTAAAAACCTGATCCTGACCTGATCTGTTTTTAAAATATCGCAAAGCGCCGAAATAAAACTCTGCATATACTGCTCGTTTAATTTCTGGCGTATAAAATCCGATTCGACTTCGACTATTAAAACATTGTCCTGCAAAGAGATTTCGCGAGTCTTAATGATTATGCCGTCAAATACGAAATGGTCGTCCTGGTTCTTTCTGACCGCTGAAACGACCTTCCTCCAGGTGTCTTTATTGCTTTGCATTATGATTCAAGTTTCTCCAGATTTATAAAAATAATTATGTTGATAACCCTGTATATAACCTGTTGATAAAGCTCTTATAAAATTGTTGATAAGTCGATTTTTTTATTTTTCGTTGATTACGTTAATAACTTTGTATAGATTTCAACAAAGTTATCAATAATTAAAATACCTGTTTTTTCAGGTTATCAACGCACTTATCAACATTATCAACGCTTATACTAATACATACTACTATTTTTTTATTATATATTAGTTTTAGAGAAAAGGCTTAATTAAAATTTTCAATCGATTTGGTTTTTATAATTTTATATCATTAACGGCCTATATGTCAACAAATTTTATTTAAATTTTTGTATATAATATTATAATAAAGACAAGTTAAGTTATCGTTAATATTATATTGGATAAAATTTAATCTACTATGATATCGTAACTTAATTTTTTACTGGCGCATCCTATAACTTTAGATAAAATACCGGCTTCTTTAAGCATGGCTCTTACTTTTTCAAGCCTTTCGGGATTTACAAACATGGCAATGCCGCCCGACGTTTGAGGATCGCATAAAACCAGTTCCATCAGTTCAGTTACTTTTTTTGAAAAAGCTATGTAATTTTTTAAATATTCTCGATTGTTGTAAGCTCCGCCCGGAAAGAAACCTTCTTCGGCAAGCGTGAAGATATCATATATAAAAGGTACTTCGTTACTGTCTATTTCGATAGATATAGACGAAGCTGAAGCTATCTCATATAAGTGGCCCAATAATCCGAATCCTGTTATATCCGTTGCGCACTTGACTTTATTTTCTACCATAATATCGCGCGTTTTTTTATTGAGCGATTGCATTATTTCAATAGCCTGTTTAAATGTTTTAGCCTTTACTTTTCCGTCCAGTTTTTTAGCGGTTGTGACTATTCCGGTGCCTATAGGCTTTGTCAGCACTATATAATCGCCGGGTACGGCGCCGGAATTATCTATTATTTCGTTGTTGTTGACAAAGCCTATTACCGCCTGGCCGAATTTTAACTCTTTATCGCGCACCGAATGCCCGCCGCCTATTACCACACCGGCTTCCATTGATTTTTCGGCCGCGCCTTTGAGTATGTCGCTGAAAATATGATCGGGCGCGCTTCCCAGCGGAAACCCCATTACGTTGAGCGAGAGGAAAGGAATGCCGCCCATGGCGTAAACGTCCGATAGCGCGTTAGCTACGGCTATGCGGCCGAAATCGACGGCGTCGTCGACTACCGGCGTAAAAAAATCCACCGTAAACGCCAACGACCGCTCGTTATCTATTTTGTAAACGGCGGCGTCATCGCAATTGTTAAAACCGACAAGGAGGTTTTCGTCGAATTTAACGGGCATGTTTTTTATTAAATTTTTGAGGTCGCCCGGACCTAATTTAGAGGCTCAACCCGCGCATGCGGCGAGCGATGTGAGCCTGAATTTCTTTTTATTAGACGCGCTCATAAAGACGCAAACCCCCTTTTTTTAAAATGCCAGGTTTGAATGCCGTAAGTTATTTAGTTTTTGGCGTGTACGGCGAAATCGCCCTTAACTTAGATATTATAGCCGGCATAACTTCTAGTATCTTATCTATTTCCGAATCGTCGTTGTATCTGCTCAGGCTGAACCTTACCGAGCCGTGGGCCGCCGTGAAAGGAACTCCCATAGATCTTAAAACGTGCGACGGCTGTAAAGAACCCGAAGTGCAGGCCGATCCGGATGACGCGCATATGCCGTGCTGGTCGAGCAGCAGCAGAATGGATTCGCCTTCTATATATTCAAAGCTTATATTAGTCGTATTCGGAAGCCTGTTGACGGTGTCGCCGTTGACGAAAGTATAAGGAATACTCTCAAGTAAACCTTTTTCAAGACGGTCGCGCATCTTTCTGACTATATTATTTTCGTCCGCTATGTTTTTATGCGCGAGCTCTGCCGCTTTGCCCAGAGCGCATATAGACGCTATATTTTCGGTTCCGGCGCGGCGGCCGCGTTCCTGATGGCCGCCTATTATAAACGGCCTTATCATCGTGCCGCGCCTTATATAAAGCACGCCCACGCCTTTAGGAGCGTGGAGCTTGTGGCCCGATAAAGAAAGCAGGTCTATCGAAGATTTTGAAAGGTCTATGGGTATTTTGCCGACGGCCTGAACCGCGTCTACATGAAACATCGAGCCGCGCGACTTGACTATTCTTCCTATCTGCTCTATCGGAAAAATCACGCCGGTTTCGTTGTTGGCATACATTACCGAAACTATAGCGGTATCCGGACGCATGGATTTTTGAAGCTCGTCGAGGTTCAACGCGCCGCTTCTGTCTACCGAAAGATATGTGACGTCATAGCCGTTCTTTTCGAGGTGCTGGCAAAGGTTTAAAATAGCGGGATGCTCTACTTTAGTGGTTATTATATGCTTTTTCGACGGGTTCGACGACAGGATTCCAAGTATGGCGGCGTTATCCGATTCTGTGCCGCAGGAAGTGAAAACTATTTCGGTAGCGAGCGCGCCCAATAAATTAGCCACTCTCTGCCGCGCTTCATCTATTTTAGACGCCAGCTGGCCGCCAAAAGTATGTATGGAAGACGGATTTCCGTAATACTGCGTAAGATACGGAATCATCTCCTGATATACTTCAGGCGCGATAGGCGTGGTGGCGTTGTTATCTACGTATATGGCTTTATTAATCATTGGCCTGCTCCTCCAGAACTTCGATATCGGGCGATACGAACTCTTTTAATTTGGTTTCAACGAATGATTTAATCGTAAATGACGATGACGGACAGTGAGAACACATTCCAAGCAGTTTTACGTAAATTTTATTTTTATCGATATCGATAAGCTCTATATCGCCGCCGTCCTGATTCAGCGAAGGGCGAATGACTTTTTCGAGAGTTTCTTCTATCAGCTTTACTTTTTGGACCATAGTCAATTTTTTAGCCGCTTCGGGTTTAGGCGCTTCAGCCGCCGGAGCTTTTTCTTTTTTATTATGCCATACGGCGTCGAGTATGTCCTGAATGTCCTGAAGGCACGCGCCGCAGCCGCCGCCGGCCTTGGTGTAGTTGGTTATGTCTTCTACGTTGTGAAGATTGTTTTCCAGCGCGAGCTTTTGTATCTTGTCTTCGGTTACGCCGAAACATCTGCATACGAGACGCCCTTCTTCTTCGTCTTTTTCTATGGTTATGCCCCTGTAGTTGGCAATAGCGGCTTCTAAGGCTTCTTTGCCCATAACCGAGCAATGCATTTTTTCCGGCGGAAGCCCGCCTAAAAATTTTGAAATTTCAGCGTTGGTTATTTTATTGGCTTCGTCCAGATTCATTCCTTTTATCATTTCTGTCATGGCCGAAGACGACGCTATCGCCGAGCCGCAGCCGAATGTCTGAAACTTTGCGTCCAGTATGGTTTGCGTATTTTTATCTATTTTAAGGGTGAGCCTCAAAGCGTCGCCGCACGCCATAGATCCTACTTCGCCTACCGCGTCGGCGTTTTCTATTTCGCCGTAATTTCTGGGATTATGAAAATGGTCCAGGACCTTATCTGTGTAATTCCACATATTTTTTCTCCATTTCTGCGTAATAAAACTGTTTTTGAATAAAAAAAACAAATTATTATTGTTTATAAGCAAGCGCTAATTTATAATAAACTAATAAAATACCTAAAAATTCAAAATTATTATATCATATTAATTTTGATTAATCAAGCGCCGAATTATCAAGGAAAACAATGAATTATTGCGATTTTAAGGGTTTAAGACAAAATACATGACTATTTTAATCAAATTTAAGTTTGTTGGTTGGTTATGCGTTAAAAATTTGGAGTTCTTTTTTGATAAGGGAAGGCCAGGTGCCAATGGCCCCTGCCTTCCCTTAAAATCCCTTCCAACCCCTGATTTGCCTGACGCTTTATTGTTGCTAGGTGCCTGCTTTTCTGCCGTAACTTTAATTTTGCCATGCTCTTTTCGGTAATTTTCTCAAATTTCTCCAATGCCTTTTGCTCATTTGCAGACGCGCGCACGCGCGCGTCTGCGCAGCAATAATGGCTTGATGGTAAGTCAACATTATGGTTTTATAATAGGCTTTTGTGTTAACCAGCCTATAAAAAGTGCTTTCAGTTTGTAATCCATTGTTTAAGTTGTTTTTAAGCTTATAGCAGGGGCCAGAATAATTTTTGAAGGGGTGTAGCGGAAGCCCTGGAGCCCAGGGATGGGCGTGAAGGGCTGAGCTCAAGCGGCTAAAATCCCGGAGGGATTTTAGAACGCGTCCCCGAAAAAAATTATCTGGCGCCCTGCCCCAAACTACCATCTAAAATGCAAAAGCCCTTGTTTAAAAAACGATATATTTTTATAAAAGAACTTTCAGGTTAAAATCCATTGTTTTAAGTTTCTTTTAAGCTCGTAGCAGGGGCCAGACAAAATTTTTGAGGAGCGTTGCGGAGGCCCTGGAGCCCAAGGATGGGCGGGAAGGGCCGAGCACGAGCGGCGAAAATCCCGGAGGGATTTTCGAACGAGTCTCCGAAAAAACTTGTCTAGCGCCCTGCCCTACACTACCTGCTAAAATGCAAAGTAACTTGTTTAAATTGGAATAATGGCAGATTAAAATTTTAAGAGCTGATACATGAAATGAATAAGAACCTATTTTAATTTTAAAATCGATGATATGTCGCCGGCCATCCTGCTTATGATCGAGTTAGAGAAAGGATTATTCAACTCCGAACGGTGGACTCTGTCGTATCCGGCGTACCAGGTATTAAACCGGTCATATTCGAAAAGCCCTTCTTTTAATATTACCCCTTTTGCATAAGATATTTCCGATGGGGCGAAATCCGAGTGAACGATAGCGCGGCCGTTTGCGCAATCGTGAGTGGGAGTTATATACCTGCATAACTCGCGCACCTTTTTTCCGCCGCTGTCGATTCCGCATGAAAAAACTATATGCAGACTGTGATATTTAGATGCCAGTTCGGCGAGCTGTTCGTCGGAAATTATCCGCTCGCCGAAGTTCGAACCGTCGTTGAATATAATGAAACGGTTTACTACCGCGATATTTTTATCTGCTATTTGAAGGTTTATAACGCTCTCTTCTATCCAGCGGCAAATTTCATAATCCAGCATTTCGGCGGCGCGCGGCCCGGCGTCTTTAAAACAGTGCAAAATCATATCGGGAAAGGGTTTTTCATCGACGCTATATTCGGCCGCGTTCATCTCGCTGCAACACCAGTCTATATACCTCGAAATTATGCGGTTGACGGTCGAATTTAAAGATTTTTCGAAAAGCTCAAATGAAACGCCGCTTTTATATTTTTGAAAAACTTTTCCGGCCATGGTTTCTAAAACCGATTCAAAAACGCTTTTTATTTTATCGGTGTCCGAAAAATAATTTTTGAAAGCGGCGTAATCCGATAATTTGAAGCAGCAGGCCGCTTTTTCAAGAATTTCACTCTCGCGTGAACCGGGCATGCTTATAATTTTTTTGTTTTTTAACTGGGTTTCACATATCGAATTTACGCGGCATTTAAGCGCGTCGTAAATAAGAACGCTTTCGTCGCAGTCTTCGTTGAAAAGCGCCCATCTTAAACCGAAAGAACTCAAATATTCGCTGACGACGTAGTATTTATATTCGGCGTCACGCCTTTTCTGGCCGGACGAAGATTCGGAAATATCGTTATAGTGAATTTTTAATTTTTGAAGGGCTATTAAATTTTTGCTTTTTAGAAAAAAAGACTCGAAAGATTTCCTGCTTTCTTCAATAAGAATTTTTACGGCGCCCGTTTTTTTGGAAAAGTCCGAGAAATAATCTTTGAAAGCGGCTATTTCCCTGATTTTAGCCCTGCAAAGAAGGTACCAGAGCGAAATATGAAAGTCATGTATTTTATATTTTTCATCCGCGGCGCCGCACATAAACTCTTCGCGAAGCCCATGCGAGTATAAAAGATCGTTCATCCTGAATAATTTAACGAGAAAATACTTTAATTTAAGCGGTATTTTAATATTTATTCCGGCGCCTGAAAAATACGGGCGGAGTTTTTCAATGGATAATCGGTATTTTTCATTATATGTGCCTTCGATAAGAAGCTTGTGAAAGTTATGAAAATCCGAGTTTTTTAAATGTAGCGAGTTAAAATGGCCGCAGGGCCGGTCGAAATTTTTATCTCGATCAGAAGTGCCGGATTCTGAAGCCGTTTCGGATATGGCATTCAAAATATCTTCTATTATTGAAGGTTTCGAGATATTATCCATACGCGAACGATTATACAATAATTTTTAATATAATTCAATATAATTATAAATTGACAAAATCCATAAAAACTGATATAAATATTGTTCTAAAATCGCGTTACATAATAACTTCAGCAGGGTGGCAGGCATGAATGAAATATTATCGGCGTTCAACGAACGCTGCTATAAAAAATATATCATAAGGACGTTCGACATAGTTTTTTCTTTAATAGTTCTTCTGGTTTTTTCTCCGATATGGCTTGTAATTTCAGCTTTAATAAGATTCGATTCCAGCGGCCCAGTCATATTCAGGCAAATACGCGTCGGCCTTAACGGAAAACTCTTTCAGATGTATAAATTCAGGACGATGGTCAATAACGCCCAGAAAATAGGCCCTCTTCTGACTCAAAAAAACGACGGCCGTATAACCTTTATTGGAAAGTTTTTAAGAAAGACCAGCCTTGACGAAATACCAAATTTTATTAATGTTTTAAAAGGCGAAATGAGCGTAATAGGCCCCAGGCCCGAAGTTCCGGATATAGCCTGCCATTATAACGCATGGCAGAAAAAAGTGCTTTCGGTTAAGCCTGGAATTACAGGTTTTTCACAGGTGCTCGGCAGGCAGGAACTTGAAATAGATTATAAATCCAGGCTCGACCGTTATTATATCAAGAAAATGGGATTGTGCATGGATATGTGGATAATGTTTAAAACTATTTTCGTGGTTTTCGAAGGGTCCGGAACCAGATAATTAACCGGCCGCAACTTAAAATTAATACTTCTTTCTCATATTGTATTGGATGAAATATTTTAATTAAGTTAAGAGTTCAGAGTGGAGAGCGGAGAACTAAAGGACTTTTGGATATTTTATATATAAAGCTCGCGGGGCGAGCCCCAGCCTTAACTATTCACTATCCACTCTGCACTATTCACTGATACGCTTACCCATACCAAACGAAAAATAGCCAAATTAACATTGAACGGACTAAGATATGACCCATGGAACGGACAATAAAAAATTTCATAGCGAATACGACGTGATAGTTATAGGTGCGGGCCATGCCGGCTGCGAAGCCGCATACGCTTCCGCCCGCCTTAACCAGAAAACCCTTCTTATCACTATTAATATCGAAAATATAGCCCTTATGCCCTGCAACCCGTCTATAGGCGGCCCCGGAAAAGGCCATATAGTCCGTGAAATAGACGCCCTTGGCGGCCTGATGGGCCGCGCCATAGATAAATCATATATACAGATAAGGGTTCTAAACGATTCGCGCGGCCCGGCGGTCCATGCATTGCGCGCTCAGGCGGATAAAAAGAAATACCAGCATGAAATGCGCAAAATGCTCGAAGCCGAAGATAACATAGATATCAAAATGGGCGTCGTGTCTAAAATCATAGCCGATGAAGCGCCGGAAACTATCGACGGAGGCTACCGCTTTATTGCCCGCGGCGTGGAAACCCTCAACGGCATGCGCTACGGCGCAAAATCCATAATAATATGCACGGGCGTTTATTTAAAATCGGATATAATCATAGGCGAGATTAAATATAAAGCCGGCCCGCACAATGAGATTTCGGCGGACGATCTTTCTGATTCGCTGGCTCAATACGGTTTTCGAATAGAGCGCCTTCAGACCGCCACCCCGTGCCGCGTTAACCGTGCAACCATCAATTTCGAAGAATTCAAAAAACTTCCGTATAACGCCGGAATAAAATGCTTTTCTTACGAAAGCGCCCCTTCGCGCGAAGATCAGATGGATTGCTATCTGGCTTTTTCAAATAACGCCACGGTCGAAGTCATTAAAAATAACATCCACCGCTCGCCCCTGGTTATAGGCAATATAACCAATAACGGCCCCAGATACTGCCCTTCGATAGACCGAAAGGTCATAAATTTTCCCGCGAAGGCGAACCATCAGATCTTCATAGAGCCGGAAGGTGAAAATTCAAATGAAATGTACCTTCAGGGCCTTACCACGTCTATGCCGCCCGACGTTCAGCTGGCGATACTTCGCACCATACCGGGCCTTGAAAATATAGAAGTCATGCGCTACGGCTATGCCATAGAATACGATTATATGCCTCCCGATCAGCTCAAACTTACGCTCGAAACTAAATTGATGAGCGGACTTTATTGCGCGGGCCAGATAAACGGAACGTCAGGTTATGAAGAAGCTGCAGGACAGGGAATTATGGCTGCTATAAACGCGGCGCGGAAAATCAAAGGGAAAAAAGAAATCATACTTTCAAGAAGTTCGTCTTATATAGGCGTGATGATCGACGATCTTATGAGCAAACCGCTGATAGAACCATACAGGATGTTCACCTCGCGCGCCGAACACCGCCTTATTTTAAGCGGCGAGAGCGCCTACTTCAGATTGTCGGGAATCGGCGCACGAATAGGGCTTCTGGATAAAAAGCTTTATTATAAAATTTTTGAGCAGAAACGACGTTTTATAAACGAAATCAAAAGGTTGAAAAGTTTCAAGATCAATCCCAATAAAGAAAATAACGCCCTCCTGTCCGGGCTTGGAGAGCAGCCTATTAAAAAACCTTTCAGCGCTTTCGAAATTCTGCGGCGCGAAAAAGTGTCTTATATAACCCTCGAAAAATTCGGGTTCACTCTTGAACTTAAACAGGACGGCGAGGCCGAAGCCGTGTCGCTTCTTGAAAATTACGTTAAATATTCAGGCTATATAGAACGAGAATTTTCACAGGTGGAAAAGCTTAAAAAAGTAGAAAAGATAAACATACCGCCCGGATTTAAATATTCAGAAGTCAAAGGCCTTTCTAAAGAAAGCAAAGAAGTGCTTTTAAAATATATGCCGTCCAATCTCGGTCAGGCGTCGAGACTTTCCGGCGTAACTCCGGCGGAAATAACGCTTTTAATGGTTTATTTAAGTTCAGCGAAGAAAAAAGGGAAGTAATTATGTACCTGGGAAAATACGACGCGGCGGTGATAGGGCTGGGCCACGCCGGATGCGAGGCGTTTTACGCGCTTTCGAAGATGGGGCTTAAAACGCTCGGCGTCACCATAAATATAGATAATATCGCGCAGATGTCGTGCAATCCGGCCATAGGCGGCCTCGCTAAATCGCAGATAGTCTTCGAAATAGAGGCTTTCGGCGGCGCGATGCCCTTAATCGCCGATAAAACGGCAATACAGACCAAAACCCTCAATCTCAGAAAAGGCCCCGCCGTATGGTCGCTGCGCACCCAGAACGATAAATGGCGGTATAAAAACGAAATGAGGCTCTTTCTTGAAAAATGCCCAAACGCCGAGATAAAACAGGGCATAGTGGAAAATATTATATTTGAAAACGGCGAAATAAAAGGAATCTCATTTCATAACGGCGCCAGTTATGAATGTAAGGCCTTAATTATCACCACCGGAACATTTTTGAACGGCCTGATACATATAGGCGATAAGTCGTATGAGGGCGGCCGCCTCGGCGATCCCGCCTGCGTTAAATTGGCGCAGCAGCTTAAAACGCTCGGCCTTAAAATGGGCCGCCTCAAAACCGGCACGCCGCCGCGTATCGATAAAAGAACGGTCGATCTGTCGAAGCTTATAGAAGAGCGTTCCGATGAAACCCGCCGTTATTTTTCGCGCCGCTCGTCAGGCTTAAGCCGCGTGGATATGCCGTGCCACCTTGTGCGTACGAATGAAAATACTCATAAAATCATTACCGATAATTTAAAATATTCGGCCCTTTATTCAGGAAAAATTTCAGGCACCGGCACCCGATACTGCCCGTCTATAGAAGACAAGCTGGTGAAATTCAAAGACAAAGAGTCGCACCGCCTCTTTCTGGAACCGGAAGGAACGGATACTTACGAAACTTACCTGCAGGGCTTTTCAATGTCGCTGCCCGAAGAAATACAACTCGCCGCCTTAAGGAGCCTGCCGGGTTTTGAAAAAGCCGAAATGATGAGACCCGCCTACGCCATCGAATACGATTACGTTCATCCGTCGGAGTTATATGCGAGCCTGATGACTAAAAAATATAAAGGGCTTTTTCTCGCCGGCCAGATAAACGGGACCTCGGGCTATGAAGAAGCCGCAGGACAGGGGCTTATAGCCGGAATCAACGCCGGGCTTCATATAACCGGCCGCCCGCCTTTTATATTAAGCCGGACCGAAAGCTATATAGGCATATTAATAGACGATCTCGTGACAAAAGACACGGACGAGCCTTACAGGATGTTCACTTCCAGGGCCGAGTTCAGGCTTAATTTAAGGGAGGATAACGCCGACGTGAGGCTGTATAAATACGCTTACGATCTCGGCCTGATAGATAAAACGGCGTTCGACGCGGCTTTTGAAAAAGAAAAAATATCGGCGGAACTCGTTAATAAAATAAAAAACCATTACATATCGCCTTCGTTCGAGTTCAATGAAAAATTGGCCGGCGTGAATTCCTGCCCCATTACCGTCAAGACCGATTATTTCAAGCTTTTAAAAAGACCCGAAATCAACATATTGGATTTCATCGACGAATACTGCTCGCTGTTCGGGGAATTGGGCTATGACGTAAAAAAGAACGATGTCGAGTTTTTGAATTATTTCCAGACCATCGTAAAATACGACGGCTATATCAAAAAACAGCAATATTTGATCGATCAGGTTAAAAAATACGATATGATGAGAATTCCTGATGATTTTAATTATGACGCCATGGTAAATATATCTACCGAAGGCCGCCAGAAACTCAAGCAGCACATCCCTCCGACCATAGGCGCGGCGTCCAGAATATCCGGAGTTTCAATGGCGGATGTTATGACCCTTTTTATGTACGTCAGCCTTGCCGGTAAAAAAAACCCGAAATATGATGAAAAATAAGATATTTATTATAAAAATATAAACGCTTGACGGCCGGACGGTCCTCAAAATTTAAGCACGGATTGGATTGAAATGAGCGAAGAATTCAAAATCCTTTTGAAACAAAAATTTGAAAAATATTTTAAAGAAGAAGCGAAACCCGAATTTATAGAAGCTTGCGCGCTGCATTACGCGCTTTTGACCGAATATAACGAAAAGTTCAATCTTACAAGAATAATCGACGTTGAAAGTTCGGTGCTGCTGCATTACATTGACAGCGTATTCGTGGCCGGATCATGCTCGCAGAGAATCTTGAAAGACGGCGTTAATATTTGCGATGTAGGCACAGGCGGCGGTTTTCCGGCTTTTCCGCTCTTTTTTTACATGATTTATCAGGCCGGCGTTAAAAACGCCAAAATGACGCTTATTGAAAGCTCTAACAAAAAAGCCGGATTTCTCGATACCGTGATAACCGCTGCCGGCCTTTCGAAAAGCATGAGGACCGTGGCGCTTCGCATAGAAGAAGCCGGCGCCGACCGTAAATACCGCGAGAGGTTCGACGTGGTTACGGCACGCGCTCTGGCGGCTCTTCCCACGCTTCTTGAATACGTGTCGCCGCTGGTGCGCGTGGGCGGCGCCTGCCTTTTAATGAAGGGCGAAGACGTCGAGGCCGAAAAAAATTCTTCGCAACGCGCTCTGGTAGAATTAAATATGAAGCTGACCGGGGATTTTGTATATGAAATCGAAACCATGCAATATAAAAGGCGCGTGCTTATAGCTGAAAAGAAAAACGTGCTGGCTAAAAAATATCCGAGAAATCCCGGCATGGCTAAAAAAACCCCCATATCATAAAAAAATAATTCTCAATTTGCAATTAAATATAATATTTTAAATATTAAATACGATATATTAACCGGGCGAATTATTGCCCGGTTATTTTTATATTCGCGTTTATTTATTTTTAATTAAACGCGGCCGTTCTGAAAATAAGCGAAGAAATTTGAAGATGGAGCGTTTATGGCCATAAGGAAGCTGAAAATCAACAAGGAAACAGCCGATAATTTGATTTTATTCAACAATTTGAAAAATGCGGAAAAAGCTTCGCCCTCGCTGAAAATCGAAGAAATCGAAATAGACAGGATCATGCAGAACCCCAATCAGCCTAGAAAGAATTTCGGCAAGGAAAAACTCGACGAATTGATGAAGTCTATAGAAGAAAACGGCATACTGCAGCCGATTGTCGTACGCCGTAAAGAAGGCCGGTTCGAAATAGTTTTCGGCGAACGCCGTTACCGCGCCGCGCTTCAGCTTGGATATGCCAGAATTCCAGCCATAATAAGAGAAGACGTCGATGATAAAAACTCTTTACTTATCGCTCTTGTCGAAAATCTTCAACGCGATGAATTAAACCCGCTCGAAACGGCCAACGCTTATAATTCAATAATAAACGAATTTCAAATCACTCAGGAAGAGCTTTCTAAAATGATAGGAAAAAGCCGCGTTGCGGTGTCTAACACGCTGAGATTGATCAAACTCGCCGATCCGGTCAAGAATTTCGTGAACCAGGGTAAGATTTCCGAAGGACATGCCCGAGCCCTGGTTAGCGTTAAAACGCCTGAACTTCAGGCTGAAATTTGTAAAAAAATAATGGAACAGGACCTTTCCGTTAGAGAAACCGAAAAAATAATACATAAACTCGTAAGCAATGTTTCACGTGAAACAGCACATAGAACTATCAAAGATGAACATATTTGCGAAGTCGAGGCGGAACTTCAAAAACTTTTAGGTATGAAAGTGCAAATTAAAATGAAAAATAAAAATTCTAAAATTGAAATTCTTTGTAATTCAAGAAGCGACCTCGAAAATATCATCAATAAATTATTATCAAAATGATATGTTGATAATGTGGATAACTTCGTTGATAACTTTTTGAAAACTATAAAATATTGTTGATAAGTTGTGGATAAGCTGTTGATAACATACCAAAATACCATAAAAAATAGATGTTTTAAGTAAAATTTAAAAAACGATGAAAAAATCTTCGAAAATAGTTTCGAAGATTTTTTTGTGCCCGAACTTTAAAATTTTATAAAAATTAATTTATTTTAGATTAAAAACATGATATAATGAATTTATTATGCAGGAAACTAATATTGAAAATAAACAGGCCGAAGTTAAAATAGATAGAGACGCTTATAATAAAAAGTCTTTTTATATTTTTATTATATTTAATTTAATTACCGTCATATCACTGGTTTACTATTCTTACAACGTTTCAAAAATCCTTGTATTAAAAGATACCGACGATAAACTTTTAGCCGGCGCTTACGGCGTTACTTTCGCGCTCGGCAAAGATTTTCACGATAAAATAGAAAACGCTTCGTCGGTGAGCGCCGAAGAGCATTACGAAAATGTTATAAGCCTCAGCGAAGTGGCCGGAAAATGCGGCGCCGATTACGTATATACCCTCATGAAAGCAAGCGATGAAGTGGTGTTTACGTCATTAAGCGTCACTAAAGAAGAGTTCGAAAAGAAAAATATAGATAAGTTTTTTACGGTTTATAAAAAACCAAGCGATCTGGTATTGAGCTCTTTCGGCAGCAATACAGTCTATTTCGAAGAATTTGAAGACGAATACGGATATTTTCGCTCGGTTATCGTGCCTATGAAAACTAAAAACAACAAAGAATATATAGCGGGCGCCGATATAGCCATGGCAGGCATAGACCGCCGGCTCGATTCCATTCTTATGAGCTTCATAATAGCCGGCGCCGTTATCTTTTTAACGACGAGCGCGGCTTTTGTCTTTTTATCGAAAAGAATTTAATACGGCAGGATTTCATTAATAAAGGTTTCCGTGAAAAGAACAGCGGATATTCATTACCCCGTCGGTAAAAAATACCGAATATTCGCCATTTTTTAAGCATTTCGGTATTTTTGAAATATAGCCTTCCTTGATTAATTCATTTATATTTGCAGGCATTTTCCCTCTTTCGATGGAATAAAGGTCCATATTTCCTTCTATCAGCCGCATGTTTCGGAAGCATTCGGCTTTTATGTTTTCATCTGTTAGAAGCAGTTTTGGATCTATCGTAATTTTTTCCGAATAAAATTGCCTGAACTCATATTTACAATGCCTTACAGGCCTCCCGTTTTGATCGAATTCTATATATTTGATAGGCAGGGAGTTTTTATCTAATATGAAAGTTTCGTTGGGCGTGGTTTTGTTTTCGGCGTAATAAACGGTTTTAACGAAATCGCCGTTAGGGTTATATGAATAAACGGTAGATGAAGCCGTTCTTTGAGAGCCGTTGCTGAATGAACTATGCTGCTTGGTTATGTTGTGGTTTTTATCGTATTCGAAATTTCTTGAAGCCGTGGTGTTTATTTTGAAATTTGTAAAATTTTCCATTACCGGATAATTTTGCAGATCATACAGATAAGTCCATTTGAAAATTTCTTCGCCGCTTGAATTAAAAGCGGTTACTTCCAGAAGATTGTTTTTGTCGTCGTGAATATACTTTTCGGTCACTTCGCCGTCTTCTTTGTCTGAATAAGATTTTTGCAATAACAGGCTTTTTTCGTACTTTAATATATTTTTTCCCGTAGTCTTTTCGTGAAAAGAATAGTATGTCTCTTCTACTATATCTTTTTCATAGCGGTACTCGTGCTTGTAAAGCGGCTCGTTGCCTTCGCCGTAATAACAGTATTCCAATATATTTGCGTTTTGATCGTATTTATAAGCCTGCCTGGAAGAAATCTCTCCGGTCGATTTATATTCGGTATGTTCGGTTATTTTATCTTCACAGCTATATATAAATTCGCCGATATTGGTTATACGGCCGTCTTTATCGAATTTTGCCGTTTTAATTATATTTCCGTTCTTATCGTACTCTTCATAATCGCTCTTATAAGTCGTGTTTGAAGAAACTATATGGCAGTATGTTGTTTTTGAGTGTATTGCGTTGCTTTTTAAAGTTTCTTTCATAAGCTTGTTTTCGGAAATAATTAAATTGGCCAGAGCTGAATTCAGTCCGAATTTAGATATCATCTCCAGCTCGATTTTGTACCATCGCGAAAACTGGTTAGCTCCGGCTTTTGACGGAAAAATTAGCAGCGCCGCAACCGCCGTTATAAATATTTTAAAGATCATTAATTCTCCAACACGCTTATTTTTAGCGCCGAGTCTATATTAAAGGCCTTAAAAATTTTAATTTTTTTATGAGCCTGAGCTTGTTTAAGGTTTTTTCGTCGCCGAGCGAACCGGGGCCGAATACTTCATAAGCTTCTCCTTTTTCGTTTATGCCTATTTTGTATTCTTTTGAATATTGAAGGTCTTCAAAAATTTTAGCGCGGCATTCTTCGGCGAACTCTTTTGAATTTACTGCGCATACGTTTTCGGCGTTGATGTTTTCGCTCATAGGGTCCATATTATAAGTGCCTATAACGGTCACCGCGCGGTCGAAAATGAAAACTTTAGCATGAAGCTTGCGCGCTATGGCTACTGCGTAAATTTTAGCGCCTGGATTCTCTTTTAAAAACGGCATCCATTCGTCCATGAAAAAAGCCAGGGTCATTAAATCGCCGTTGGCCGCCGGAAAACACGTAGGGCTGTTAGTGTTTATTATTATTTTGACGCCGCGCTCGCCCGCCTTCTTCAGGGCCGCTTTCGCTTTGTCGGTGAATATTACGTAAGGATTTTGTATTATTATCTCTTCGCTTGCGGCATTTATGAACGCTATTATGTTTTCGGTTATGTCGTTGCGCTCCTGCTGTATGCTGTTTTTGCCGAACAGTTTTACCGGGGCGTAATATGAGCCGCCGAAATGGACATATTCGTTATAAGCCGTCATATGCTTGAACGTAGCTATCTCCTCGTTCAACTCTTCTATTTTTTTTGAATGGTAAACGCCTTTTCCTTTTATCCATGAATCTATCGATCTGACGCAGTCAAGCAGCTCGCCGTCGCGTTTTACAAGATTTATCAGAAGATCCTTTTTTACTTCGAAATTTTCCAGAGCGTCGAATTCTTCTTCAAAAGTCATTTTTAACTGCTCGGAAAGCTCCGCGCTTCTTACTATTACGTCGGTGTCGCGATAAGCTTCTTTATAATCGCGCGGGTCCGCTAAATAATGAGCGGAAATATTTCGCCCGCCGGTTATAAGCGTTTCACCGTCGATTATTATTATTTTTTGATGGTTCGAACTAATGAGATTTCTTAAATCAGATATTGCCATGCCGATAGCTTTATGTACGGGGTTAAATATTTTTACTGTAGCGTTGGGCTCTGCGGCAAGTTCCTGCAGATAATCCTGAGATTTCATTTTTTTCGCGAAATCGCCGCAGCCGTGAGCGTCGAGTATTAGCCTTACTTTAACTCCTTCACGAGCTTTTTTGAGTAGAATACCCAGAATGGCGTTTCCTATAGGGTCTTTGTCGAATATGAAATAACTCATGTCTATAGTGCTCTTTGCATCGTTGAGCATGCGCCAGCGGGCGTAAAACGCCTCTACATTGTCAGCCAGATGTTTTACCTCGGCTTTAGTGTCGCGCGCGGATATATTTGAATTGCTGAAAACATCTTCTACACCGAATTCCGGCCTTGCGCCCGCAATGTCGGCTATGAAATCGTAGCAGTAATAATTTTCACTCTTATCGAAACCGCTTTTATATGAACGATACCCCGCTATAGATTTTCTATACTTAAACAGAGAACCGTAATAACTGAATAAATTTTTGATTTTAGTTATAGGTTTAGTTATAGGCGCTTGCTTATATTTATTAAGAAAATTTTTAGCTTCGTCGCGATGTTTTTGAATGTCAGCGGCCATTTTTGAGGCGGTTATCTGGAACTCGGCCCTTTTTAGCGCGGCAGCGGCGGTATCATAATGCTTTCCGCTTTTAACGCCGCTAATGACGGTTTTTAATATTTCGGCGGCTTTTTCAAAATCGTTTTTATATTTTGAATACACATTAGCCAGCTCTATTTTCGCCAGCGCCGCGTCTTCTGAATTGCCGGCTGCGCTTATAAAATTTTCAAGTTTTTGTATGATCTGATCAGGATTGTTTTTAACTTTATATGTGTGTATGCTTTCTATAATAGTTTTCAGCTCGCCATTAGCGGTTGATGAGATCTGAATATCTGAATCTGACGGAGCTTTTTGACCTGCGTTTTCATTTTCTGCCTTTCGCGAGTCTGTATCGTCTGCCGGCATAAGATTATTGTATTTATCTTCCGCGCATTTATAAGCTTCTGAAAGCTTTTCTATTTCTTTTTCGCTGCGCCCTTCGTTTAAAGCCTGTATAAACTGCTCATAAACTCTGGTTTTTTCTTCAAGAGCGCGGTTTAAAGCCGTTTTATCGGATGCCTCTGACGAAACCGCAGATAAAAATATGAATAAAAATAATATTGCCAGACATAAATTTGTTTTATTATTTAAAAATTTATTATTCATTAAAACCGCCGCCTTATATGATGAAAATGTAACATTCCATTAAATTATACCATTTTTTCGGATTTTTTTCAAATTTTAGCCGGCACTATTTAATTTTAATTTAATTTTTTTTGTTTTTTGCCTTTTTGATAAGGGAAGGCCAGAGGCCAATGGCCCCTGCCTTCCCTTAAAATCCCTTCCAACCCCAAATTAGCCTGACGCTTTATTTTTTGGAATTGCCGGCTTTTCTGCCGGGGCTTTAATCTGGTTGCGCTCTTTTCGTAATTGCCTGAAATTTATATACCGCTCTTGCCTTTCGTTCGGTTGCAGACGCGCGCACGCGCGCGTCTGCGCTGCAATAATGGCTTGATGGTAAGTAAGCATTAAGTTTAATATCAAGCACTGTGGTAAATCAACTTATACACTACCAATATTTTGGATGTTTCTTTTTCAAGCATTGTGGGTAAAGCATTTTCAGACTGTGTTAAATTAAACTCCAAGTTTGCCTCTATCAATGTTTGTGGCTGATAAAATCATAAATTTTATGCC
>MWBZ01000040.1 GCA_002069765.1 bacterium ADurb.Bin243
ACACCCTTGCCGTTCGGCTAATGGTCGCTGCTATCAACCCCATAGCGGACTTGCACCGCCAAGTTATCGCCCATGCCGGGCGCACTTAAGGGAAGGGAGGGGCCTTCGGCCACTCGCCTTCCCTTATCAAAAAAATAAAAAAGCGAAGTTTATGAAATAAAGAAAGAACGGCCGTTTAAATATCGCGGCCGTTCCTGTTTTATTTGTTTTAGAATTATTAGATATTATTTTTAATGGTTTTATTTAATTTTATAATCCGGCTACTTTATCGTCGGTGTTTATTATTTCGTGGCACCATACTTCGCCGTTTTCTACGAGCGCTTCGGTGAGGGCTTCTTTGCTGTATTTAACGCCTTTGCCGCTTTCGCTGGAATAGCCGCCTTTGAACTGTTCGTTCCATTTGCCGGCGGGATCGTTTACGGTGTAGTTCTGGCCGTCGAATCCGGTTATAGTGACCACGTGGCCGCTTTTGGTAAACCAGCCGTGGGCAATTACTGGTTTGCCTTCTGCGAGGAGTTTATTAATCATTTCCATTGTTCCGGCGGTATGTGATTTTATACGGACCTTCATGCCTTCCTGTTCGGCGATTGCGTTGAAAACGTATTCGAGGCCGCCCGGGGTTTGCGCCATGTCTTTGCCGTAGCCCTTGGTGATCTGGTCGGGGTTGCCCTTCCAGCCGTATTTTGCGAGTACCATTGCTAAAGAGGTGTTCTGGCATGTGGACGCCGAGAAGAATTCGTTATCGTACTGGTTGAAGTATGGCGTTTCGGCGTTGGCGTTTTCCTGCGCGGGTTTTTCCGGTTCTGCGGGCTCGGTTTTTGGCGTATCGCCTGAAGCGTTATCGGTGGAAGTCTGAGTTGAAGAATCGGCGTTAGCGTTTGAAGTGGCGCCGGCCTGACCGGAGGACGCCGAAGCGTCGGCGTTTTGCTGCTGCGCCGCAGGGGAATCGGCCGATACGAGGCTGGAGTAAACGTAAGCTTCTTTGCCGTCGATTTTTATTTTATACCAGTCGCCTTCCTGGCCGATTATTTCAATTTTAGCGCCCTTCTGAAGGGTGCCGATTATTTCGCCCCACGGGCTGGTTCTGACGTTGAGACCGTTAGGGTCTTCGTCGATGACCGTGCCGCTCTGTGAAGCGGGTGCGGAAGAGCCAGACTGGCCTTCGGCGGCGGGAGCTGCGGAATCGTTTGCCGCGGGCTGGTTCTGGCCTTCGGAATTGTTGGGGATTTCAACGCCGGCGCCCTGTTCGGCTCCGTTTACCGCTTCGTTAACGGCGTTTGCGCCCTGTTCGGCCGCTTTTCCGACCGCGTCAGCGGCTTCCTGCGCGCCGTTCTGGATCTGATTGCCGAGCTGCTGCACGCCGGAGCCTATTTCTTCGCCGGCTTTTTTAACGTCGCCTTCGATAGAAGAAAAAAGCTGTTTGAAGCTGTTTACAAGTTCTTTGAATACGTCGAACAGCCCTTTGAAAATATCTTTTAAACCTTCGAATATGCCTTTAAAGCCCGTTTTGATGGATTCGACGCCGCTTTTAACGCTTTCGGCGGTGGCGGTCATGGCTTCGGTGCCGTTAGCGTTTTGCTGTTGCTGGTTTGCCGCGCCTTCGGCGGGGGCGGCCTGGGATTGGTTATCACCGGCCGCGGCGGCGTTGTCGTTTGATATTTCGAGTTTGTTAACGTTTTCTTTAAGTTCGTTTATTCCGGCGTATGAAAAATTTGCGGATGTTAAAAATAAAGAAAAAATAAAAACGGTTATTATCGATATTGTGATTCTTCCATAAATTATTTTACTCATAATAAACGCCTCCCGGTATATGAAAAATAATACATTCGCCAGATTATACTTATAAAGTTAAAAAAAGGTTCCAATTTTTATCGAGCTATTTTATAAGCGATTGAAAATACTTAATATCTAAAACATAAGACAGGACAAAATCATGCTTAATTATATCAAAAAAGATTGCCGTTGTCAATTTTTCAGAGCTGGTGAAGTTTAACTGGCTGTAAATTGAGTTAAGCTAAAAGTTTGATTAAGCGGACCTTATTTCCGCAGCCAAGGTATTGAACGTCATCGAATTGTAGTTTAGAAAGAATTATTCCGCGGCCGTGAGAAGCGGCAAGAAGATTTTGCGGATCGTTCGGGTCGGGGACTTTTGTCCAGTCGAACCCTTTTCCCTGATCGGTGATTATCCATTCACATTGTTTTTTGTCCATTTTGAATTCTATCGTCACTTTCCGGTCCATATAGGGAGCGGCGCCGGCGCGGGTTTGAAAAATATTATGCCAGCCTTCGACGCCTTGTTCCAGGGCCCTGGTTTTTTCTTCATACGTGATTTCCAGGTTGCCGTGTTCGATAGCGTTGGTGAGCATCTCGAGCAGGCCAAGATGGATTCCCAGCCTGTCCAGGGCCGGTATGGCATGTTCGGTTTCGAGCATCAGCCGGTCGATGATTTTTTTTATCGCGTGCAGCTGGTTGGAAATTTCTATATCCAGCTCGCATCGATTAATCATTCCAAAAACTTCACGGTCTTTTGTTCTATTGGCGATGATTTCCGAATATTTGTCCAGCAGGCAAATAATGTCTTTTTCAAGGACAGGTTTGATAAGATAATCGTTGGCTTTTAATCGAAGCGCTTTGAGCGTGTATCGGGGAGAATCTAATGTGGAATTTATTATGAAAATGGAGTTCGGATCGATTTGCCGGATATTTTCGAGCATTTCAAGGCCGTCCATTTCGGGCATGTTTATATCTGAAATGACGATATCCGGCTGGAATTCTTTAAATAATTGCAGTCCCTGAAGGCCGTCGCGGGCGCTTTTTACTTCATGCCCGCGGCTTTTCACGGCGCCTGCCATAACGAATCTCGTAGCGTCCTCATCTTCGACGATAAGCACTTTCATTGATTATACCTCTTTTGAATTTACTGCGGAGTTAAAAAAATCGTTGAGTCTTATTTTCATGGGCGATTACTGCGACAGAACGGCTTCGACCTTGCGGCAGAGAAGATCGGGCGAAAACGGTTTCGCCAGATAATTGCGCACGCCTTTTTCAGCGGCTTCTTCGACCTGAGAAAGCGCCGTATTAGCGGTTATCATGATAAAAGGAACGGACTTTAGCATCTCGTTATTTTGCATAAATTCAGCGACCTGAAGGCCGCTGATGCCCGGTATGTTCCAGTCGCACAGGACCAGGTCGGCCTGATTTTGTTTTAAAAACGAGATCGCTTTTTCGCCGTCTTCAGCTTCGAAAAAATGAATATAACCTTCTTTTTTTAGTATATCCTTGATTATCAGTCTCATATAGAAGAAATCATCGACGATAAGGATTTTGATTTCCTGCCTGGATTTCGTCATGGCGTGTTTTTGCCCGGCGCCGGAAATAATCGTTTGATCTTGCGCTAAATAGCCGGCGGGTGACGCTGCCGAACCGAGAACCACGGTAAAAGTGGTTCCGTCGCTTGCTGAAGTCGTGAAGTTGAGATCGCCTCCGAGGGTCCGCGCCATAAGGCGGGCGGAATACACCCCGAGTCCCGTTCCTTTTTCCTTGCCGCTGGTTGTATAGCGCTGGAATATGCGGTCTCTGATTTCGGGAGGAACGGCGCCCTGGTTTTTTATGGAAATGCTCGGCGAAGGCGTATCTTCGAGCATAACCAGGATGTCTCCGTTAACGGGCGACGCTTCTACGGCGTTTTTAACGAGGTTGGAAAGCAGCGAGTAAAAAAGGAATTCTTCGCCGGAGAATTCGATAACATCTTCGGGAGATGCATGTTTGCCGTTGAAAAATATGGAGTATGATATGTTTTTTAATTTAGCCTGACGGTCGAACTGTTGAAAAACCTGATACACCACTTTTACTATATTCACCGGAACGCAAACCAGATTGTAAGTGCCCTGTTCTATTTTGCACATATCCAGCGATCTATTGATCATTTCGAGCATTCTGATCGCAGATTGCTTCAATACGCCGAGCATTTCCTTATGATCGGAGCTGATGCCGGTTTCACGAAGCAGCATTTCAGGGATATTGATAAAAGCGGTAAGCGGCGCTTTTAAATCGTGCCTGGTCATTTTTTCGACGTTTTCCCTTAAACGGACGTTTTCGCTAAGGACGGCGTTTTGTTTTTCGAGTTCCTTTATCGCGGCGGTGAGGGCGAGGTGAGTTTTTATTCGCGCCAGGACGATCGACGGGCAGAAAGGTTTGGTAATGTAATCTACGGTTCCCATTTCAAGGCCCACCAGCTCGTCGATTTCTTCGTTTTTGGCGGAAATGAAAATCACGGGTATTTTTTGCGTGGCGGGGTTCTGCTTGAGGCGCCGGCAGACTTCATAGCCGTCCATATCGGGCATCGTAATATCGAGCAGAATGAGATCCGGAGGGGCGGCGGCGGCGATGTCGAGCGCTTTTTTGCCGTTGGCGGCTATTTTAACTTTATACTCGTTTCTGAGGATGCCGCTTATAAGCGAAAGGTTGTCGGGCGTATCATCAACTGCGAGGATAGTCGCCTTATTGGCAGTGGGTGATATATCCATCAGTCAATCTCCTTCAAAACAGATTTTGCGGCGGCGTCTTCGAGTACCTTGACGGCCGTTTCGAAGTTGAAGGACCTTACCGCGGCGTCGATAGCGGCGTATTGATCGGGAAAGGCCGCGTTAAGCAGATCTGCGTTTTCGTCGAAAAAATCGACTGATTCGGCATCGTCTTCGCCGAGCAGCGTTTTGAGCCTGATACAGACGGCCCGAAGTTTTTGCATATCTACATCGGCCTTTGGCCTGTTTTGATACGCCGTCAGCAGCGGTTCGAGCGCCGCGACGAGTTTTTCAAGAGGGTCCGACAGCGCGCCGAGCAGCGTTTCGATGTCTTCGGCGGGTTTGCGGTCGTTTATGGATTTTTCGAGAGCTTCGGCGAGTTTCTGGACCTGTACGGCGCCGATATTGCCGGCGACTCCTTTTGTGGTGTGGGCGAGGATCGCGGCGGCCTTAAAATCGCCGCGGCCGATAGCGGCGCGGACTTGCGCAACGCTTCTTTTCTGGCCGGCTGCAAAGTTGCGCAGCATGGACAGGTAAAGCTTCGCGTTGCCGAGCGCGCGCCGCAAACCGTTTGCGGTGTCGAGCCCGGCGATATCCGAAGGGATAGTATCGTCGCTTGCGGGCCGGGAATTCACGGGTTAAATTAAAGATCTCAAGAAGCCGAGTTTGCGAAGTTTGTTAAGCAAATCGATTTTCTTGGGGTCTGAATGCGATTCGGGGCCGAACAGCGGCTGCGGGGTGCCGTCCTGGTTCAGCTTAACTTTGTACTCGACGGATTCTTTTTCGTCGTTGAGTATGCGAAGCGCGGTTCTCTGGCCGAAATCTCTGGATTTGATGGCGACCACTACTTCGGAATTGATTTGTTCGCTGACGTAATCCATGTTGTATGTACCGATAACGGTTATTTCACGGTCGAAAACGAATGTTTTCGAGTGAAGTTTACGCACAGTATTGAACGCGTATAATTTGCAGTTGGGCAGGTTTTTTAAGATATTAGGCCAGTCTTCGAGGAAGAACGCCTGGGTGAGGAGGCTGTCGCTGCTAACGGGGCTGTTGGTGTGGATGTTAATAGCCACGCCGTTGGCGTTAGCGGCTTTGAGCGCGTCCATGGCCTCGGGAGTGAGCACTACATAAGGGTTCTGTACCATGACTTCCTTGCGGGCGGTTTTCATGAAGGCGGATATCGCGGGAGTGATGTCGTTGCGTTTGCCTTTGAAGGAGTGTTTATCTAAAACTACGATAGGGTATTCGTGTACGCCGTTCATGGGGTCGTAACCGCTATAGGACTGCATTTTTTTGTATTTAGCGAGTTCGCCGGTGTAGCGCGCGAGGACGTCGGCGTATTTTGAGCCGGCCGGCGCTTTAGGGAGGCCCATGCCGCTGATATAAGACTGCATGGCGACTCTTGCAAGTTCGAGTTCGTGCGCTCTGGAAGACCAGTTGCCGAAGAAGTCTCTTGTGACGTTAAAAACCATGTGTGAATTGAATTCTTCGTCGAAAGCGCGCTGAATGCCGGCTATGGCTTTTTTGCCTTTGATTATGACGTCTGTGTCGCGGTAAACGGTAGGCTCGTCGGAAGGATCTACGAAATAGTTCATGGATATGTTTCTGCCGCCGCAGATAAACCATTCGCCGTCGACGATTATTATTTTGTCGTGGTTGGATCCGGTAAGATTACGGATATTGCCGATAGCGCTTATTATATTGGCGCTGGCGGGGTTGTAAACGTGGATTTCCACGTTGGGGACCGCGATGAGTTCCTGCAGGTAATCCTGGCCGAGCATGGTTCGGGTGAGTTCTTTTGTGCCGCGGGCGTCCATCATCAGGCGCACTTTAACGCCTTCGCGGGCTTTTTTCAAAAGCATTCCGAGCATCGACATGCCGAAAACGTCTTTTTCGACTATGAAATAAGTTACGTCAATGGATTTTTTAGCGCGGCCCATAACGTACCAGCGGGCGTACCACGACTCGTTATTATCGGTTAAAAGCCTGGCTAATGCAGTGGGATTGCCTGCCTGGCGGTTTAGCTCGTCGAAAACATCGACGGCCGCCATGGACGGTTTTTGCTGAGCGAGAGAGGGGCTACCGGATGCGAAAACAAAAGCAGCGACGATAAAGCAGATAGCTAAAAAGGAAATTGATTTTTTCATAGAATACCGCCTTTTTTATGTAAATTAAAAAAATTATCATTATTAAACGATGACATATAAATTATAATACAGTATTTTTTTTTCGTCAAGCATTATATATGAACTATTTAGAAAAGTTGACTCTTTTTCGTTTTGTGCGGGAAGTACATAATTAAATAAAGTTGAGTGAACAGCGTTTGAGATACACAAAAAATATATAAAACCATATACAAAAACTTAAAATTATGCTATAATTAACCCTGATTATTCGGGTTATATTAGATTTATGAGTTCATTGATTTATAAAAAGGGGTTTAAAATGATCGAAAGCGTTCGCGAGCAATTGTTAAAAACGATTCTTGAAGCAGGCAGGGCCGAAGCTAACACGATACTCGAGCGCTGGGCCGAAACTAACGGTTACGACGATGCCGTAATAAGCGTTCTAGAGCCGGTTCTTGAAAAAATAGGCTTAATCTGGGAGAGCACGCAAAATATTTCTCTGGCGCAGGCATATGTAGCCGGAAAAATAGCCGAAGATTTTATGGCGAAAGTGTCGGAAAAGTATTCGGGTTCGTCCTGTTATGCGGCTAAAAAAGGTTCGGTCGTGCTTGGCAATATCGAAGACGATTATCATTCTCTCGGCCGCAGGATGGTGGCGATCTTTTTAAAGTCGGCCGGATGGGAAGTATATGATCTTGGCAACGACGTTCCGGCAGCCGATTTCGTTGACGAGGCGGTTAAGACCGGTTCGCGCTTTATTGGAGTATCGGCCATGATGTACACGACCGCGATGAATATCAAAAAAGTGCGAAGTGAAATAGACAGGCGCGGTCTTGGCGGCCGCATAAAACTTATCGCGGGCGGCGCGGTTTTCAGGCTGCGCCGGGAGCTGGTGAGCGAGGTAGGCGCAGACGCTACGGCGGGAAACGCTATCGCAGCGCCGGCCGTTTTCGACAAATTATCCCGTGAATTTAACGCGGCGGGAGGTTCGATATGAACAGCCTTGAAAGGACGATGGCCGCAGTTACTGGCAAGCCTTACGACAGAAGGGCGGTCGGGCTCACGCTTTCGCTTTACGGTGCGCGGCTGACCGGCTGTCCGCTTTACGAGTTTTATACCGACGCGGATAAATACGTTCAGGGCCAGCTCGCGGTAAAAAAAACATTCGATACCGATATTTTTTATACCCCTTTTGTTTTGACGGCCATCACCGAAGCTTTTGGCGGAGAGGTCAAGTATTTTAAAGCGTCACCTCCCAACATGAGCAAACCGGCTTTTAAGTCCGGCGCCGGCCTCAGTAAATTCGATTTTTCTAATGTAACAAAACACCCGAGGCTCGCTTACCTTCTAGAGGCGGCAAAGCGGCTCGCGGACTCGCTGGCGGCAGATAACGCCGTGGCGGCCGTTTTTTTGAGCCCGATAGACATTCCGCCGCTTATAATGGGAATCGACGCGTGGCTCGAGACTATTCTTTTTAATGAAACCGAAGCTAAAAAAATAATGGAACTGACCGGCGAGTTTTTCGTAAAGATGGCGAACGCTTTTTTTGCGTCCGGCGCGCATTTCGTGGCGCTGCCCGTGGTATTTTGCAATCCGGCCATAATCACGCGCAGAATCGTCGATGAGACGGCCATTCCGGTTTTAAGAGAAAATTTTTCAAAGTTAAACGGCCCGATTGTGCTTCATCACGGCGGCGCGCCCATGACGTCTTTCATTGATTCTCTCGCTTCGCTTCCTAACGTGATAGGGTACGCTATCGATCAGGCCGATAAATTCCGTGACGCAAGAAGCCTTCTCGGCGAAGGCAAAACGCTTCTCGGAAATATCGACGGGCCTACGCTGAATAAAAAAACTCCCGGGCAGATAGCCGCTCAGTGCGCGAATATTCTTAAAGACCGCGCCGGCGATCCTCATTTTATTTTCAGCTCTTCCGGCGCCGATATTCCCATGGACACTCCGCCGGAGAATATAACCGCCGTGGTGGAAGCAGTAAAAAAATTCTACGGAGTTGAAGGCCATGCCGGAACGAGATAGTAAAATAACTCTGATAGCTTGTTCTATATTTAAAAAAGAGATCGAAACCCTTCAAAAAGAGGATAAGATCAAGATACCGGCTGTATATCTGGATTCCATGCAGCACATGTTTCCTGAAAGGCTAAATGAAAATTTAAAGAAAGCGGTAGCGGAGCAGACGTCCCACGGCAGAAAGTCCGTTCTGATTTACGGCGAATGCCATGCGTTTATGGACGCCTATATTGCTAATCCGTGCGCCGTCCGCGTCGGCGGAATGAATTGCATCGAAATTTTTCTCGGCCGCGATTCGTACCGCGCACTGAGAAATGAAGGCGCTTTTTTTCTCATACCGGAGTGGGCCGTGCGCTGGAAAGATATTTTTCAGAAAGAGCTCGGGTTAAATGAGCGTAACGCAAAAGATTTTATGAAAGAGATGCACACGAAGATCGTCTATTTAGATACGGGCGTTTCGGCCGCTAACGGGAAGATAATTAGTGAAATATCCGAATATACGGGGCTTGCGGTCGAGATCAAAAAAATATCGCTCGATGTTTTTTTAAAAACTCTAGAAGACGCTGTTAAAAGGTTGAATGCTTATGAATAACGAACGAGGGCAAAATCGTGTTAACGACAGCGCGGCCTTACAGATGCTGACTACCGATATGCTCGAAAATATCCTGGCCAACGCCGATAATCCGGGCGCGCTTTCGAGGTATCTGACGCGCCAGATGAGGGAGCTGCTCGGCGGAAGAATAGTGGCCCTTATCGAGTGCGAATGCGTTTCGAAAACCTCGCGGCACCGTATCGTCAACGTATTTCCCGAACGTCATAAAGACGTCATGGACTGTCCCGAAGCTGATGAGCTGGCTTCTCTGGCGCATGATTTCGTCCGCGCGCAGCTGTGGGGCTGCGAGGCCGGGCCGGAGCGAGCGCGAGCTATTTTAAAAGAAAAAGGCTGGGGCGATACTATAATGCTTCCTTTGACGTTCGGCAAAAGCCGTTTCGGCGTTTTATTCGTTTTCGGCCTTATGGATTTGAATAATGCGGCCAATCTTTTGAATACGCTGGAAACCCTGACGCATATAATCGCGCTGGTGCTTAAAAATTCAATTCAGTTCGAAAATCTCGAAAATATAATAGCTGAAAGAACGGCGGAAATTTCCGAAAAAGAGCGGCAATTTCGCACTCTGGCGGCGGCGACGCCCGTGGGCATAGTTACCATAGACGCCAGAGGCGTCATAACTTTCGCCAACCGTCAGGCCGAAAAGATACTGGGGCTCGTTATGCCCGTGGGCGGCGAATTGACGTATAACTCGCCGGCGTGGCGGGTGACAGACGTCGACGGCGGGCCTTTCGATGAAGAAAAACTGCCGTTTTCGGTCGTAATGGCGACGGGCCGCCCGGCAGACGATATCCGTCACGCCATAGAATGGCCGGACGGAAAGAGGGTCCTTATTTCGGTGAACGCGGTTCCTCAATTCGGCGAAGCCGGAAAGATAACGGGCGTTATCGCCGCCATCACCGATATAACCGAAAGGATAAAGGCTGAAAAAGCTATAATCCAGGCCAGGGACCAGGCCGAAGCGGCGAATAAAGCCAAAAGCATGTTTCTTGCCAATATGAGCCATGAGCTGCGCACGCCGATGAACGGCATTATAGGCTTTTCGAGCCTGCTTTCCATAAGCGGCCTCAACGAGGAGCAGGACGAGTTCAACGAGATGATAAAAACTTCGGCGCTGCATCTTCTCGAGCTTATTAACGACATGCTGGATTTTTCGAGGCTGGACGTTAAAAAAATCAAGCTCGACAATAAGCCGTTCGATATATGCGCCGTCGTCAAAAATTCCAGATCGCTTATATACAGGCAGCTTAAAAATAAAAGCATGGGCCTTGAATATGAAATCGACGAGCGCATAAACTATAAAGTTATCGGCGATCAGCTGAGGGTAAAACAGGTGTTGCTCAACCTTCTGACTAACGCGGTAAAATTTTCGCAGGAAGGGATCATAAAAATAATTTTATCGCAGAAATGCGTCAAGGAAGATACGGCGTTTTTATCGATTACCGTAAGCGATCAGGGAATCGGGATACCTGCCGGCAGGGTCGAAGAAATTTTTGAAATGTTCCACCAGCTGGACGAATCGGTGTCGAAAAGGCACGGCGGCGCGGGCCTGGGGCTTTCCATAGTAAAGGGCCTGGTAGAGCTTATGGGCGGCGCTATCGGCGTAAAAAGCGAAGTGGGAAAGGGGAGCAGCTTTACCGTCGATCTTCCGCTGCGAATCGAGACGCAAAGCGCCGCGGCCGATAAGAAAACTTCTGACGCGCGGCCTGCGCTCAGGGCGGAAACGGCTCCGGAAATCCTTCTCGCCGAAGACGACGAAGTGTGCTGCTCTCTTATCAAAGCGCTTTCGAAAAGGTTCAACTGGAATTTAAAAATCGCGGCCAACGGGTTCGAAGCGGTAGAGCTTTATAAAAAACACGGCTTCGACGCGGTGCTGATGGACGGCCAGATGCCGGAGATGAACGGTCTCGAAGCGGCCGTGCAGATAAGGGAAATAGAAGCGGTATCGGGCGCGCGCGTGCCGATAATAGCGCTTACGGCATATGCCATGCCGGAGGACCGCGCCAGGTTTATCGCGGCGGGAATGGACGATTATATAACCAAGCCCATAGGCGATGAAAGCCATTTTTTCAACACCGTGATGAAGTATGTAAATAAACCATGACCTGCGGCCGGTTTCAAAGCGCAAGATTCGGCGCCGCGATGCGCGCGCCCTATTCTATGACAGAATCCGCCCTGCCGTAAACGGATTCAGGGATTTTCAAGCCGCACGCCAGGGCGGCTTTTTTATTTATAATAAGCGTTGTTTTGCTTATATATTCGAACGGTATGCCGGCCGGGCTTTCGCCGTTCAACACGCGCGCGGCGAGTTTCGCCGAGTCGATGCCGCCCTGGTAGTAGTCTTTGGCGTATGAAAGCGCGGCGCCGTGTTTGGCGTCGGAGCTTACGAACCCGAAAACCGGTATTCGAGCGGCGCCGGACGCTTTTATGATGGTAGCGAAACTGGCGGCGCTGAGGTTGTCGGCGATCTGGCATATTATTTCGACGCCCCGGCCCGCGCAGAGCGACTCCGCGGCGTCCACCGCTTCGCCCGCCGTGCTGGCGCCGACCGCTTCGAGGGTTATTCCTTTTTCTCGAGCGGCTTTTTCCAGGTGCTGCTTGTAAAGGACCGAGTTGATTTCTGAAGGGCAGAAGATGGTGCCGATCTTTTTTACGCCCGGCGCGATTTCCCTTACAAGGCTTACCATTCCAGAAAAATCGCTCAAAGAGCATATTCCCGTGACGTTGGCTTCATGCTGCGCGAACGATTTGCCTGCTCCCGCGCCTATGGGATCGCCGGTGCTGGAAAATATTATAGGAGTTTTTTTGATTTTTTTCAGGGCGGCTTGCAGCGCCGGGGTGGATATGGTGAAGACCAGATCGTAATCTTCGCTCACCACGGCGTCTATAATGCCGTTGAGGGCGGCCGAATCGGAGTGCGCGCTGTAAACGTACGCCTTGTAATTTTTACTTTCCTCGTAACCGTGATTTTTAAGGCCTTCTTTAATGCCGCGGATTCCGTCTTCGGAAATTGGAGTGTCGGAATAGTAAACTATGGCCAGTTTTGAAAATTGAGAGCGCTTTACGGGAGCGGCCGAGAAAAAAAGGAGAACGGCCGAAGCGCAGAATATAAGAGTCAGCGCGGGGGCCAGTTTTGAAAAAACGTATATTATTTTTCGCGAATATTTAACGCCGCTATACATAATTGGCCTTCAAAATTTCGCTGGCGGCCGGGTCTATAAGCTCCCTTCGCTTTATATCTTCGAAGAGTTCGTAAAGGTCTTTCGCCTTTAGGGATTTTTTATCCGCGCCGCTGAAGTCGTGTATTATTTTTCCTTTATATACCATTATGATTCGTTCGCCCATATTTACGGCCTGCTGCATGGAATGCGTCACCATAAAAGCGGTGAGGCCGTCTTTTTCGATGTAATTTTTAGTGAGTTCGAGCACTTTGGCGGCGGTTTTAGGGTCCAGCGCGGCGGTGTGCTCGTCGAGCAGAAGCAGGTCGGGCCGGTTCCAACAGGCCATGAGCAGCGTAAGGGCCTGGCGCTGGCCGCCGGAGAGGCTTCCGATATTGTTGTCCAGCCTGTCTTCGAGGCCCATGTTCAGCGATTTGACCCTGTCGTAAAACTCGCGCATGGCGCCGCGCGAAAGGGCCGTTAAAAAGCGCCTTTTTTTTCCGCGCATCGAGGCTATGGCGAGATTTTCGGCTATGGTCATATTGGGCGCCGTTCCGCTGAAAGGATTTTGAAAGACGCGGCCGATATGGGAGGCTCGACGGTGTTCAGGCAGATGCGTTAAATCCGTGCCGTTGAGGACTATCGAGCCGGAATCCACGATGAACGTTCCCGCTACGGCGTTTAAAAGCGTGGATTTTCCGGAGCCGTTGGTGCCGAGAATCACGGTGAAGCTGCCGTCGGCGATAGTCAGGCTTACGCCGGAAAGGGCTTTTACTTCGTCGGGGGTGCCGGGATTAAAAGTTTTATGAAGGCATTTTAATTCTAACAATTTTTTCTCCGTAATTTATAAATTTGCGGCAGCACGAGCGCCGCGAGAACGAAAAGCGCGGTCATCAGTTTCATGTCGTTGGGGTTCATTCCGAAACGAAGCGCTATGGCTACCAGCAGCCTGAAAAATATGGAGCCCATTATGGCCGAAGTTATCGCGAAGCCGATCGATTTTTCGCGCACGAGCGTTTCGCCTATGATGACGCTCGCCAGGCCCCAGACTAGCATCCCGATTCCCATCTGCACGTCGGCGAAGCCCTGATAAGAAGCCAGAAGCGCGCCTGACAGCGCGGCGAAGGCGTTGGCGACGGAAAGCCCGGCGATTATCATAAGGTCTGTATTGACGCCCAGGGCCGCTGCCATCTGCGGGCAGTCGCCGGTCGCGCGCATGGCCGCGCCGATTTCGGTGCCGAGAAACCAGTAAAGCAGGGCGCCGCCGGCCGAGGCCAGAATGAATGCCAGGGCCGCCGCGGCCGCTTCTTTTGCGCTGGCGGAAAATCCTAAAATTAAAACGGTTTTATTGGCGCTTTCGCTTATCGAAAGGAGTTTATTAAAATAAGTGAATATAGTTTGCTCGTTCATGAGAGCCACGTTGCTTTTGCCCATTACATGGAGGTTTATTGAGTAAAGCGCGGTCATTACGAGAATTCCGGATAGCAGCGCGTTGATTTTGAATTTGGTGTGTAAAACGCCTGTGATAGCGCCTGCGGCGGCTCCGGCCATGGCCGGAATGAAAAGCGCGGCGGCCGGGCCGAAAGAGCCGGCGGTAATTAAAACGGCGGCCGTGGAAGCGCCGAGCGCAAGAGACCCTTCGGCCGTTATATCGGCGAAATTGAATATTCTGAAGCTTATAAGAACACCCGCCGCCAGGAGCGAGAGTATGAACCCCATCGTGAAAGTGCCGAGCAGCAGAGTCATTATTTAACCTCTTTATCCGCGGATGGCTGGCGGTTTATTCCGCCGCCTGCCGGCGCGGTTTCGTAACCTGCTATGCGAGTTATCCAGCATGTGCCGCCGATAAACTCGGTTTCTCCCGCGCCGTTGGTTTCGCGCCAGTCGTTGATGAGATGAAACACTGCTTCGGGAGATCCTTTTTCATAGAGCGCGGCCACGAGTTCCGCGGGCTCGGCGCAGTTTTTTTTCAGAGGCGTGAAATCGAATACGGCGGCGTGAAAATGTCCCGAAAGGACCGAGCCTGCGGCGAGCGGCCTTAAAAATTTAGCCGCATCGGGCGGCGCGCCGGCGGCCGACGAAACGCCCGCGCAAAGCGCCATGTGGCCGGTATAGGCCGGTTCTGCGGTTA
Source organism: bacterium ADurb.Bin243 (assembly GCA_002069765.1). Classification (GTDB taxonomy): domain Bacteria; phylum Muiribacteriota; class UBA9980; order UBA9980; family UBA9980; genus UBA9980. The sequence goes on from MWBZ01000040.1 coordinate 14,577, forward strand.
TATTGAAATTATCCCTCAACTGCGGAAATTCAAAAGCGCACTCCGCCGGCCGCGAGACGGGCGGGGCGGCAAGAGACGCGCCCACGAGGCCGGCCGTTTCGCCTATGAGAGTGATGAGTATATTGTCGCATTTAGAAACGCCGTGGGCGGTTTTAACTATGTCGCTTAATTTCACGGGCGCGCCGGACTTTTCGCTTTTAAAAGTGAAAGCCGCCGAATATACGCATTCGCAGACGGCTGAATAAAAATAGGTTATTTCCGGCACGAAGCCGCCGCCGGCTATCATATAATCGGGTTTTTTAGAGCCGTCCGAAGGCATGCTGGCCGCGAAGCCGCATACCGAAATAAATTCGCCCGCCCGTTCGAGCGCAGAAGCTATATCCGCTCCGAGCGAGCCGAGGCCGAAAGCCACCCGGCCGGCGCTTGCGGAAAGGACGCCTGCGTCGTCCACCGTATATGAAAAGTCGCTTATTTTATCTATATTGCCGCATATTTTGACTTTAACGCGGCTTTCGTTAGCGTACAGGACGTTAACGTCCATTCCGTTGAGCGTGCCGTAAAAAGTCGCAGCGGACGCCGCCCCTCCGGCAGGCCCGGACGCCGAAGTCCCGTTCATGGCGCTTTCGAATTTAGAGCAGTCGAACAGCGAAGAAAGGCCCATCATGTTGATTATGGATACCACGTTTTCGCCCGGCCGGTAAAGGCCGAAAGAACCGCCGAGCCGGGCGAGCTCTTTATAAGACATTAAAAGCACGCGCACTCCTGCGGAGCTTATATAATCCACTTCCGCCGCGTCGAGGACTATGTCGTAAAAGCCGCTTCTGATAATTTCGTTTATGGCCTCGCTGAGCCTGAGCGACCAGTTGGCGTCGATGCGCCCTTTTAATTTAAGGATTTTAAATCCGCCCTTATCTATCGATTCGATTTCAAGATTGGTGCTCATGTTTAACTCCTCATAATATTAGCGATTTAATATATTCCAAAAAAAATGCGCCTGTCGAAATAATAGGCCCGCGTTTTACTCTATAATTTTAGCGGCGCGCCGGGACGCTTCTAACGGCAGTTTCCATTGCGGCCCTGTATTTTTATTGTCTTTGAGGTTTATGACCAGATTTTCGGGCACGACGTTTTCGATCGGGACGCTTTTTATGGCCCGGCCGGAAAGGACCGAGGCGGTGAGCTCTCCCAGTTTTTCGCCCACCTGATAATAATCGGCCCCCAGCGATACGTATGCCCCTTTGGACGCGTGGTCGGGATTATTCGTGAAAACCGGTATTCCGGCTTCCGCGCCTGCCTTGATGACCGATTCTATGGATGTTTCCACTACGTTGTCCCCGCCTACCCACAGGGCTTCCACGCCTTTTAAGACGAGCGCGCGCGAAGCGTCCAGCACCGACGACGAATTTTCCACCGGCGATTCCACAAGCGTTATACCAAGTTCCGCGCATGCTTTACGAGCCTTGATAACGCAGGCTTCGGCGCATTGTTCGCTTAACGTCCAGGGCGTTCCTATCTTTTTCAATCCGGGGTTTATGAGTTTCGCCAGCTCTATCACTTTTTCTACCGGCTGGAAAGTGCCTATTCCCGCCAGGTGGCCGGGATGCGAGTATGCGCCGTCTCTTTTTATTTCCACTCCGGCGCCCGCCGGATCGGTGACTACGCCGAAAAGATGCGGCATTTTGCGGTCGCGGTTAGCTTTGGCCATTATTTGAAGCGACGGAGTGCTCAGCGTGACGGCCATATCGAAGTTTGACTCGATTATTTCATGTGCTATAGCCGAGCCCGCGGCGTTATCGTTTTCGGCGTTGAACTTTTTTACGTATATGTTTTTTCCGTCTTCGAAACCTCTGGCGGCGAGTGTTTTAATAAAAGCGGCCGCCGCGTCGTCGAGCGTGGGCCGTGAAGAAAATTGAAAAATCGCTATTTTTATTATATTTTCGCCTGACGCTTTTTTTTCGCCGGCCGCGAACAGCAGCACGAAAGACAGGGCCGCTATAAGCGAAAGGCCGGGCAAAAGTTTAAAGACGCCGTATTTTAATCCGGAAAGTTTCAATCAGATTCCTCTTTTGCGATTATTCGAAGCGCGCCTCCGGCCCGCCTGACGCTTTTTAAAAACGATCAGGAGGGCGGCCGGTTAATAATCGACGCCTTTTTTATAATTTTCGAGCAGCTCTTCGGTAATTTTATCGCTATGCTCGATTTGCTCGTCTAAAAGCGAATTGTATTTGGCCGTGTGGCCGCTGCACTTAAGATGGTCGCCCGTGAGGTAATAGCATAGCGACAATTTTCTGTGAGCTTCGATAAGCACGGGACGGTCGTTTTCGCTTTCGCGGGCGATCCGTTTGAGTTCGGCTATTATTTCGTTTACTTTATTTTCGCGCACCAGGGGCTCTAAAAATTTGAACTTGCCGGTGGAATCTTCAAGCAGCGAGTTTTTGTCGGAACCGCGGCTGAACGCCAGGCTGGCGCTTTTCTGGTCCTGCGCGATCTGCTTGAGGCTCTGCAGCCTGGTCTGCGACTCTATAACCCTCAGCTCGTTGAGATAGGCCGCGAAAGAGCCTGTAAATTTTTCCGCGCTCACTTTAAGCGTGGAAAGCTTTTCTCGCGCCGAGCCCCTGACGCCGCGCGCTCCGCTTTTATCTGAAGAGCAAGAGCAGGAGCATGCCTCGATGAAAAGGCACGGAAGTAAAAGCGCGGTTAAAACTATATATTTATGGCCCTTTTTAAGAGCTGATATGTCTTGCAAGCGAGAGGCTTCCTTTCGGTAATTTATATTCGACGATTTTTTCAAAGCGGATTTTTAATAATCGGCGTATTCGTCTACAAGCGAGAAAAATCCGTTATATCTTTTGGCCTGGTAAATGAAACGCGGAAATACTTTGGTGAAAAGCGTGGTATTGACTTTTGAAAAAGTCTGCCTTTCGAACATCACTTCCACTTCGGCCTCGAATTTGACGGCCACATAATCTTCTTGAGTAAAAACTTTAAAACCCGCTACGTTTCTTGCGAGCTCTTTTTTTTGCGAAGTGGTTATATTGTTGTACATGAGCTTGTCGCCGTCGAGGTAATATTCGATGGCTTCGACCGAAGCGTTATTTCCCTTGCCCGTAAAATTAACGGTTGGTTTTCCGCGGAACGACCATATCGTGAGCTTTGAGTCTGCGAATTCGTATCTGTGGGCGCTTCTGAGGTCGCGGCTGATGCGCTGTAACGCCATGCGGGCGTCCTGCTGCTGGTCTATCTGGTCTTCTACGACAAGGCCCTGGCCGGCGTGATAGCCGAACAGGTAATAAACTACAGCCATAAGGATTATGAGCGCTATCATCGAAATGAACATTTCGATGATAGTAAATCCCCTGGCATTTAATTTTATAAATTTGTTAAGCGTTTTTTCCGTCATCAATCACATCTCCGCCGTCAGGCAGGTTGCCAGTTTTATTACATGCTGTATTGAACGCCGCTCGTCGTTGAGCTCGTCCCATCTTATGCTCACTACGACGCGTTTCAGTTTTTTGATAGTTTTTTCCGAGCCGCCGTCGGCTTTGACGACCTCTACGTTTTTTTTGAACAGCTTATAATATTCAGGATAGTCTATCTTTTCGCCGCCGCCAGATATCCATTCGCCTTCGAAGCTTTTCCAGTCGGTGGGAAGCATCGATTCTACGTCGTCGAAAGGCTTCGCCTTGAGCTCTTCTATAGTTTGAAGAGCGAGATTGAGCGCTATAAGAGCGTTTTTAGATTTGATAGCGGTTATGGAGGAATAGGTGAATATGTTTATTATAGGCACCATCAAAAAGCTCAGTATCGTCATGAAAATTAAAACGAATGCGAGCGTATTGCCTTTGCTAGCGAACGCGCCGCCGGAAAGGCCCGAATCGCGCGTCGAGCGCGGTATTGAATTTAAAGCAGGCGTTTTCATGATCACTTGCCGCCTTTCTTGTCTTCGTACCACGCCGAATATATGGGGCTCATATTCACTACGTAACGGCCGTAATCTTTTTCGGCGAGGCGTTTTCTATAGATCAGGTGAAGCTTGGGCGAAAACTCTTTTCTGAGAAGCCTGTTGACCGATAAGTTGCCGAATACGAAAAGGGTCGTCATAGCGCTCGAATTGGCGTTAGAATTTTCGCCTTTTACGAATTCGAGGCTGTGATACGAAAAAATATTGGCGTCGAGCATCAGCGTATGCGTCTTTTCGCCCTGAACGTTGGCTTTTTTGGCTTTATACCTTATGGGCTTGACTATCTGGCTTACTTCGGAAGCGTTTTTGGGGTGCAGGACCAGAGTGAGGTTTGAAGGGATCGTTTTCGCCAGTTTTTTATCTATGTAAATATCGTTGTTTATAGTCATTTCACCGTCGGAAACCATCATAAACCGGCCGTTATAAGAAAACGACTGCTTGGCCTCACCTATTTCGATTTTATTGGCGAAAAGAACCCCGTTTACGAGATAACTTCCGCCGTTGGCGAACATCTGCATGCTTTTCATGTTGATTTCTTCGGTGGCGAAAAAGGCCCTTTTCTTATACTCTTCGCCTTTTAGCGCCGCGCAGCCGTCGAAGCCTATGCGCCCTTCGCTGTCGCTGTCTACGACGCTGAAAGCGCGGTTGGCCGAAGAATACGGCTCGACGATTTTTTCGGCTATTTCGGGGCCGTAATAGTAAACATAAACTTTTATGGTCCGCGGCGGATTTGCCGAAACGGGAATTGTAAGGACCTCTTCTTTGCGGTTGTATTTTGCGTAAAGTTTTTTAAGGCCTTTGCCGTAAAGCGTTTTGGGAAGATAGACCTTTTTTTTATCTACGTTTGTTTTGGTGGCGTACCCGAAAAGGCACCCCTTGCCGTAACCCTGCTCGGGCTTGACTTCCGGCGGCTCTTCTCCGCCTTTTTTATACGGCACGCCGCCGTAAACGAAAGGCGGCACTTTTTCGTCGGTAAGCGGGACTTCTATGCTTATTACGCAATGAAAACTTTTTCTCTTGTCTTTAACGACCATAAGGCCGTCTGCTTTAAGCTCGGCCTCTATGGAAGATTGTACCAGCGATATGCTCGGCTTGGGAAGGTCGTCGAGCGCGTTGAACGCTTGAGACGGGCTGTTACGGCTGTATGTGAGCCATCTGGCCCGCTCCGGCATGGGACTCATGCTTTGATCGTCCCAGGCGTATCTTTCGCCGATATGGAAAAGATTGCCTTTTTCGCCTCCGGCGATTCTTATATTGCCTGTCGCGCCCGTGTCGGAGTCTTTATTTGTGCATAGAAGCGAAGGGCCGTCGTTTATTTCAAGCTCGTTAGCCTGCGGCGTGTTGGTATAAAGCGTAAAATCTTCGGCCGGAGGCGATACGTTGACTATTTTAACGTCGCGCACTATTTTGAGCACGGTTGAAACGTCATAATATTTAACGCCGCAGGAAAATATTAGAAGGCCCATTTTTTCATTCGGGTCGCGCTGCAGTTTGTCGAATTTGACGGCGTCGGAAAAGTCCATCGTCAGCTTAACCAGCTCCGAGCCGGGCATGGCTTTTAAGAGAAAATCGACGTTTTTCTTGATTTCGGGGATTTTTTCATATAAATTGACCATCTTAACGCGGTCTTCGATGAGCTCCTGTTTATATTTTTTTTCGAGATTTTCGCTGACATATTGCATGGCTATGTTTATGGCGCCTTCGGCGAGATAGGTGACAACGTTCTGCCTGTGCACGTGAAACGACTGGGTATGTTCCGACGACGTGCGCCTGATGAGCGCGTAGCCGAAAACTAGCATGAAAAGGACGATGGGCAGCAGCATGAGCACCGCGTTTCCGGGGCGGCTCCTGCGGCGGTCGCAATAATTTATATTTAAGCTCCGGCCTGGGCCGGATTTGATCAGGCAGCTCATAATCAGGCACCTTATACTTTTTTATCGTTGCGTTCCGGCGCATGCGCCGGAATCCGGGCCTTAAAACCCGGCAGGGTTTGACGGCCGATATAATTTTAACAAAATATCAGCTTATTGTCAAATTAATAATAAGCGGGCGTATTCGATAAATATTTTGTTGCGATTATAGGCGCCGTAATGTTATAATATTAAAACAAAAATCCTGACGGGCAAAAAACAGGCGGAGGGGAATAACGATGAAATCCTATACCGACTATATGTGGTTCAATACTAAAAATAAGGTCGAATTTATAAACATTACGGGCGAAGTCGAAAACTGCCTGAAAAAATCGCTTATCAAAGAAGGGTTCGCGCTCGTTTCGGCGATGCATATAACCGCTGGAGTTTTCGTTAACGACGCGGAATCGGGCTTGCTCGAAGACATAAAAGAATGGGCCGAAAAAGTGGCGCCTTTCAATATAAACTACCGCCATCACCGAACAGGCGAGACCAACGGCGACGCGCACCTTAAAAACCTTCTAATAGGCCACGAGGTAATAGTGCCCGTGACTAAAGGCGAATTCGATTTCGGGCCATGGCAGCAAATTTATTATGCCGAATTCGACGGGCAGCGCAGAAAACGCCTTATCGTTAAGATTATCGGAGAATAAAACGGCGCGTTTTTTTGCCGCCGTTTCAATACAGGCCGCCTTTTATTCAGAATATACTAAAGGAGAACTTTATATGGAAATAAAATTCTTAATGATTTTGCTGATAGTTATCTTTACGGTCCCGCTTCTTTTTTCCACCGCCGCCGCTTCGACCGGCTCGGACCAGCGCATATCGATCCATTACCACAGGCCCGACGGGGATTACAGCGGCTGGAAGCTCTGGAGCTGGACCGTTCCCGAAGGGACTACCGTCGAAATCGACCAGGCCGGCATAAACGAATTCGGCGCGGTATTCACTCTGGACGCCGATAAATATAAAAACGCCGGAAGCATAGGTGTTTTGCCGAAATATAACCAGTGGGAGCAAAAAGACGATCCTAACCGTTTTATCGAACTTTCCGAATTGAAAAAACTGCATAAAAAAGAATTGTTCATCGTTTCGGGCAAAAAAGAAGTTTTTACCTCCAGGCCCGATATTAGCCCTTTCGTTAAAAACGCTTTTCTTGATTCGGAAAATGAAATAATCGTTGTGCTTTCCAAAAAAATCGGCGCGTCCGGAGCTTCCGGTTTAAAGGCGCTGGCGCGCGATTTGAATGCGAGAAAAACTTACGCCGTTTCGCGAATCGCGCTAATCGACGATAACGGCCATGAAATCGACGGCGAATCCGCAGGCAGGGGCCACGGCAGCCACGAAAAAAGCGGGCGGCCGGAACATGCTCATTCAAAAAAGCACGCCGCGGCCCGGAAATCTAATTTACTTAAAATCATCCTCGAAGACGGCATAAAATACGATTTCAGCCAGGCGCCGCCTGAAATCGAAGTCGCGATAGACGGTTTCATTCCCGCAAAACTTAAGCCGCGAGGCTTATTATATTCGCCGGCCTTTAACTACGACGGCGAACTGGGCTGCATATACAGCCCGGCGTCATGCGCGTTCAGGGTTTTCGCTCCCTCTGCATCCGCCGTTTCAGTTCTGATCTACGACGATCATACCGGCTCGCCCGCGGCAGAGCATGAAATGAAAAAAGAGAGGGCCGGCGTATGGGCGTGCGAAACCGCCGGAAACCTGCTCCATAAATACTACAAATATAAAGTCACGATAGCGGGCGAAACCCATCTGGCTCTCGATCCCTACTCTAAATGCAATACCGCCCATAACGGCCGCGCCATGATCATAGACGATAAAACGCCGGTCGCCGATTCGCCCGTTTTTACAATAGATGAGGCCGTTATTTATGAGATGCATATACGCGATTTTACGATAGATGAAAAAACCTCCGTCGTCAACCGCGGCAAATTTCTCGGCGCTGCCGAAGAAAATACCGCGCACGCCGAAGAGCGAGGCGTTAAAACAGGAATCGGACACCTCAAAGAACTCGGAATCAACACCGTTCAGATACTTCCTTTCCAGGACTTCGAAAACGACGAATCCAGCCCCGCATATAACTGGGGATATATGCCGGTCAATTTCAACTCGCCGGACGGCTGGTACGCCACTAAAACTTACGATTCAAGCCGCGTGTCCGAATGCAAAAAAATGATCGACGCGTTTCACCGAAACGGTATAAAAGTAGTCATGGACGTAGTTTACAACCATACCGCCGAGGGAAACGAACTCGTAAAACACAGCTTTAACGCTCTGGCGCCAAATTATTACTACCGCTGCAAGCTCAACGGCGATTACTGGAACGGCTCGGGCTGCGGCAACGAGTTCAAATCGGAATCCTACATGGGACGCAAGTTCATAATCGACTCCCTTAAATACTGGGTTAAAGAATATAAAATCGACGGTTTCAGATTCGACCTGATGGGGCTTATCGATACCGAAACCGTTTATCTGCTCACCGGCGAGCTTAAAAAAATAAAACCGGACATATTTATATACGGCGAGCCATGGGCCGCCGGCGCCGCCGGAATCGAACCGACCGTAAAAGGCGCCCAGCGCGATAAGGGATTCGCCGTTTTCAACGATATTTTCCGCGACGCAATTAAAGGCTCCGTGTGGGACAATAAGGGCGGCTACGTGCAGGGCACGAAAGGCGTCGAACTTATAGAACGCGGCGTAATCGGCAGCATTCTCGATTTCGCCTCTTCTCCGCTCGAAACCATCAACTACTGCGAGGCTCACGATAACCGTACGCTTTACGACACGCTTATACATACCACCGGGTACGATAAGTCCATAACTTTAGAAAAAATAAAGAAAATGCATAAGCTCGCTTGCCTTCTGACCCTTACGTCGCAGGGAGTCCCTTTTCTGCATGCCGGCCAGGAAATGATGCGCACGAAAGACGGCGAGGAAAACAGCTATAATAAACCGGATTCGATCAATAAGATCAGCTGGGACCTTAAAATAGAAAACCGCGACATGGTCGAATTCGTGAAGGGGCTTATCGCGCTCAGAAAAGCCCATCCCATGCTGCGTATGAAGAACGCCGCCGAAATTTTTGAATGCGTTGACTTTTTCACGCATGATTTGAAGCTGCCGGTCGCCCCCAGATGCCTCGCCTATATGATCAGGCGCGGTAAGTCCGGCGACGAATGGAAAGCCGTCGCCGTACTCGTGAACCCGCGCCGCGATACCGTTAAATTCATACTTCCCGGCGAAAAGTGGAAAGTTTTTTATCACGGCGGCCGCTTCGAGCCGTTCGTTAAGATAGATCCGCGCGACCCGGAAATAGAACTGGAGCCTATTTCCGCGGCTATCCTATACGCGGACCGCTGATATTTTCCGGCGGCTGTTTTTAAAACATGCCGCCGCGGCTGAAAGAAGCCGTTAAAATAATTTTGCGTACATTCGAGAGGAAGATTTTTTTGCAAAAAGCCCTTGATATAGTCAATAAACTGTTATTCGTTTTTCTTGCCATTTTCTTATTCGCGCTGCCTTCTTTTTATTCGCGCATGTGCTATTCGCACTGCCTCGCGCCGAAGGAATTTGCCATATACGCGGGATCTGCCGTCGGCGGGCTTTTGATTTCACTCGCGCTGATACTGAAAAAAAACAACCCTGCCGTCAGAACGCCTTCGAGCGCGCTTCTGTTTTTAGCCTTTGCGGCCTCGCTCGCCCTTTCTTTGATAAACACCCCTTCGGAAGGGCTTTCGATGTTCAAGCTCCATTATTACACTGTAATAGCCGCCTGGTTCGTCTTTTACCTTTATTCCTCATTCGAAAGCCCTCAAAACACCGAACGATTACTTATCGCCCTTCTCGCTTCCGGAGTATTTCCGGCCGTAGTTATAATAGGCGAGGCTTTCGGCGTCAATACAGTTAAAATCTGGCAGAATATCGATTCCACGGGTCTTACCACCCGCCAGACGTATGTTTCCACTTTCGGAAATCCCGATTTCGCCGCGCCATTTTTCGGGGTGATGTGCGCCCTGAATATAAGGTTTTTGTTATATGCTGACGCCGGATGGAAAAAAGCCGCGCTGTGGGCGAGCCAGTTTTTATTCGCCGCCTCGCTTTTCATCCCTCTATGCCGCTCGTCGCAGATAGCTTTCGCCGCTTTCTTAATATCCCATTTCATAATCGTCAGAAAAACGGCGCCTAAAAAAATCCCGGCCTTCATAAATATTATCGTTTCATTTTTGGCCGTGATTTTCTTCATACAGCTCAAAGACATGCTTTCAGCCTCCGGAGAAACCCTTCTTTCAAGGGCCTTCGAGCTCTTTTTCAGCGGCGAGACAACTTCTAAAAGGCTTTATATGCTTACCGTAGGGCTCGAAATAATCAAGTCTAATTTTTATTTCGGCAGCGGCCTTAACGCCATGCTTATGGCCTTTCCGCAGTACGCCCAGGCGATAGACCAGTCTTCGGCCATGTGGCAGGGAGTTCCTAAATTTTTCAACCCGTCGCATCTGCACAACGAATTCGTTAATATATTCGCCGAAAGCGGCGTCGTATCCTTCGTATTATTCACCCTGTTTTCGGCCTCCGTTATATATTTCGCCGTCAAAACCGCCCTGAAAAAAGGCGAAAAAGGCGATCACGCGGCGATCGTTTCGTGCCTTCTGATCTATATCCTTACCGATTCGTGCTTTAACGTTACGCTCGCGCTTCCGCACATGTTATTCATGTTCGCGGCGCTTTCCGCGCTCGCTATAAATTCGAGCGCCTTCGATAAAGGCCAGATTTTTACCTTCGATATATCGGGCGCCTTCTATCGCCTTGTGGCAGGCCTTTTAATAATACTCTTCTCCTTTTTAAGCGCTATATTCGGCATTAAATATATAAACTCAGACTGGTACCTCATGCAGGGAAAAATTTATGAAGTCAGCGGTAACGACGAAAAGGCGCTACAATTTTACGGTCTTTCCTCCCAGCTTTTCGAACTTAAAACCGAGCCTTACTTTTTCGGGGCCGATATATGCAAAAAACTCGGCCGGCACGAAGAAGCGGCCGGCCGCCTTATAAAAGCCACCAATATAAACCTTTCGCTTCCCATCGTTTATGAACTCGCGCAGATCGCCATCAGGCACATGGACCTGAACTCGGAGTTCCGCTACCTTTACTTTCTCACCCGGTCGTATCCGCGTTTCGAAGAGCCGTTCTACCTTCTCGGCCTGAGGTATTTAAAAGAAAAAACTTTGAATAAATCCGCGTATGAGGAAGCTGAAAAATGCTTTAAACGCGCCGCGGAGATTAATCCCAAACATATCAGCGCCAGAATGTCCCTTGCGGAATTATATTACGAAAAACTCAGGTACAAAGAAGCCGCGGCGGAAATAGACGAAGTGCTGAAAATATCGCCGGATCTTAAAAACGGGCTTTATCTTAAAAACCTCATAAAAGGCTTTATATATGATGAATTTTAATGAACGGAGCGTGCGCATGCGGTTCTCTAAAATATGCGATTTTTTGAATGCTTTTCTGCGTTATTCCAGCGGAAATAAAACCTGCCGGAATTTCTTTTTATTATTAACTTTTTTATCGGCCGCTATCATTTTCTCCGCCGCATTTTTCACGCGCTGCGCTTTGTGCTTTGCGGAGCAGAAATTTAAAATCCCGCCCAACGAATCAAGCGTTCAGCTTCCCGCTAATATAGACGTATGCCTGATCGATAACTTCAAAACCGCCGAAATATCCGTATCCGGCAATTTTTCGCTTAAAGCGTTCGACGGCGGCGGCCGTGAAAAATTAAACATTAAATCCAGCGCGCTATCCCTTAAGGTCGAAAGAATAACCAGCTCGAAACCCGCGGTTATAAAATATTACGCGGTTCTAAAAACCTTCCCCTACTCTTACCTGCAAAGGGAAGATAAAAAAAAAGACGCGCTCGACGTTATAACCGCTCTTGAAAAAATATTCGGTAAGCCCGTTTTTTTCACTTACGGCTGTATTCTTAAGCCCGCCAGGGCCGATTTTTCCATAGACGTACGCACGCTTTTCACCGCGCACGGCCCTTTTGAAACCGAAGAGCGGTGCCGCAAATTCTGCGACGAAGCGAGAGCGAGCCATAAAATCACCGCTTTTGCCCATCCGGTAAGGGAAAAAAAATCCGTTTGCCGCTTCGATGTCTCGATCGGCCACGCCGCTATAAAAAACGGCAAAGATATCAGCCTTAAAAATATCGCCAGGCTCGAAGTGGCGCCCGACGGCCCTGCTATTATTAAAAATATGGAGTTCGGCCGCGGCGATAAATGGCATAATTTCAAAGACGCAAAATATGCCGGCTCGCTTAAAATATCCGGCGATAATTCAGGCCTGATCCAGATCGTTAACGAAATAAGCTTCGAAGAGCTTTTAAAAGTGGTGGTTCCTTCGGAAATCGAGCCCGACTCGGCCTATCAGGCGATATGCGCGCAGGCCGTGGCGGCCCGCTCTGAAGTTCTCGCCAAATACAAAACCCGCCATACCGAATCCGATTACGATTTCTGCTCCGGCACGCACTGCCAGGCTTACGGCGGAATCAATAACCGCCGTAAACAATCCGACCGCGCCGTCGACGAGACCGCAGGTAAAATAGTTTTTTCGAACGGCCATATCGTCGATACCGTCTATCACGCCAACTGCGGCGGCCTTACCGAAGATTCAAATAAAATATGGAGCGCCCCCTTCGATTCCGCGCTTGTAAAAATTACCGACTCCACAACCGAAACCGCCATCGACCTTTCCACGAACGAAGCGGCGATTAGAAAGTTCATTACCGACGCGCCCGCTTCGTACTGCTCGGTGCCCGGCGCGTGCAATAATCCTGATAAATACAGATGGACGCGCGAATTCAGCCGCACTGAAATGGAACACATGATAAAAAAACAGTTCGATATCGGCGCGCTTAAAGCGGTCGATGTGCTCGAACGCGGCGCTTCCGGAAGAGTCGTCGCTATCGCCCTCAAAGGCTCCCGCAAGACCGAAAAGGTCTATAAAGAACTGCCTATCAGGAAATTATTCGGAATGCTGCGCTCCTCTTTGTTCGTGCTTGAAGTTTTACCGGGTAACGCCGCGGGAAGCGAAGAGCGCTTTATCTTTAAAGGCGCCGGCTGGGGACACGGCGTCGGATTGTGCCAGGACGGCGCAAAAGGCATGGCCATTCTCGGAAAAAATTACGAACAGATACTGCTGCATTATTATTCCAATTCTAAAATAATAAGCTTCGATTAAAATAGCGTTATATATTATATAAACACATGAAAGGAACGAAAAATATGAATTTTAAAACTACCCTGTACAGAAGCCTTTTGATCGGTTTTCTCGCCTCGGCCCTGCTGCTTTTTTCCATGCCGGCGGCGGCGCGGAACGCGGGCGCCCATAAATACGCCGCGCTTCTTTCCGCCGAACTTATCGCCGAAAGAAGCCTCGAAGATATCGAAAGTTTTCTCGTGAAAAATAAAATACCGCAAACGCAGACAGCCGAAATATTGAACGCGGCCAAAGAAACAACAGTAAACAAAATATTATACTACAAACTGAAATACTCTGCCGTGGACGAATCCGGCAATCCCTATGGCGCCTGCGGACTCGTGGCCCTCCCCGGCCGTATGAAAGAATACCCTCTGGTAAGCTATCAGCACGGCACCATTTTCGACGACTCCGCCGCGCCTTCGATGCTGGATAAATGCTCCGAAGCCGAAGCCGTCGCCTGCGTTTTCGCGCTGCGCGGATTCGCCGTCGCTATGGCCGATTACCGCGGCCTCGGCGAGCCCGTTTCGTTTCACCCTTATTTTCACGCGCAGGCTACCGCCCTCGATTGCTCCGCTTTCCTGACCGCCGTTAAGCAATTTTTGAACGCTTCCGGCGCCGCTATCGCAGACGGTAAAATATACCTCGCCGGCTTCTCGCAGGGCGGCCATGCGACCCTCGCGCTGCACAGGCATCTCGAGTCCGGCGAACGCCCGTCTGCAGGCGCTTTTAAAGTGGCTGCCAGCGCCGTTATCGCTGGCGCGTGCGACCCCGACCTCCTGCTGCGCTCATGGATAATACGCCCTAATGCGCTTTCCGCCGTCGTGGCCGGAAGGATACTCGCTTCCTATTCCCTCATGTACGGCCCGCAAGTCGCCGAATGCGGCCTTTTCGAAGCGCCGTACGGCGATTTGATCCGCGATATAGTCATGCGCGGTAATACGATCGAAAAAACCATGAAACTGCCGGCCACGTTAAAAGGGGTTTTGAACGATAAATTCATGAGCCTTTATTCTCAAGGCCGCACGGCTTTCAATAAAGTGCTCGCCGAAAACGCGGCGTATAAAAACTGGAAACCTCTCGCGCCGGTCAATTTGTACCATGGCGGCTCGGATACGATAGTTCCGCCCGTAATGTCGGCCATTGTCTGCCGCCGCTTAAAATTATCGGGCGCGCAGGCAGAGCTGATTGGCGCCGGAGAAAAGACCGGCCATCCCGACGCGATAATAATATCGTGCCTGATGGCCGCTAAATGGTTTGAATCCCTGAAGTAAGATTATTCGATAATATTCATTACCCTGTGCTCAGACGCCGTTATCGGCGAGTTTGTTTTAACATGCTCGATGACGGCGTCTCTTAAATAAAAACCGTCGTCTTTTAAGTTTTTTGCGTTTTTAAAAAATACCGACCCGTTCTGGTTGCCTTCGGCCATATATGAAATAGTCGAAAGCCTGTATAGCTTTTTCTCGTCGAGCGCCGCGCCGTTGATTTTTATGTCGCGCGCTTTTTTCGCCTTTAAATCGAGCGTGACCGAAACGCCTGAATCGAACTGATAGCCTGATATCCCGCCGTATTTAGCCGCTATGAACTCGAAAATGGCTTTTATATCTGCGCCGCTCAGCTCCATCGTGGCTATGCTGTTATCGAACGGCAGTATTTTTAAAACCGTCGCCAGCGTAATATCGCCCTTCGGAAGCATGTCGCGTATGCCGCCCGAATTAATCAACGCCATATCCGCGCCGCCCGCTTTTTTTAAAATATCACATACCAGAATCCCTAACGGCAGGTCGCGCTTGTGCTTCTGATCGTCGCTGTAAGTCATCTCCGAGCTGGAAACCCCCAGCTTTATATTCACTTTTTCGTTCATTAGCTTTTCATACTTTTTTATCAGCAGCGAAACCGCCGAACTTTCATCGGCCGATATTTTTGAGTCTATAAGATTCAGCCCGCCCTCGTAACTCTTTATTTTTTTCGTTTTTGCGTCCAGAGTCAGATCGAGCCTGCCTATATAAACGCCCCATTTAAATCCCTGCATTATCAGCGTGCCGCCTATTCCATTGGCCGCGCCGTTTTTAATCACTTCGGGCTTCATTAAAATCGTGTTGGTATGCCCGCCCACCACTACGTCTATATTTATTGCGCTTCTGGCGAAATCCAGGTCGGGCTCGTAGCCCAGATGAGAAAGCAGTATTATAAGGTCCGCTTCCTTTCTGAGCGTCGCGGTCAGCGCCTTCAGCGTTTTGACCTCGTCTTCGAAATAAAGCCCTTCTACAAGCTTGGCTGGAATTACGTCCCATGCGGTCTTTCCGATGGCCCCCACGAGCGCTATTTTCAGCCCGCCGCGTTCCACTATTTTATACGGCTGTAAAACGGGCTTATTGGAATTTTTATAAAAAATGTTGGCGCAAAGCATCGGAAACGAAGCGTTTTTTAATTGCTTCAGAAGGTTCGTCAGGCCGTCGTCCAGATCGTGGTTGCCGAGAGTGGACGCGTCGTAGCCCAGAAGTGAAAACGCCGCCACATCGGCTTCGCCCTTGAAAAAAGTATAAAAAGGCGTGCCCTGGAAGATGTCGCCGGCGTCGAGAAGAAGAGTGGCCGGGTTTTCGGCCCTGACTTTTTTGATGAACTCATAGTGGCGCGCCGAGCCGCCGAGGTTTTTGCCGATATCAGGCACGTCGAACGGGGTAAGGTGCGAGTGGATATCGTTGGTGTGAAGAATGGTGAGCTTAATCGTTTCTTCGGCGGCGCACGCCGAAACTGGACTGTAAAATAAAAACGCGAGCGCTAAAATGAATGCAATATGCAATATATTGAATTTTTTATTTCCGGTTTTGAAGTATTTCATACCTTTTTCCTCTCATTTATTGTTTTTAGCCGCTGGATGCGATATCGGATTTACAATCCGGCTTCGTGGCCGGCGAAAAATATCTTATCATAATGAATCCACTAAAGTCAACTCAATTGTCGTTAGTGAAATAACAATATTTTGGTTCTTTCTCAAATTGTGTGGGTAACAAATAAATCATCGAAGTTGAGTTTGCCAGTGATCATATAAATCATGGT
>MWBZ01000041.1 GCA_002069765.1 bacterium ADurb.Bin243
TAACTCGCCTCTCGGAATAGCGGCCGACCGCTCCAATTATATATGGGTATGCGACACTAAAAACGACCGCGTGCAAAAATTCGACACCAACGGCAATTATATGCTTGAAATTGGCGGATTTGGCTATGGAAGCGGTAAATTCAACGAGCCGGTGGACGTCGGCATAGATTCAAAAAACAATATATATGTCCTGGATTCCGGAAACGCCAGGATAACTAAATTCGACGAATACGGCAATATAGCCGGGGAAATTTCGTTAAAAAAAATCAAAGGCCTTAAAGAGCCTCTGGCAGCGGCCGTGTTGCTCGATAATATCGTCCTTGCCGGCGTGGCCGTTGAAAATGGCTCGAAGCTCGCGTCTTTTGATGCCGGCGGAAATTTTCTGGGTTTTGTAGGCGGGGATTTTTCAAAAATATCCGGCGTGGCGGTGGACTCTGAAGCTAATATCTACGTAAGCGATTCCGCGGCCAATAAAATCGTGAAGCTGGCCGTTAAGCCCGACAGAACGCCGCTTTATATCGGTCTTGATAAAATAATAGAAAACAAATGAGGCTTGTTATGTTTAAAAAGAATGATTTCAAAAAATTCATGCTCGCTTCGATCCTGCTGACGGCGGCGTCGCTGCTCGGCGCATGCGGAGACGCCATGAACGTCCTGCTTTTGAAAAAGCACGTTTCCAGAAGCGAAAAACGCATGGAGCAGAAGCTGAAAAAAGACGCCGCGCTCGAAGTGGACAGGCTCAAGCCTTCGTTCATGTTCGCCGACGACGAAAAATATTTTAAAAACCATCCCATGCTCAAGGAAGAGTTTTTCCTGCTGGACCGTTATAAGTATATCAGCTCTTCTTCGGCCTCAAATTTTCTTGTGGACGCCGATTCTAATTTTATCGTTTACGACAAAGCGTCTGCGGCCCTGCTGGTGTTCAATAAGTTCGGCGTGCTGGCCGACCGCGTCAAATTGAATTTCGGCACCGAGTCGAGAATATTAGCGCCGTCTAATATGATTCGCGATATCAACGGCAACATAATGATGACATGCTCTATTCTCGGCCGTTTTTACCGCTTTTCCCCTTCGGGCGCGCTTTTGAATTCAACGGAAATAACCGAAAATCAAGGCTCTTTCCAGAAGCAGATGTTCGCGGTAAAGGTATTTTCAAACGTAAAGTATACCATTTTAGCCGAAATGAACTCCAGAAAGCTTTTCGTATATGAAAACGACAAAAAGCTTTTCGACCTCAAATATGAAAACCTTTCCGACGACGCGTATATTTATTTTTCGCCTCAAAACGATATATTTCTTGTAGACGGCGCGGCTTCTAACATCTTGAACATAATCCCTTCCGCGGACGCCGAAACTAAGAAAACTTATAAATACACCCTTAAAAACTATCATGGAAATAAAATCCTGAAAAATTCGGACGGCCAGATATTTATATTCAGGAAAAACGACAGGGTGATAGAAAAAATAAGCGCGGACGGAAGGGTCATATCCACTTACGGCGCCGTTACGGGCGGAAATATAACTTTTGAAAACAATCTTTTTCCCTGCGATTTCGCTATAGATTCATCGGACAGCCTTTATATACTCGACGACAAAAATTATAAAATAAACGTTTACTCGCGTTCCGGAGTGTTCAGTTTTTCCTTCGGCAGCTACGGCAAAAGCGCTTCGAGGTTTCTTGCGCCCGAACGCATAATCGTAGACCGCCTCAAAAGGATTATAGTCTGCGACAAAGATAAAAATTCCGCTCTGGTCTTTAATTCCAAAGGCGAATACGTTGAAAATTACGGCAATATCCTTGGCACCAATTTTCTGCCTCATTACGGCCTTTATGCAGATCTTCACGAAAAAATACACGTTCTGGATTACCTTTCGAATCAGCATTACACTCTTAACTACAATTTCCAATTTTTGCGTATTCTTAACGACACGCTCGCAAAAAAAACTAATTATCCGCAGAATTTTATTACGGTCAATTCTTCGGCAGGCATAAATTTTTTCGATCTGAACGCTCAAAAGTGTTATGAATTATCGCCTGACGCAAAGCTTAAACGAATAGACATTCCGCTCGAAATAACCAGCATAAAAATCGAGGCGCGAAAAATTTTCGTGAAAAACATCGCCGGCGACGGCTACGCCAACGTTCTCGGGCTCTGCAAAAACGAAGCCGGAGTTTATAAACTCGACGTAACCGGCCGCACCGTCGCTAAATTTAAAATCCCCGAAAAAGGCGACGCCTATTCTTCGATCGCGTCAGATATGTTTAAAAATTTTTATCTGATATCCAGAGAAGGCAATAAAATATTGAAGTACGATGAAAATGGCTCCGCGAAAGGCGTTTTTAGTATCGACGATCCGGCTGTCGTTAAAAAGAACGCGCTTTCCATGTTGACGTTTTGTAAAAATAATTCGGCTTTCGCCTGTGACGTCCAGCAGAAAAAAATAATAGTTTTCAATACGCTTAACGGATTCGCGGTCGATTCGGCGGGCGCTTTAAACGACGAAGCCGGCCGGGCCGATCTGACGGTTCTGGATGTAGCTCTCAACGACGAAAATATCTTCGTGCTTTCGTCGGCGGGCGGCAATCTTCTGGTGCTGAAATATAAGCTGACCGATTATTTCCGCGAAGGCGTCTCGCTTTTTTCGCGCGGACTCTTTCAGGAAGCGCTCGTAGCGTTCGAAAAGCATAAAAGATTCGCCGGCGACTCGGCCGGGCCTAACGCTCTTTTCTATATGGCCCAGTGCTATAGAAAGCTTGCAAAGAGCTATGAGGCGGCGATAATAGAAACCGAAATTTCCAAAAAGTATCCGGAGTCTCACGCCGCCAAGAGGCTTCAATGATTAACCTCACCAATTTATAATGTTGCAATTTCCATGAAAATATTATATAATTATAAAACCGTATAAGTTTTTTATTTTAAGGAGTAAATATGACATTTAGCGAACATTGCGCGATAAGAAAAATAATATATTCATTTTTGATTATATTTCTCGCGGCCAATATTTCCGGATGCGGCAAAGGAAAAGAAACGGGCCCTAACGAAGACATGGACCTGCTGCCGAAGTTCCGCACGGCTACCGAGTATTATAACCTAGCCAACGTGGCGGGCCAGAACGGAAAGATCGATCTGGCCATAAGAAATTACAAACGGGCGATCGAAGTCGATCCCGGCCACGCTAAATCTTATGCCAGCCTGGGGCTCGCGTACGCTAAAAAAGGCGATTATAAAACGGCCATAGCTTTTTTAATGAAAGGCATTGAAATAGATAATAAGCTGGCTTTCGCCCACTATAACCTTGGCATAATCTACGCCAAAATCGGCAAGAACGATCTCGCCGAAGCCGAATTCAAAACGGCCATCGAACTCGATCCCAAAGATCCTATTGCGCACAGCGCCCTTAGCAGCCTGTACACTAAAATGGGCGACGACCAGAAAGCTTCGTTTTACATGAAAAAATATATCGATCTGGTTCCCAGCGACCCTTATTCGCATTACAACCTCGGCGTATATTACCTTGAAAAAGGCATAAAAGACTCGGCTCTTGAAGAATTTCAGCTGGTTCTTAAATTCGATCCTAACTTCAAAGACGCATATTTTCAAATCGGCGTGATTTATCACAATGAAAACCATGTAGACCGCGCCATCGAAATGTATAAAAAAACTCTCGAGCTCGATTCCACCTATATTAACGCATGCATAAACCTCGGCGATCTTTATTATTTCGAGAAAAACGATCTCACCAATTCCCTGTACTATTATAACAAAGCTCTTTCCATCGATTTTAATAATAAATACGCCCGCAAGATGATAACTAAAATACAGGACGAAGGCAAAAGATAATGTACCATCGCTCCGGCGGCAATATTACAATAGAAGAAAATAAAAACGAATGCGTTATGCGCGTGGGCGAAAAAGTCCCAAAAAGAAGCCTTGGCGCTTCCATTTGCGCTCGCATCGCCGAAGTGAAAAACGCGCCGCAGGCAGGAATCGCCATAGATCTCGGCGAAAGGGCCTTGAGTTCCGAAGAAGCGGAAAAATTAAAAAAATATATAGAAGACCACTGCGGCGTCAAAGTGGCCCATTTGTATTCCAATACGGCCGATTTAAGCCGTAAAAGCGCTTCGGCCGAATTCGCTCCGCTTCAGGCGGACTGCTTCGAGACTAAACAAACTCTTTATATGAGGTCTAACGTCCGCTGCGGCCAGGT
This sequence comes from bacterium ADurb.Bin243, assembly GCA_002069765.1. GTDB lineage: Bacteria > Muiribacteriota > UBA9980 > UBA9980 > UBA9980 > UBA9980. The sequence continues at coordinate 4,210 of MWBZ01000041.1, forward strand.
CGTAGAGTATGGCGGCTCGGTGGTTTTAATAGGCAATCTCAACGCAGGCGGCGTAATCGAAGCCGGCCATTCAGTCGTCGTGCTCGGAGAACTTCTGGGCGTCGCTAACGCCGGGCTTTCAAAAGACCCGAATTCTTTTATTTACGCCGGTTCGTTCGCGCCGGTAAAAGTACGCATAGACCAGCATTCGCTGACCCGATCGCAGATACCCGAAAAGCTTATAGGTGGAAATGTAATATGCAGCCTTCATCAGGGCGGTTTGATGCTCAAAGAGCATTTCGATGAATCGCTGTCTAAAGGATGTGTTTCTTTTGGCTAACGATATTAACGCCAATCACAAAGCGGCCGCTACGGCCAGAGACCAGGCGGCCGACAAAGCGCAGACCAAAGAGCGCTACGCCAAAGTCTATACCATAGTTTCCGGGAAAGGCGGCGCGGGAAAGACCACGGTTTGCTCAAATCTCGGCATGGCGCTTTCGCTTCTCGGTAAAAAGGTCCTTCTAATAGATTCCGATATAGGCCTGAAAAACCTCGACGTAGTCATGGGGCTTGAAGAGTACGTCACAAACGATATCGCGGGCTGCGTGGCGGGCAAAGTCAAGTTCTCTTCCGCCGCCGTGCAGGATCCTAGAGTGTCTTCGCTTTTCGTAATAGCCGCATCGCAGTCGCTCGATAAAAGCCAGCTCACTCCAAAGCAGATGGGGCTTTTCTGCCACGAGCTCATGAAGGATTTCGATTATATTCTTATAGACGCACCGGCGGGCATAGAAAACGGTTTTGCGTGCGCTATCGCCCCGGCCACTCATGCGCTTATCGTAGTGACTCCCGAGCACGCGTCGCTTCGAAACGCCGACAGAATAGCCGGCCTGATGGAGGCCAACGGAATTTTGCCAAAAAATATCAGCGTCATAGTCAATAAAATCGAGGCGCACCTTATCGCCGATTCTATCGCGCTCGATCCGGATGAAATGCAAAAAACTCTAGCCCTGCCTATCGCCGCTCAGATACCTTTTGATTACGACATAATCTCATCTAACTTTAAAAAAAGGCCGGTAGTCCTCAACGGCCGATCTCTTGCCGCTAAAATTTTCGTAAATATAGCCAGGATGATCGACGGCGAAAAAGTAGAACCCATAGTCGTTAAGAAATTGTCTGTTTTCGACAGGCTTTTTAATATTTTTTCAAGATAAGCCATGAACATCACTTCGGCCCGAATGGGTAACTTACACGTAATACTGACGGCCCTTTTTAAAAAAATGGGCATAGATTATGTAATCCCTCCTCCGGTGACCGCCAGGACCTATGAAATAGGTTTCAAGCTTTCGCCCGAGCAGGTCTGCCTTCCTTTTAAAATATGCATAGGCAGTTTTGTGGAGGCTATAGAAAAAGGCGCTAAGACCATAGTCATGGCAGGCGGCAACGGGCCGTGCCGTTTCGGATTTTATGGAATGCTTCAGGAAAAAATATTAAATGACGCCGGCTACCGTTTTAAAATGCTGGTTCTCGATCAGGACAACATTTCGAAGGTTTTAAACGAGCTTTCGAGCGTAGCGGGCCTTAATAAATTGAGCGTAGCATCCGCCTTCGTTTTCGCCTGGAAGATACTCCGGCTTTCCGAAGAAAATGAAAAGCTTTCTCATTATTACCGCGCTCATTGCTCTGATAAGCGCGCGGTGGACAGAATCGAATCGCAGGTGGAGTCGCTTCTTCTGAAAACTACCACGGCGGAGCAAATTGGAAAGTTAAAAAGGGAATTGAAATATTATTACAGCTCGGAGCTGAAGGCAGATATCGATCCCCGCGAAGTCATGCGCATAGGCATTCTCGGCGAGATCTATATGATGCTCGACTCGGAAGCCAACATGAATATCAACAGGCGCCTGGGCTATCTTAACGTGTGGGTCGATAAGACCGTTTATTTATCCAGCTGGCTGCTCAAGCTTACTTCGCTGGATTATTTTTCAAAAACCTCGTACGCGGCGCAGAAAAAAACTGCCCGCCCGTATATAACCAGCGATATCGGCGGAAAAGGCGTTCAGACGATCGCTTCGGCGATTGATTACTCCAGAGGCGGCTTCGACGGCCTGATACATATAACCCCGTTTTCTTGCATGCCGGAACTCGTCGCCACGACTATACTTCCAAAAGTTTGCTCCGACAGAAATATTGCATGCCTTTACCTCACCTACGACGGACACACTTCGGAGGCGGCTTTCGTGACGAGGCTCGAAGCTTACGTGGATATGATCAGAATGGGCAGGCCGCGGGCGGCGGTTGAAACTCGCGTCAAAAAAGGATTTATTTATGCGTGAAACTCCCAGGGAAAAAGTCTATATAGGCATCGACGTCGGCTCCGTATCGGTGAATCTGGCCGTGCTGGGCGAAGATTGCCGCCTTTTGAAAAAAAGGTATATCAGGACGAACGGGGCGCCGATAAACGCGGTCAAAACCGCGCTTACGGAAAGCCGCGAGGAGCTCGAAAGGCTTTATACGGTCGCGGGAGCGGCCACTACCGGTTCGGGCCGGCATCTCATCGGGCATTTGATAGGGGCCGACGAGATCAAAAACGAAATAACGGCCCATGCGGTAGCTGCCACGCATTTTTACGACGACGTTTCCACCGTCATTGAAATAGGCGGCCAGGACTCGAAGATTATTATAATAGAAAACAACGTGGTAGTGGATTTTGCCATGAACACGATATGCGCCGCCGGGACCGGATCGTTTTTAGACCAGCAATCGCAGCGCCTCGGCATAGATATATCGGAATTCGGCGATTATGCGCTTAAATCGGTTCTTCCGACGAAAATCGCCGGAAGATGCGGCGTATTCGCCGAGTCGGACATGATACATAAGCAGCAGATAGGCTATCAGAAGCACGACATTATCGCCGGCCTGTGCTTCGCGCTGGTCAATAATTACCTCAATAACGTGGGCCGCGGCAAAAAAATAAAGGATAAAATAGTTTTTCAGGGCGGCGTAGCGGCCAACCGTGGAATAATAAAAGCCTTCGGCGAAACCCTCGGCAAAAAAATATACGTAGCCGAGCATTACGATGTAATGGGAGCCATAGGAGCGGCCCTGATCGCCATGAAAAGCCGCCGCGGGCGCGCCGAAAAAAGCCGTTATAAAGGCGCTTCGTGCTTCGATTCCGATATTTCTTCCGACGCGTTCGAATGCGGCGCGTGCTCCAACGCGTGCGAAATCATAAGCGTGACCAAGGACGGAAAGAGGCTTTTTAACATAGGCGGCCGCTGCGGCAGATATGACTATAAAGACTGAAATTCAAGGATTCAAGTTCCGGTAATGAAAGGCGGGGATATAATATGCTTGGCAAGGAACTGCTCGATGTTTTATGCTGCCCGGTCTGCAGGGGCGATTTATTTTATGCGAAGGAAGTTTCCGAGCTCCACTGCAAGAAATGCCGTCTGGCTTACGCCGTAAAAGACGATATCGCGGTTATGCTCGTTGAAGAAGCCCGCAAATTAGACGATTCAAAATAAAAGAGGTGGATAAGTTGTTCAGCGACAAATTGAAAGTCCCTATTTTCGCCAATATTAAAATTACCGATATCGACAGGCGTTTTAGAGTTTTTAAAGAACTGGGAGTGTTTCCCGAAGTATATATCGATTCGGATTCGTTGAACGGCGTTTCAAACGAGCGGCTGGACGAGCTTAAAAGCCTTTTTGCCCAGAATTCGATGCTTTCGACCATTCACGCACCTTTCTGGGACCTTTCCCTGGGCTCGGTAGACCGCGAAGTTAGAAAGCTTTCGGTTAAAAGGATAATAACGGCGCTCAACGCGGCAAAAACGCTGGAATCTAAAAACGTGGTTTTTCACAGCGGCTATACGGAAAACTCCTATCTTTCTTCATCTAAAAGCGACTGGAACGGCAGGCTTTTCGAGAGCCTGGCCGAAATACTCGATTATGCCGGAAGTTACGGCGTAAAAGTTTCACTGGAAAACGTTTACGAACCGGAACCGGATTTATTTATTTCGGCGTGCGAAACGTTCAAAAAACAGAAACTGGGACTTTGCTTCGATTGCGGGCATTTCAACGTTTTTTCAAAAACTTCCGCCGAAGAGTGGCTGGGGGCCGCAGCCCCCTACATAAGGGCGATGCACCTGCATTCTAATTACGGCAAAGCCGACGAGCACCTTTCGGTGGATTCGGGCAATATAGATTTCGAGAAAATTTTCGGCATACTTGCCGAAAAAAAGGCTGCCCCGCTTCTGACCATAGAGAATAAAATAGACGATTATCTTCGCACCAGCGTAAAATTACTCCGTTCTGAAAAGTATTTCCGCGTGCTGAACCGCTTTATGCCCGATATTTCATAAAGGACCGTGGTGGATTATGAGCAGGAATTCGAAAAACGTTTTAGGCAGGCTGAAAAGCGTTTTCAATAATCTTAAACGCGTCGAAGCCGGTCTTTCGGAAGTAATTTATTTTACCGCGCCGCCCGGCCGCATAAGCGCCGCGGAGGCCGAAGTTCGCGCATATTTCTACCCGGAAAGCATCGGCACGGCCTTTATTTCGCTGCTGAACGGAATAAATTTAAAAGACGCCCTCGGCCGCGGAGAGTGCCTGGTCATTAAGAAGCCGGGCCGCAGCCGCGTTCACTATGTTCTTTACGACGCCGGCGGCGATTTTTACGCGCTCGCCTTAGATCAGCCGCAGGAACCGCCGCCGTTTCAGACCGTCGCATTGAGGACGGCTTTGACTCTGTGCCTGGGCTTTTATGAAACCGAGATTTCGGCGAGCCGGGACGCCATGACGGGGCTTTTTAATCACGGATATTTTCAGCGGGAGCTGCGTTCGCTTCTTGGCGCGTGCGAAGCGGAATTCGAAGCGATCCGCGAAAACGACGCGCCACTGGGATATAACCTTGAAAACTCTAACATAGGCCTTATTTTATTCGATATCGACAATTTCAAAAATTTTAACGACACGTTCGGGCACCGCATGGGAGATATAGTTATCGAAAAAGTTGCGGAAGCGGCCGCCGACGAGGTTTCTAAATATGCCGGGGACCTCACGCTCGCCCGTTACGGCGGGGAAGAATTCGCGGTTATAACGCGCGGCCTTTCCGCCGAACTCGCGGTCGATCTGGCGGAGGCGATACGCTCCGCGGTCGAAGCTATAGATACCTCGGCTCTGGCTAAAAAGGCGGGAATATCCCTCAAACCCGGCCGCGTTACGATAAGCCTGGGCGCGGCTTTTTACGAAGCGGGCGGAATTTTTTCGGCCGGCGCGGCATTTTCGCCAGTGGACGTTTGCGCGTCCGAGCTTATAAAAAAGGCAGATCTCGCGCTTTACGGCTCAAAGCACCTCGGTAAAAACCGCGTTACGTTATACGACGAGCTGCCTTTCAAATGCGCCTCGGTTATCGAGCGCAAGGGCGATTTTATTCTGGTGAACGTCGGTTCTGCCCACGGCGTGGACTATAATGACAGCTTCGAAGTTTACGACGGGGTTTATAACGGCTCCACCGACGTCGTAAACGGCGCCGCTTCCAAAAAAATAGGCTGTTATCCGCGCCTGCTCAAGGGCGTGATACGCGTTTCAAAAAATTACGGCGTTTTCGATTCTACGCTTATGGAAAAGATAGCCGTTTGTGAAATCGACGGCGAAAGCCTGCCTATCGCCGCAGGAGACATCTGCGTCCCTGTCGATAGCGGCGAAAGAGAAATATATTCGGGCGACGTTTTTCTGCCGAGAGAAATTTTCGCCTCGCGGTATGCGTGCGGGCCTTCGTTAAACGCAGACGAAACGCTTTCCGGTTTCAGGCACCTGATAATGATCGATTTTAAAAGCGTGATCGACGCCGTTAAATATAGCGCGCCGTTAAAATTCGGCCAGGCTGTGTCCGAAGTCGAAACTCTGACGCTGAAGAGCGGTTTAAAATATGAAAGGCTTTTCAGGCTGTCATCCGATAAGACGGTGATGTGCTTTAAAGACGAAATCGTTCCCGAAAAGGTGGAACGTTTCGCGGCAGGCGCTAACGCTAGATTGAAAGCTTTCGCGGGAGAGGGCGCGGCCCTCAGAGTCAGCGTTTTAAATACGGCCGCATTGAATAAAGTCCCGTTATGCGATGGCGAAATACTAAAATATTTACGCATGGCGGGTTTTGTAAACCGCTATTATAAAAACGCCTCTTGCATAGAGGAATTCGATTACCAGACGTGCCGCCGTTACGGCCTGTTTTATTACTACCGCTCGCGGCACGCCGAAGCGCTCGATATTTTCGCCCGATACGAAACCGCTTTCAGGCAGCCTCCCGATTTCAGATTTTATCAGAACGCCGGCGTGGTGGCTTTAAAAACAAATAAGACGGGGCTCGCCATCAAATATTTTATGATGGCCGAAAAGCTCGACGGCGCTTCTCCTATTCCTAAATCAAACCTGGCGTTGATCTATTCGACGACCGGCGCATACGATAAGGCCGCGCGATACTACGCCCAATGTCTCGAGCTCGAACCGCAAAGCGCTCTTTACAACAACAATATGGCTTATACGCTTCTGACGCTCGGCAAAAACCTTAAATACGCCCTTAAATGCAGCAAAAAAGCCGTGGAGAATTGTTCAGCGGCTCAGCTGCCCGAATTTCTCGATACGCTCGGAGAGATTCACATGCGGCTTAAAAATTACGGCGCCGCGGCGGCCGCTTATAAAAAAGCGCTGTGCTCGGCGGATAGGCCTTCGGCTCCTGAGCCTTATTTAAAGCTGGCCCGCGCGTCGCTTATGGCCGGCGAAAAGCTCGCGGCCGTAAAGATAATTGAAATGATGAAAACTTCGGATGAGTTCGCCTGCTCCGCTTCGGAAATAGCCGAATTCGAAAAAATTATCGATAAATATTAAAAAAATTTGAAACATCTATTGAAATTTACGCTAAACTTGCGTATAATATAATGTTTCATAACGGCTAACGCGCTACGACCAGCTGGAATATACGGCCGAAAGGAAGATGGTAAAATAAGTGTACTTAAAAAATCTTACGATTCATGGCTTTAAATCATTCGCCAATCGTACAACTCTCGAGTTTCCCTCGAACCTGCTCGGAATAGTCGGCCCGAACGGATCGGGCAAATCCAATATATGCGATTCCATACGCTGGGTCCTTGGCGAACAGAGCTCCAAGGCGCTTCGCGGCCAGAAAATGGACGACGTAATATTCGGCGGCACATCCACCGCGCCGCCGGCTAAATTTTCCGAAGTGCGCCTCACGTTCGATAATAAATCGCGCTTTTTCAAAGTGGATTCAGATGAATTCATACTCACCCGTAAAATTTACCGCACCGGCGACAGCGAATATATCATAAACGGCGAGCAGTGCCGCCTTAAAGATATCAAAGAAAAGATAATGGATACCGGCCTCGGCCGCGACGCTTATTCCATAATAGGCCAGGGCATGGTAGATAACATAATAAGCTCTCCCAGAGGCAACGAGCGTCGGGCCATAATAGAAGAAGCCGCAGGCATAGTCAAATATAAGGCCGACAAGAACGAGTCGCTTCGCAAAATCGCCGACACCCAGGTTAATATAGACAGGCTTTCAGACCTCATACTCGAGCTCGAAAAGCAGCTGGGGCCGCTTTCGCTGGCCGCGCAGGTCGCGCAGCGCTATCTGGCCATAGAAGAGCAGCTCCGTAATAAAAAGATGAAAAAGCTGGTTTACGAATTCGACGCGCAGTGCCGTGAATTGTCGTTAAAAAAAGCCACTGTTGGCGAATACCATAAAAAAAGAGAAGAGCATACGCAGAAGGTTATCGTGTTTACGGCCGAAGTAGAGGCGATGCAGGCGAAAGTCGTAACCTTGAACGATAAAAACGCGCAGATAAAAAAAGATAATTACGACATTATCGTCGAGCAGGAAAGCCTTCAGAATATCGAAAAAGACCTTTTGACGAAGATAACCGAAATTAACGCCAACCGCGAGTCGTACGTTCGCACGGTCGACGAGGTCGGCGAAAAAATAGAAGCGCTCGAAAACGAAAACAAGTCGATAGAAACCGATATAAGCTCTACCGAAGAATATCTTAAATCGCTGGATATCGAAATTAAACAGCATCAAGAAGATATAAGCAGCATTTCGGCCCGCCTTAAAAGCAGCGAAAAAACCCTCAACGTTTCCGAAGATACTACGTATGAGAGCATTAACGAGCTCGCGGGCGCTAAGAACAGCCTCAATCAGTACGAAGGCGAGTTGAAATTCACCGAGCAGCAAATTAAAAAACTCGAATTTGAAATGATACGCCTCGAAGACCGCATTAAAGAATATGCGCTCAAAAATACGAAGGGCTCGAGCGAGCAGCAGACCAACAGGCAGAAGCACACGGAGCTCAAAAAACGCTTCAGCGAAATAAACGAAAAACTCCAGGGCCTTTTCGCAGAAGAAAAGCAGCTCTTAAAAACCATTCAAGATAATACCGGCGAACTCATTACCGCCAGGGCACAGCTCAAAGCGCAGGAAGACGTCCGTAAAAATTTCGACGGCTTCGCCAGGGGCGTTAAATGCCTTATGGACGCCAAAACGCAGCGCCCCGATCAGTTCAAGGGAATCTGCGGCCTCGTTACCGAGCTCGTCAGCGTGATTCCCGAATATGAAACGGCCATAGAAGTGGCTCTCGGCGGCAATATGCAGAGCGTCGTAATGGAAAAAGCCAGAGACACCGAGCCGTGCATAGATTTTTTGAAGAAAACCAACGGCGGACGCGTCACTTTTCTGCCTTTAGATACGGTAAGGCCGGGTAATCCCGGAATCATCCCTTCGGGTTTAAAAGGGTTTATAGGCATAGCCACCGATCTTGTGAAATTCGATAAAAAATATCAGAGCATTTTCGAGTATCTGTTAAACCCCGTGCTGGTGGTCGATACCCTTAAAAATGCTACGGAATTCGCCACTAAAAACCGTTTTTCAGGGCGCATAGTCACTCTCGGCGGCGAGCTTATAGCTTCCAGCGGAGCCATAACGGGCGGTTCGCTCGCCAAAAGTTCAGGCGGCGGGCATTTTTCTAATTCCGGAAACACGGAAATGCTTAAATCGCGGGCGGTGTATCTCGACGACAAGATCAATCAGGACAATATCAAACTCGACGCCGTCAGAAAGAAAATAGACGCGCTTAAATCCGAGAACGAAACGGTTAAAACCGAAATGACCAGGCTTGCCGCCATACTTGAAACGAGCGAAGAAAGCGGCGTGGATTACGCGCAGATGCTTAAAAATTCCGAAAGCGAAATGTCGGCTATGGTCGAGGAGCTCGAAGGGCACAAAAAAAATAAGGTCAGGCTCGAGGCCGAAATTGAAAAATATAAAAAAATAGTGACCGCGCTCGAGGAAAAATCGAGAGCGTTCCACGAAAACGTCAAGAAAAACAAAAGCAGCCAGCAGGAGGAGCGCGAAACTTACGCGAAACTGAGCGCTATCCTGACCGACAAAAAGGTGGAACAGGCTTCTACCACCACAAAATTAAATAATTTCCGCAAAAAAATAATAGACAATAAGAACGAAATCGAAAAGCTCGATAAGCGCACCAGGGTTGATCAGGGTACTCTCACGAAGTTCGAAGAGGCATACCGCGAAAACAGCGTGAAGCTTTCCGACGTGGTCGCGAAACTCGAAGTTATCAAATCTAAAACATCCACCATAGAGGCGCAGAAAGAAGAAATAACGAAAGAGCTCGACACTCTTGCCACGCAGATAAGGATAAAAGAAAACCTTATCGCCTCGCGCAATAAACAGTCCATGGAAATGCTCACGAAAATCCATGAATTTGAAATACAGCAAACCGAGATAGAAATAAACATCAAAAATATCAACAATACGCTGGAAACGGAGTATAAGATCCGTGAGAGCGATTTTCCGGCTTACCGCGACGAAACGTTCAAATATGAAACGGCCGCCGATGAAATAGCCGAACTTCAGCAGAACAGAGACCGCCTTGGCATAGTGAATATATCGGCCATAGAAGATTATAAAACTTTGCAGCAGCGCGTAAACGAACTCAAGACCCAGCGCGACGATCTGGTTTCGGCCCGCGACGCCATCTATAAAATAGTCGAAAAAACGGACGCCGAATGCACCAAGCTGTTTATGGAAACTTTCAATAAGATAAATGAATTCATAGGCGAGATATTCCAGCTCCTGTTCAACGGCGGAAGCGCGAGGCTCGTGCTGGAGGATGAATCCAAGCCTCTGGAATGCAATATAGATATAAAGGCCCAGCCGCCGGGCAAAAAACTTCAGAGCATAACCCTTATGAGCGGCGGGGAAAAGTCCCTGACAGCGCTTTCGCTTTTATTTTCTATACTCAGAATTAAGCCCTCGCCGTTTTGCATTCTTGACGAGGTAGAAGCCGCTCTCGACGAATTCAACGTGCTTCGGTTCGTGAAAATGCTCGATAATTTCAAGGACAAAACGCAGTTTCTTATAATAACCCACAACAAACAGACCATGCAGCATCTCGACCTGCTTTACGGCGTCACGATGGAAGAAAAAGGCATATCAAAAATAATATCGGTCCGCCTGGAACAGGCTTACGATATAATAGATATGAACGTCGCTAAAGCTTCGGCCGCGGCAAAAAGCATGGCATAAAAGTTTTGCGGGCATCGCGGCAAAAAAAGGCCGCTTTGAATAAATGTAAAATTTTTAAAAGGGGTGGTCGCTATCAGCTCTTTATTGTTAAAACAACTCGCATTAAGGTGGCAGAAAGTTTCCAGTGTTATCAAGGTAGTCGTTTGTTATCCGGGCGACGTGGTTCGCGAGAAAAAAAAAGATTTTCCCGGCGCGGCGAACGCGCTTATCGCTTTGCTGGCTTGTTTTTACATTGCCGTTTTCATATTTTATTTTAACTTCGGCCTTTCAGGATATCTGCTTGCGTGGTCCGGTGTCGTCGACCGCATCGAATATAAGGCTCCGGCGGTAGCTAATATGCCCGACGTCAGCGTCGTTCACGTTTTAAAAGACGGAGCGGCCAAAGAACTCGTTTTATACGAAATGCCCCAGCAGAAAATAAACCTGCTGCAAATAAACAAGGGCAGCAAAGTAAGAAAGCCCATGCTTTATACTGACGTATTGTTCGGCGAAGAAAAGGCGTTATTTTCTTCGACGGTTTCAGATTTTATGTTTTTTATTTTCGGCGTCCTGCTTTTAGGATTCGCTCTCGTCAGCGGCGGCTCGTTTATAGCTATTATCTTCGCTTCGGTTTTTATGATTAAGTCGAAATACGCAAAAAAATAAGTTTATTTTAATAAAAAACGATTGACACTATCGATTGTAAGTGGTATAATTTTCTAAACAAATATACAAAAATATACAGCTACACGTAAAAGTTCTTTTTTAGTATGAAGTGAGGAGGAAGTTAAGTGAAACTACGTGTTCTTTTTTTATTTCTGGGGGTAGTTTTTTTAGCGGCGGTTCTAATGCCGCAGGCGTCGTTCGCCGTTGAAACGGCAGATTCAAAAGCTTCTAAGGAAGAAGCTGCTCAAATAGTCAAGATATTCGTAAAAGACAAGTTCGATGTTGCAAAACTCGCCAACATGGGTCTTGATCTTCCTGAAGTTAAGCATAAAAACAAATACGTCATTTCCGTAATCAGCGAAACGGAACTTAAAAAAGTGGCTTCGCTCGGTTATAAATATAAAGTCATAAATCCTGACGCGGATTCGGTTTTACGCGCAACACGCGCCGGCACGTTAAGCAAATACCACTCTTTCGATCAGATCGAAAAAATACTCAAAGACGCCGAGGCGAATAATCCGGCAGTTTGCAAGCTCCATGTTATAGGCAAAAGCTTCGAAGGCCGCCCGATTTACGCTTTGAACATCGGCCTGCAGGCCGGCAAGCCCGCCGTTCTTATCATGGGCCTTACCCACGCGCGTGAATGGATATCGGCCGAAGTTCCTACGGCTCTCATAGAAGAAATCCTTCAGAAATATCCTTCCGATAAAGCAATAAAAGAATTAGTCGATAACCGCAGCATATGGATCGTTCCCGTCGTCAATCCCGACGGCCTCGTACATTCCCAGACCAAATCGAAAATGTGGCGTAAAAACCGCCGTCTGAACTCAGACAAGTCGTACGGCGTAGATCTCAATAGAAACTATGGCTATCAGTGGGGAACGGTCGGAGCTTCCACATATCCCGGAGCCGACACGTATCACGGCGTTAAAGCCTTTTCAGAACCCTGCTCGGCCGCTATAAAAGAACTCGCAGAACGCGAAAAATTCAGGGCTTCGGTTTCTTTCCACAGCTATTCAGAATTGGTGCTCTATCCTTTCGGTTACGCGTATGAAGCAATAGCCAAAGATGATCAGCTGCTCGCGGAACTCGCAAAAGGAATGGCTAAACTCAACGGTTATACGGCGGAAAAAAGTTCAGATCTCTATCCTGCCATGGGCGATTCCGACGACTGGATGTACGGGGCTATGGGCGCTCTCGCATTCACTATAGAGCTCGGCTCGCAGTTCGTCCCTAACGATAACGAAGTCGATAAAATCAATGCGGATAACGTTAAGTCGTGCCTTTTCATTATTGAAAAAGCGGGAACGGTCCACGCTTCCAACCATCCGGATTTCGCCTCTAAAGTGCAGAGGGCTATTTCCTCTTTCGTTTATTACGACGTAACCCGCGATGTCAGGGCCGCTACTTCAAAAACCGAGCTTATCAACCTGCTTAACCCCGTAAACGATTCCGAAGGAAAGGCGTTTGACGAATTTATTGCCGAAGTCGAAAAAACCGATCTTAATTCCAAAAAAGTTCTCGCTCCGGTTTTAAAAGAAGTTAAAGACATGTACACCCAGAATATAATCAATAAGCTTGGAAATACCCGCCAGGTAATTCACGATATAGAAAAACTGCAGAACGAACTTGAAAAAGTCGAAGAAAAGTAATATTTAATTACGCTCCGGCTCAGGTTCATAAGCTGGCATCATATTAAAGAAAACGCTCCGTATAACGCGGGGCGTTTTCTTTTTCATTTTTGACCGCGGGTTATAAATAAACGCATAATATTGCCGATAAAAAACGAAGATAAGAAAAAAGTTTTTACGATCATTTTAAAAAGGCCGAAGCTGCAAGTCGTTATAAAACATTTGATTCGGCCGGATGTTATGGCAAAAAATATTTTATAAATCCGCGGGAGGATAAAATGAAAGAATTTGTAAGGAAGCACAACTACCTGTTTTTGTCGCTGTTTGTTTTTACCCTGATGGTATTTGCAGGGTGCACCGAGTCGAAGAATTCGAGTTCGGTTATTCCATGGTCGGATGACGGCGTGGAACCTAATAACCCGACATGGAAGATCGATACTCCGTTCGTCGTACAGAAAATGACGGAACAGTTCTACCAGGTCACGCTCGACTGGAACCCGGTTACGACCAATAAATACGATCAGGCCAAGAAAAATATAGTGGGATTTTATATTTTTAGAAGACGCGAAGGCGGAGCGGATAAAAAGATCGCGACGACTACGGACGATTATTACATCGATAAATCTTCCGAGCTTATTGAAGGCGAAAAGTTCATATATACGGTTATCGCTTTCGATAACATGTTAAGGGAAAGCGCGCCTTCCGCCCCTCAGATAATAAGGCTTCAGGCCACTACTGGCAGTTTGCCGAAACCCCCGGCGAATATATATTTCGCGCCCGCCCGCCAGACCGTTTTTGGAATGGACCGCGGCTCGATAATAGTTTCGTGGGACCCGCCGAGCCAGAACACCGACGGATCGCCTCTCGACGATTTAAAAGAATTTGAAATAGAAAGGCATTCCGGAAATATAAACGAATGGCAGTCGATTGCTAAAGTACCCGTGGGAATAAATGTTTTCACCGATTCAAACCTCGTTATGGGCGTTTACTATTATCGCGTGAGATGCATCGATAAGCAGGGAAACTACAGCCAGTACATAGACGGCTCATATACTCTCATGGGTAAAAAAGACAACGTGCCTCCCGGAACGCCCACAAACCTTATAGTTACCGGAGACGCGCAGATAGTTCTCACGTGGGTCAAGCCCGATAAAGACGCCGACGGAAAATCCCTGGACATAGCGGGCATAAAAGTGTATCGCAAGCGTCTCGACGTTGACGAAGTTTACAGGCTGGTCAAAGTTCTGCCTCCGGACACGACATGGACCGATATCGACGTGAATATGGATTCTTATTACCAGTACGCCGTTTCGTCGTTCGACGATTCGGGCAATGAATCGCGCATGTCGAAGCCGGCCACCAATAAAGTCGGCGTGGATTTTCCCGACACCCCCGCCGGGCTTATCGTAAGAATGCAGGCCCTGGGCCAGGTGCGCCTCGTATGGCAGCCCGTAGTGGGCGCGGTTTCATACAGGGTTTACCGCGCCGAATTCAGCGACGGCGTTTACGCGCAGATAGGCCAGCCGCTGGCATATGAATTCACTAACTCCATCACCGTAGGCAAAACATATTACTATAAAATTTCGGCCGTCAATTCCACTGGCCGCGAAGGCTCGCTCACCAACTATGTTACCGTTTCCGGCGACGTGGCTTACAGGACCATGGAAGCCGAACGCCACATACTCGACGTTATACGCGGAACTACCGCTATAAACGCTCCGTGGAAGCTCGAAGTCAGAACGCTGCAGTTCCCCTTCGACGGCAACTCGTTCCTGTTCTTCGGCCCCGTTGACGACGAAAACGGCGAATCCATAACCGGAAGCCCTTTCCCAAATCAGGACGCGACGGCGGTCGGCGACTGGTTCGAAATCAAGCAGTTCTTCCCGGACGGCGTTTATAACGTAGATATCTGGGCCCTTCGCACCGGCGATTCGGGCACGTACCGCCTGGATATTTTAAGCGAAAACCGCGGCAATTACGATTTCTTTACGTCAGGCACCATGGAATTGGCTCCGTTCACCACGAACCTGCGCGTGTCAAATATTTTGGGAAGCGGCTCCGACGTGGCATTCCGTTTTACCTGCCTTAACAAGAACGCTTCATCGAGCAATTACAACCTCTATCTCGACAAGATAGTAATTAAGTAAAACTTTACTAAAGTATTGATTAAATTTGTTCAGGGTAATTGAAATAAATTAATTAAAAATAAAAGAAAATAAGCGGATAGATGAATTAAAGTTCATCGATAAAATTAAAATGAATTTTGATTCATCGGTCCGCTCCGGGTTACGGACTCGAAATCGAAGCACCTAGACGCAGCATCAGACGAAAAATCGTTTATATCAACGTTCAACGCAGTAAAGATGTAAAATTAAACATGGCATTTAATCGAAACACGCCCAAGTCAATAATCTCGCATATAGCGGCAATAGCCTTTCTGGCGGCCGTTTTATTGTGCTTTCCGGCTTACGCCGCCGACCACTCGCAGATCACGATGCAGCCGTTCACGCAGGAACGCCGCCTGGACCTGAACTCGGCCGACGAGTACGATTTCATGGATATTTACGAACTGGATATGCTGGCGGCCCGCCGGGCCGTAAACTTCAGAAGCCAGAACGGCCCTTTTTCCAAGGAGGAAGACCTTCTTGATTTCATTCCGCAGGACGCTTTTCTCGACGTTTTCGAAACCGTCGAGATAGGTTCGCTCAAAAGCCCCAGAATAAATAATTTTAACGGCAACGGATTTTCGGATTATTTTTACGATCTGGACAATAAGAAATCCGTTTCGAGCTATTCGCGTTATAACGTTTATTTCGGCGATACGATGGACCTGAGGTTTTCATTCGGGCAGACCGAGGGCGAAAATCACCTCTACGCGCGTGAAAAATTTCTCAACTATTATTACTATTCGGATTCCTACATGAAAAAAGGCTATGTGATAGAGTCCTCGCCTTCTAAAAAGATAACTAAAGCGCCCGTAGAAACCGAAGAAGAATTAAGGCGCAAAAACATAGAATTTCTTGACGGCTACTTTTCTCAAAAAGTCATGATAGGCCGCAAAAAAAGAAAAAAAATAAACGGCCTTTATGAAACCAATATGGACAGCTACAAAAAATATATGCTCGTCAAAAAGAAAAAGGCGCCCGAACCGGAGGAGGAAGAAGGCGCCGAAAGTTCCGAGAAATCAGAGCCCTTGAAAGACGAAAAAAAAGACGAACTCGTTACCGCGGTAAAACTCGATCTTCCAGGATACGGCTCCGCCGATATAACCTCCGAGGCCCGGATCGCTCCGGCTGAGAACGGCTCCGCCGCAGGCAAAGTGCTTTCGATGAAACTGACGCTCGGCGACGTCATGCTCGCCCAGGGGCGTCATCCCTTGATCAATCTTCACCGTCAGAATAATTCGGGCGCGAAATTCGTTAAATACTTTCAAAACTTCGACTGGTCGGTTATCGGATCGAAACTCGCCGATAGAAACGAGCACAGGATAGGCAGCGCGCTAAATTTCAATTTGAACGACGATACGCTTATAGGCGGCCGCGTAGAAAAAATATGGGACAACGACTATAATCACAATATAGATTATGTGCATTTTTACGGAATGGGCCGCGTTGAAAATACATCCGTTTACGGCGAAGTGCAAAACGTCTTCAACGGGGCGGAATCGGTCTTCGCCGAAGTGATGAGCGGCTTCCGCGACCTCACTCTTACCACCAGGCTATTGTCGGTGAAGGAAAACTACCGCGAAGCCCTTACCGTAGCGCCTTATTCCTTCGACGGTCAGTTTTCGACCTTTCTGAGGCTTAATTACAATATATCCGGACGCGCTTCTTTCGCCAGCTCCTATAACGTCAGCGATCTTAAAAGAAGCGATCCGGACGAAGATTACGGCACTCAAAAAATAGCCAAACACAGGTTCCTGCTTTATCCCAACGCGAAGTCCAGGATAATGCTTACTTATATCGACGAACGCACTCCTGAAAATATATTCAATTCCACTTTCGCCACTTCGCTTCGTTACGTATATAAACCCAGGATTTACCTGATCGGGAAATTTTCGATAAAAGACGACGACGTGGACGCGCCCGCGGGCAGAACTTCAGAATCCAGCCTGGAATGGCAGAGGCGGGTCAGCGGCAACCTTAAAATTATCCTCAAGTATATAAATTTATGGGACGAGCGAAAGCTCAATACGCCCGACGAGTTCACTAACGTAATTAAGCTGGCGTATTATAGAAATTTTTAAAAAATATGAAGGCTGGTAAATTATGACGCGGGGATTTAAAATAAACGAAAATGAAAAATACTTCAGGTATGAATTAGCCGGTTCACCCTCGGCCAATATGCTTTTCACCACGCGCCGGGGAGGCGTTTCCGAAGGGCGCTATTCGTCTTTGAATATGGGATATTCGACCTGCGACAGCAAGGAAAATATATATAAAAACCGCGCGATCGTTTTAAACGATTTCGATTTAAGCATAGATAGAATGACCTCTTCCGATCAGGTGCACGGAGTGGAATTAAGGGCCGTGAGAAGCTGTTCTGAGGATGCGGGCGAATGCGACGGGCTGTTTACGGACGCTAAAAATACCGTTTTGTCCATGTACTTTGCCGATTGCACGCCGCTATTTTTTTACGATCCCGTAAAAAAAGCCATAGGCCTTTCACATGCCGGCTGGCGAGGCACGGTCGGCGATATAGCTTCGAAATCGGTCGGCTTTATGAAAGAAAAATACGGATCAAGCGCTGGCGACATAATAGCGGTTATAGGTCCGTCGATAGGGAAATGCTGCTTCGAGGTCGGAAGCGAAGTCGAAGCGGAATTCACAGAAAAGCTAAATAATATTAACGTAAAAGAATATATCGGCGTAAAGGAAGAACGGGCCGGAAAGTTTTATATCGATCTAAAGGCTATAAATAAAAAGCTTCTTGAATCGGCGGGAATTAAAAGCGAAAATATACACGTTCACGACGCTTGCACCAGCTGCATGAAGGACTTTTTTTATTCTTACCGCCGCGACGCGGGCGATACCGGCAGAATGGCTGCCCTGGCTTTTATCGAATGATTTTGTCGGAAGGAAAAATTAAAGGGCAATTTTTGAAAAGCGCAGCGCTTCACGGCGGCGGAGGTGATAAGAGGGATTATGGATATCGATCTTGAAGTTAAAATAGAAGAATGCATCGAAATAATAAAAGCGAAAGAAGTCGATAAATTCGACAGGGCCGTTTTGATGATAAAAGAGTACGGCCCTCACGCCTACGAACTTCTATGTCTGGCCCTCAAGCGGGCGGACGAGTTTGAAAGCATGTATCTTACTAACGCGTTTATTTCGATAGGCGATGAAATACTGCCTCATATTTTAAAGATCCTTCCGGAGCTGGGAGGCGTTTCGAAAAGCTATGTCATAGCTGCCCTTGGAGAAATGAAAAGCCGCGATATCATCGAGCCTATAAAAATGGGCTTCGACGACCCGGATTCGCAGGTGCGCCAGGCCGTGCTTCAGGCGATCGACAAGCTCAACGTCCGCGGCGGGTTCGAAGGGGAATTCGAAGGGATACTTTACAAGGCTTTAAACGACGGCGACATTTATGTTAGAAGCTATGCGGCGGGCATACTTGGCGATGTGGGCGGAGAACTCGCGCTGGACGATCTTATAACCATGACCAGCGACGCGGAACCGGCCGTGAGGGCGGTAGCTGCAAGAGGGATAGGAAGGCACCGCGGCGATAAAGCCATAGCCGCTCTGATTTCGCTTTTAGACGATCCGATGGCCATAGTGGCTTCGGCCGCATGCCTTGCCCTCGCCGAAACCGGAGACGAAAACATGGTGGAAAAGGCCGCCGGAATGCTGACGCATAAATCGGAACTGGTAAGGCTTTCGGCTATAAAGGCCCTCGGGCGCATGAGGCGCAAGCAGTCGATCGAATTGCTCAAACCCTGCCTGACGGACGAAAACGAACTGGTCAGAACCGTCGCGGCGCAGGTAATTAAATTTCTTACGGAAAGGAAAGGTGTATAGAAATGTATTGTCCTGAATGCAAAGTTAATTATAAAGGCGAATTCAAATATTGCGTAACGTGCAACGAAGAGCTGCTCAGCGGCAAAATATGCTCTCACTGCCATACGGCCAACTCCGAAAGCGCGAGGATATGCAATCTCTGCGGCGAGTTCATCGAAACCGATCTTAAAAAAATTTACAGCTCGAATCTTAGTTCGCTCGATAGGACATATAAACAGTGCGTCCCCTGCGGCAAACAGTTCGCCGGCAATAAAATTTACTGCGACTCATGCGGCGGAACTCTCGAATTAAAAAGCGGAATAGCCGCCGAAGTTAGTTTCGGCCGTAAAAAAAGCCTGCTGGGCGGTTTATTGAGTTATCTGAAAATTTATTGAAAACAGGAAAAAAACGCGTGACGACTCGAAAAGTAATATTTTTTCGCAAAATAATTATGTTAAATAATTCTTGAATATTTGGCTGATATATGATATCATAGCTTTGATTTCAGCAGAAAAAATTAATTCCGTTAAGCGTTGACTTTTTTTATAATAAATTGACAGGATAATTATAATGCCCGCATCTTTTAATAAATTAGAAATGCTTTCAAAACTTTCCGCCGGCGAGGTTTTTTTCAGCCCGTCGGGCAGCCGGTCTTTTGATATGCTGGCCCGCCACTTAGACCGCGTTTACGCTTCGATGGGATTTTCAAAGATAATCTTTCTTGATAATTTCGACCTGTATAACAATTTTATTCTTTCTTCGGGTTTCGCAGGCGCGCCGGAACGCTTTTACTTAATAGACGTGCAAAACGTCCAGAAAAACGTTTCCAGCAGCAGGGAAGCTCTTTTTGAAAAAAACTTTTGCGACATGGCTTTTTCGAAGACCGAAAAGCTGGGCTTTCCGCTTCTTTTTACCGATATCGTTTCCGCGTATAAAAAGCTGTTCGCTTCTTTAGAAATTCCGCTCGAAATAAATATTTTTACCGGCGATACAAGCGAAAATAAAAGGTCGCTTTTTCAGGCCGCATCTGAAATATTCAAAAGCCTGTCGTTAAAATTCGAAACGAAAAGTTCGTTCGAACTCGATGATTTTCTTGAAATAAAATTTTATACCAGGCGCGAACCCGGCGGCGCTCAGTACGGGCTCGGTTTTATAGTTTGCGACGGCGCCAAGATACTGTTTTCACTGACCGGCGGTATCGAAAAAATTATCAGGGAAAAACTGGCGTGCGCTCCGGTTAAAATTCCCTTCATCATAAATCCTTTTCAATTAGTTGTAATTACAGATAAAGTCTCGGCCGGATCAAACGTATTCAAAGAGCTCGACGCGATCGAAAAAAAAGGCCATTCGGTCGTCTGGCATGAAACCGGCGCCGGTAGCGCCTTGAACGAGGCCGACTGTTCGCGCATCGTCCGCGAATATAAAGACGCCGGAGCGCATACCATTCTTGCGATACCGGATTTCGGCGACTGCTCTAAAGCTTTTCTTTACAGAGGGCCGAATCAAAAAATATGCGGCATGGATTTTTTTCAGTTGAATTCAATTTATCTTCAAAAAGATTTTAAGGGATGCGAATAATGTCTGCTCACAAAAATATTTCCAGATCGAAAACTTTAAAAGGCGTTACGGTCAGTCCCGGCATTGAAATGGCCAAGGTCTGGAAGATCGTCGAAAATAGCGATGAAATGCGCATTAAGCCTCACAGCATAGACGAATCCGATATAGATCGGGAACTTTCGCGTTTTAACCGCGCCATAAAAACTTCCCACGAACAGCTCGACGCGCTCTATAAAATGGTCGAAAAACGTCTCGGAGCAAAAGAAGCCGGGATTTTTAAATCCCATATGCTTATTCTCGACGATCCTCATTTTTTGACCTCCGTTAAAGAGCTTTTAAAAAGCGAGAAGAAGAACATCGAGCATATTATAAACGAGGTCATCAAAAAATTTTCGCTTATGTTTTCTATGCTCGACGACAATCTTATGCGCGAGCGCTCGGCCGATATAAGAGACGTCGGCCAGAGAGTCCTTAAAAACCTGCTTACCGACCGCCAGACTATTTTAGAGCCGAACGAAAAAGTTATAATAGTGGCCAACGAGCTCATCCCTTCTATTACTGTTAAGGCTTCCGATAATATACTCGGTTTCGCCGTGGAGCGCGGCGAAATGATGTCGCATGCGTCCATACTGGCCCGTTCGCTGAATATTCCGGCCATAGTCGGCGTTGAAAATATCTGCAGCGAAGTCTCCACCGGCGACACCATTATAATTGACGGCACTAATTCCCTCGTAATAGTCAATCCCGCCAGCAAGGTGATCGCCGAATACAAGCGCATCCAGATCGAATACTGCGTGATCAAAGACGACATGAAAACGGCCGCGAAAATGCCTTCTGTAACTACCGACGGAGAGCAGATAAAGCTGCTGGCGAATATAAACAAAGTTTCCGACATAGAACTGGCGAGGCAGTATAACGCCTGCGGAATAGGTCTTTTCAGGACCGAGTTTTTCTTCATGAGCGGCGATAAGATGCCCGGCGAAGAGGAACAGTACGCCATGTACCGCCGCATCGTTCAGGACGCCGGAGGAAATGAAGTTACCATAAGAGTTTTAGATATAGGCGCAGACAAAACGCTGTCTTATTTCGCCATGCCCCAGGAATTAAATCCCCAGCTCGGATGGCGCGGAATAAGGATACTTCTCAGCGAACTTTCGCTTTTTAAAACCCAGATAAGGGCCATACTCAGGGCGTCCGTGCACGGCCGTGTCAAGCTGCTGCTGCCCATGATAAGCTCCGTATCGGAAATTATCGAAGCCCGCGACATCATAGAAGAAGCTAAATTCGAGCTTCAGAGCCGCATGCAGCTCGAAATAAACGTCGAAATAGGCGCTATGATCGAAGTGCCGGCGGCAGTATTTATTCTCGATGAAATATGCCGCCGTGTGGATTTTCTGTCGATCGGCACGAACGATCTAATTCAATATCTGCTCGCGGTCGATCGTAACAACTCCAGGGTGGCTAATTTCTATGAACCTCTTCATCCGGCCGTGATGAACGTCATAAAAATGATATCCGATACCGCCGCGCGCAATAAAAAAGAGGTCGTTCTGTGCGGGGAACTCGCCGGAGATACTCTTTTCACTATGATACTTCTCGGGCTCGGAGTGAGAAAGCTTTCCATGAACCCTACCGCGATCCCCGGCGTGCGCAAAGTGATTCGCTCGATCCCCCTGGCTAAATGCGTCGAAATCGCCCGCGACATACTAAAGCTGCCGTGCATGCACGAGTCTAAGAAATACCTCAAGGAAAACGTCTTTCCTTTTCTGGATCATACCATCGGAAATTAAATCGGCTCTTATTCATTTTGTTTTCAACTCTCCACTCCGAACTCTTAACTTAATTTAAATATTTTATCCGTACGATATATTAAAAACGGGGCTTTCCAGTTATGGAAGCCCCGTTTTTATTGGTTCATATTTTTATGTCTTTTATTTGATCGTGGAAACCCACTCAATTATTCCGATATCGGTGTTAGGCGAGGTCCCGCGGAGCGAATAGCTGGTTCCGGAATTGATCATCAGAGAAACGTCGCTTAGCGTGCCGTCTTCGACGATGTTGTAGCTTCCCGAGCCTCCGCGCGGCTCGGCCGCGATGTTATTGAGTTTCCATGAGCCGGATTTGGCGCCGGTATAGGTTGCAGCGCTGGATAAATCGTTCGAATACTTGGGCGCTACCCTTATGTTGCGCCCGTCGTTCCAGCGGATGGGTGCGCCGAAACCGATCTGCGCCGCATGGAGCGTAACGTTATTGCTGAATGCCAGATAATTTGCTCCGGAGAACGATACAGGCACGGTGTCTGTAAAAGGCGTATTGAAGTAAATTTCGCTCGTGGTGAAACTGAGGTCTTCGCCTGTTGAAACGTCGGTATAGTCGGTCATGCCGACGAAGTTGTTGTTGTTGATCATTATGGAACGATTGGCGAAATCGGCGGCCCCGGTGTGGTCCGGAGGTTTTCCGTTGCGCGAGATCGCCGCCCTGGAGTTGCTGTTCAAAAGGTTATTGATTATCAATAAGCCGTTTCTTTCGTCTTTTATAACGTCGTTACCTGCCGAATCCTTGTAAGACTTTATATAAATGCCGGCGTTGAGATTTAACGCTATTATATTGTGGTTGATAATGGGGTTCGACCCTTCGATTTCTATGCCGTCGGCTCCCGAAAACGCTATAATGTTATTGGATATTTCGTTTTCGCTGGAATAAAGAGAAACTATAGAGTTGTTTATAAGCGCTCCGGCGCCCTTGCGGTATTCGCAATCTACCATCTGGATGGCGCTGTCGTGGTTGTTTACGATTACGTTTGCCTTTATAAGAGGCATGGCGTTTTTACATAAAAGGCCGTTGTCGTTGTTGTTTTCTATCTGGTTCGATAAGATTATCGGATCGGCCTTTTCGATTCTCATGCCGTCGGTGTTTTGCTTGAGAGTATTATTATAAACGTTGACTACCATGGAATTCGCTTTATAAGAGTTGGCTATAAGCATTCCATAGTTGTTTTCGTTTAAGGTATTCTGGGTTATTTCCGATTTGGAGTTATCGCAGCGCAGGCCGTATCTTTTATTTTTGCTTATAGTGTTGCTCGAAACGGTCGAAATGGATTTGTTTATGCAAACCACGCCGTCGGTGCCGTTGTCGGTGATAATGTTCTGGTTTATAGTTACTGTCGAATTATCGGAATATATTCCGTCGAAATTGCCGGAAATATTGCACATTGAAATTGTAGGGTTTTTAGAGTCTTTGACGTAGAGGGCGGTTTTGGCCGAGGAAATGTCGCAGTAATTGAACGACGACGCCGGATAAGTGTTGTCGTTGATTATGCTGATGCCGTTCCACTGGCCTTTTATCGTGCCGGTGCGTGTGGATTTGAAGATTATCCTGTTGGCGGAATCGCCGTCGGCGTTTATTATTCCTCCGTTTTCGACGGTGAAGCCGGTTTCCTGTTCGAATTTGAGCTCTACGCCGCGTTCTATTTTAAGACGGCCGCCGTTTTTAACCGTTATATTGCCTACGACCGTTATCGGCGAGGCCGATTTTGGAAGCACTACTTCAGACGTGACTTCGGCCGGGAAAGTCTCCGAAGGTATGATCGTATTCGTCACTTCGATCGACGGCGTGGTATAGGCTTTATTACTGAAATTGCCGTTTTTGTCCTGCACCTGGACGGAAAACGAGTAAATGCCTATCGCCGAAGGAGTGAAGTAATAATGGCTGCCGGCGTCTTTTACATTTACCGTCGGGCCTGAAAGCTGCGTCCATTTGTAAACAAGCCCTGCTTTTCCGTCTTCAGGGTCGTAGCTTGCGCTGGCGTCCAGGTCTACGTCGGAAGCCCCGGAAACGTCGTTTGTTACGAAATATTTTCTGGCGGAGTCGTATTTAAGTATAGCTATCGGGGGAAGGTTTATCGAAGCGTTGATCTCGAATTTATTAAACGACCCGGCCTGCGGATATATTACCGTATAGGATTCGTGCGCGGCGGACGAAGTGTTTTTTACTTCGATCTGATATTCATATTTTTTTTCGGAGGCGAATCCCGAACCGGGAAGGGTTACAGTGTATTTCTGCGTGCCCGCGAGAACTTCGCCGGTGGCCGCGAGCGAATATGAAACTTTATTGGCGCCGCCCTCGTCCTGCAATAAAAGTTTTGGGTATCCGGCTTCCAGAGGGGTGTCGGAAGTCACGTCTATGCTGAACGTTACAGGCAGATTGGGCCTGGCTACCGTAGGCGGTTCGGTGCCGTAATACTTGTTGGCGTCTATTATAGGTACGCCCACTAAGTGGGAATATGCGACAGCCGGCGCGCCCGTGGGATTGACCGACGAATTGATCCCGTCCGTGGCGGAGAAATAATAATCGAAAGAGATGTAATCGGCGGGAAGTGAAGCCGAAAAGACCGAACCGGCGAGAGCGGTCATTTCGAATTTAACGAAAGAAGGCTGGCCGTATTTTTTCGCGTAAAGCGTTACTTTAGGCGAGCCTGAATTATCGGCCACTTTGACGCGGACGTTATTGACTATGCCCACTGAAGAAGTGGTCTGAAAAACTTCCGGAGTCAGGCGGGTAAAGGCCGGAGAGTAAAAATCCGGTATGTTGTACGATGTGGGGCCGCCGCATCCTTCGCCGCCGATGATAAACGTCATGGCGAGCAGGAAGATGGAAAAATATACGAAACCTATTGTAAATCTGGAAATTTTCAATTTCAAATCAATCACCCGCCTTATGGTACTATTGTTACTGAAGCGTTTAATTCAAGGCCGTTGGCGTTGTAATCGACGCCGTAGAAAGTTATCTTTGCCGTTAATATTTTGTTGTCGGTGCTGTCTTCTAAAACGCCGTACATGGCTGTTTTGACTTTCTGGTTCACGACCGTCAGCGTTACTGCATTTCCGGAGGCCGTAGCGGAGGTGCCGGTAGAAGTCGACGTAGTGCCGGTAGTCGTAGCGGCGGTTCCGCCGGTGGCCGACGAGCCGGAGCCGGCAATAGTATGGGTTAAATCGGCGCCGAACGAAAGCGAGCTGATTTTTTCTCCGTTATAGCTGTTGTTATACTCGACTTTGTAATATTTCAGCGTGACCGGAATCGCGTTTAAATTTTGAAACGTTATCGTTACGGGAGAAAATTTTCCGTTTTTGACTATTTCGGCTTCGTTAGTTTCACTGCTGGTTAAAGTGGAAACGCTCGGTGAAATGCTTGGGATCACTATTCCGGCGGCTTCGTGAGTGACGTTGCTGGAATTGGTGCAGCCGCCGTAAAATATCATTCCGATTATCGTCAATATGGCGAGGTATCTTACGTATTTAATATATGCGTCTAACATAAATGCTCCTTTCGATTGTGCGTATTATAAATTGCTTCTTTTTTTATTATGTTTCATATTTTTTCTTAATTTCTCTACCAGTTCGAGCGCCTTTTCGCTTCTGAACTTAGATATTACCGGAGCCGCGGACGCAGGCTGCGCAAACGAAGGCGCCGGCTCTTCTTTGGCTATAACTTCGACCGCCGGCGCGGCGGGCGCCGGTTCGATA
>MWBZ01000042.1 GCA_002069765.1 bacterium ADurb.Bin243
CAGGCTCGGCCGTTTTGGTTTGCGCCGCCGTAAAAATATTGAAAAAGCCGGCTACGTTCTGGGCCAGCGAATAATTGTATAAAAAACCCGAAGAATTAGTGTAGGAGACGTTTTGAAGCTCGACGAGCCTCATTTCATAAGACGCGTCGGAAACGGGCCGCAGGGCGTTGGTTTTATAATTAAATTTTATGCGCCTTCCCGAAATAACCGGCGCGCCGAAATCTTCGCTGAAATCGATTTCACCGGCCTGCGTTTCGAAGCCGTACGCGTAATTAAATTCCTGTACAGCTCCGCCCGCGAGGGTTTTTATGAGCTTAAGCCTCATGCGCAAAAACTGCGTCTGGTTAAGAGCAAAATCAGCTCCGTCGGCGCGCTTGAATTCGATCTCGAAATACGGCCTTGAAATTTCAAAATTTTTAGCCGCGGAGTAACCGTTTTTAAAAATATAGTCCAGCGGGCCGTTCTGGTCTCCGATGGTGACGCCGTCCAACGAAAGCGGCGAAACGCTGTTGTTGAGAATGGTGTATGCCGCTTCGGCCACGCGCGAATTTTTAAGCCCGCTTTTAATAGCTATGGCTTTTATCGACATAGACTCCTTAACGCTGATAGGCGAAGTATAAATAATGCCGTAAGTTTCCGAAGGAGTATTTCCGTAAAGGGCGTATTTTATGGTAGCTCCGCTCGTGGCGCAGCCGATGGCCACGCTCTGCGCGCTTTCAAAAACGCCTCCCGCCGGAGTGAAAAAGGGTGTTTCGACTTCCAGCGGCTTTACCGTTTCGTTGATCGAACCTACCGCGGAAGCTATATCGGAGGCCGAAGACGAGGACGTTACGGCTTTACCGTTAAGCGTTATCTGAGGGGTTTCGGTAATTATCGCGGCCACGCCGGGGTCTTTTTCTCGCGCTTTCGCGATGGCCACGAACGAGTTAAGCAGCGAAGAGACATTGGATAAGTAAATGGATTTAGAAGGATTGACGTCGGGGCTGTCGTACTTCATGACTTTAATAACGGTCGCTATGGCCGATTTCAAAGGCCCTATAAGCCGGGTGGAATCGGCGTCGTTTATGACGGTTTCCGATTCGATTTCAAAGCGCGTTTTCACGCTGGAGCTGGTAATCTCGTTCGCCGGCATCTTAGAGCGGTCTTCGAGCAAAATAAGAGCTTTGGCCGTTGTTTCCTCGTTGAGCCTTAAATTGGAAACGCTTATCTGCGCTGACGCGGCGTCGTCGTAGCGGGGTATCCTCCCCAGAAGGCGCTTGTATATTTCGTGGCCGGTTTTCAATCTCGCGACCACAAGAAGATATCTTCCGTAATCTTCGGTGAGAGGAAGCGACAAAGTGAAAGTGTTTCCGACGAAATACCCGCCCGCGCCGTATATGGGCGAGCCGTTTACGTCGAAAGCCTTTATTTCGCACTCGGATCCGAAATTAATCGGAGCGTAGTTTCTGGCGCTTAAAGCCGGGCCCGCCGCGGCGGCGCCGTCAACGGAACCGCTTATTTCGATCGTTTTCGGCGTATAGGAATTGCCGGCCGGGGCGGCGGTTCCGCCTCCTCCGCCGCAACCCGCGATTATAAGCGCATAAAAGAGCGCCAGAACGGCCGTAATATAAGCGAGTTTTTTGTTTTCAAGACGGTCGAATATAGATTTTATCATCTTTCCTCCGCTGTTTTTAAAGGGCGATTTGACGCCATAGCCGCCGGGGCGGCTTATTTTTATGAAAAATAGCCGTTACTTGTTTATACTGAATTCGCAATCGTCGGATTTTATGCCGCGCACTTCTCCTCCGCCCGGCTTGACCGCCGCGGCGGTGACGTTTACCGAAATATCCAGAGGCAGCGACGCGTATTCCGGCGGAATCATGCCGGTAACATTAAGAGTGGTTTCAGTGGTGCCTACGTCGTCATTTATTTGTTTGACCTGCCCGAACGCGCTCGCCGAACCGTTTATGTAATATTTGACCGACGCGGCTCCGGGCACGGAAACAGGGTCCCACGAAAGAGTTTTAGCCGCGGAGTCGAACCTTACGTTTTGCACTTTAGGCACCTGGCTGACGGTATAGGAAGCGCTTGACGGATCGGAATCGGCCATACCGGCTTTAAACGCGACGGCTTTTATGACGGCGGCCGACGATATCTGCACCGGCGCGCTGTAAACAAGCCCGGTGGACGCACCCGGCACGGAACCGTCCAGCGTGTATCTGATGGTTGCGCCGGGTGTCTGGCATATAAGCGAAACGGATTGCGCGCCTATATAGGTTCCCGCCGGAGGGTTAAATGTGACGGCGGCCACTTTAGGCAGCTGGCTTATGGTATATGCGGCGGGCGCCACGTCGGAAGCGGCGAGGCCGGTTTTAACCGCTACGGCTCGTATGGTCAGAGACTCAGAAACCGCGACCGGCCCATTGTATAAATGACTCGAAACCGAAGGCTCGGTTCCGTCGGTAGTGTAATAAATAGAGGCCCCCGCCGTAGCGGTGGAAATAATTACCTGCTGGGCCGAGCTGTAGCTTCCGGCCGGAGGATTGAAAACCGGCGCCGCCGCTTTTATGGTATATAAACCCGAAGCTACGCTCGAATTTTCATTTCCCGCTTTAACCGCGGCCGCTTTGAGCGTTAAAGTGGATTCGACGGCTACCGGCGACGAGTATGCGACTGCCGTCGCGCTCGTGATCGGATCGCTCGAGTCGGTAGTGTATTTGATCGTGGCGCCGGGAGTGGCGCATGTGATGGTAACGCTCTGCGAGCCTACGTAAGCTCCCGCAACGGGATAAAAAACAGGCTGAGCCACTCTGGAAATAGCCGCTATATTATATGTCGCCGATGAAGTATCGGAAATAGAAGTCCCGTTTTTAACCGCTACGGCTTTTATAGTCCGCGTGGAAACGACGCCTATCGGGGCCGAGTAAAGAGTACTGGCCTCCGTGGGCTGCGAACCGTCTTCGGTATAATATATGCGCGCGCCGTTGGTGGCGCATGAAATGACTACCTGCCGCGCCGAGTCGTAGAAACCGCCGGCCGGGTCGAAAGACGGCGCCGCGGTTTTTATGGTAAATACCGCCACCGCCTGGTCGGAAATTTCAAGCCCGCTTTTTACCGCCACGGCTTTTATAGTAAGCGTGCGTTCGACGTTAAACGCCCCGGTATAAGGAATGCTGTTTGCGGTGGGCGTGGAGCCGTCGTCGGTGTAATAAATAGCCGCGCCCTGAGTGGGACAGCTTATAGCGACCGTCCGCGAAGAAATATGCAGGCCGCCTGCCGGCGAAATAATAGGCGTGGCGGTTTTAGTAGAAGAGCCGGATTTAACGGTAAGCGTGCCCGCGACGCCGGCCGGTAAAGTAAAATATACTCCGGGCGAGCCTTCGGCCGTATATGAAACGCCTTCTAACGCGAGGAGCTGCAAATTATAGGTGTTGTCTTCGGTAAAATGCGACTGGCCGGCCTTTACGCTGAAAGATATCCTGTCGGCGCTTATAGCGGGGGCGCTGAATTCTTCGTCCCACAGGGTTTCATCGGCGAGCGGCGCCATCGCGTAAGCGTAAGTTTTTACTACCGGCACGGTATTGAAAGTTTTAGTGACGCGCAGCCTGATTTTAAGCGCGGAAGGGTTTTGATCGAGGTTAAACGGCTGAGAATCGGCACGCCTGAAGACTATTTCAAAATAAGGGTTGAGCGTGCCCGCGGTCTGCGAGAGCGATTGGCCGTTATCGTAAATATTTTTAAGCGTGAACGCGGAAGCGCCGGCGCCAATGGTGTTTAAAACAAGCGGCGACGAAGGCTTAACGGCTATATCGAACGAATAAGACGCGGAAGATACTTTAGAGTCCCTGGCAAGAGCTTTAAAGGCTATGGCTTTAAAGTTATGCGCGGTCGAAATTGCCAGCGGCGAAGAATATAATATCCCCGACGTGGAAGACGGCTCCGAGCCGTCGGTAGTATAGCGGATAAAAGCGCCTTCGGTGGGAGTGGATATGGTTACGCTCCGGGCCGTTTTATAAAGCCCCGGCGGCGGAGAAAAAACCGGCGGTTTCACGACGGCGCTCACGCTGGAATTTATGGAAGATATTACCGAATTAACGTCGGGAAGCCTCGACGCCGAATTTATAGAAACGCCTTTAATGGTTACGGACGGCGGCGAGCTTAAAAGCTGTTTTACGGTTTCATCGCTTTGATAAATCTGGCCGACTTCTACGAACGAATTTAAAAAAGCGTTAAGATCGTTTAAAAAATATGATTTTACGCTCTGCATCCTGACGTTGGAAGTGTTGATGACTTTAACTATAGTGTTAAAGACGGTTTTAAGCTGGTTAACGTATGCGGTTCCGTCGTCGTCGTTTAAGCTGAGATCGAGCTCGTTTTCAAAATCGGTCCTGCCGTTCGGAGCTGCATTAATGAGCGTATCGGGCAGTTTCGAGCGGTCGTTAAGAGCGATGAGGGCCTTGACTGTGCTATCCTCGCTAATAACGGCGTTTTCGATTTTGATCGTTTTTGATTCTTCGGCAAGCTGCGAAGCCGGAGGCGTTTTACCTATAATTTTTTTATAAATCGTTCCGCCGTTTTTGTGCTTGACGGTTAACATCAAGAATTTTGAAACGTCATCGAGAGGTACCCTCACTTTAAAAGAGGTGGCTCCGGTAAACTGGCCGCTGGAGCCGGCGATCGGGTTTGAATTAATATCGCAGGCGTTTATGGTATAGTCGTTTATAAAATTTATTTGATAAGCGGTAGGCGCAGCGGAGCCGGCCTGGAGATCGGGGCCCGCATTGCCTGTGATTTCGATGATTTTAGACGAAGGCGCAGGCTCGGGCGGCGCAGGCGTGCCGGAAACCCCTCCGCCTCCTCCGCCGCAACCGGAATTAGCCGCTAAAACCATAGCGGCTAAAAGAAAAAAAAGAGTTAAATATATATTGCGATTCTTATAAATCAATTATTCAAAGCCTCCGTCAATATTCTTCGTAGATAAGAAACGGCTTTCGGCGAAAGACGGTTAATCGCCGTGAGCGCCGGCGTCGAGGTTTTTAATTTCTTCTAAAACGTTCGCGGCTTTAACTGCATCATCCGCAGCCAGGGCGTTTTTATATTCTTCGTATAAAAGCCTTCTTTTCTCGGTAGCTTTAAGCGCGCCGGCCCGCACGGCGGAATCTTCCGCCGCCTGCGAATCGCGTAACAGCGGCCGCCCCTTCGCGGGCGAAGACATAGCCGCGGCAGATGAAGACGCCGATTCGGCCGGCTCTTTCTTTTTAAATAAGCCGCCGAACCATTCTTTGACTACGCCGAAAGTCTTTTTTAAATCCTGCTTTTTATCGGCCCACCAGTCTTTGAAGCCGTAATTATAGTCAATTTTCAATACTCCGCCCGTGTTTGCGCTCACTATTTTTTCTACGGCAGCCTTATCCTGCGGGTAATCTTTGATATAGTCCACTAAAAATGAGTTAAGAGTGCGGCATTTATGATTGCGCATCGTATCGGTAATTTTAGCGAAGCCTTTGTCTTTATCGGGATTTATGGTTGGATCCATGCTGATATCGAGCATTATTTTGGCCACGAGGCCTTCGGTCCGGGACAGCTCGTCTTCGGTTTTAGCGCGGCCGTCGATTTTTGTATAATCGCCTATGGGCCGGCCGGTAAAAAACGCTCCGTTGAATTCCGCCCAGCCTTCCAGCATAGCGAAAACGGGAGTAGTGACTTTATTTTTCCAGTGCCCTTCTTTTTTTATCTTTTCGATTATGTTTTCTGAAAAATCATGCGGGTATCTTACCAGGCCGTGAGTGGGATACATCATTACATGGCCGATTTCATGGCATACGGTTTCATAGCCCCAGCGGTCGCCCGTTTTCAGCTCGTTAATGGTATCGGCCGAAAGGGTGACTATGGGCGCGGCTTTGACGCTGAGAGAAGTTTTGCCGCCGGAGGAGACTTCAAGAACTCCAAAAGGCTTGTTGGTGGCGAAGCTTACGCTATCGACCATGCCTTCGTTTAAAACTATGTAAACCGGATCGGGCTTGTAATTGGCCATGATTTTATTCAGCTGAGAATCGCTTAACTTAAAGCCGCTTTTCAAGCCGCCTATAAATTTTTCTTTCTGCATGTTTTGATAAATTCTTATCTGCTTAACAAACTCGGGATTTTCGCGCAGGATTTTATTTATACCCTGATCGGCGGAGTCTTTCATGTAAACCAGCGTATCGGAAGGCCCCGTTTTATGAGGCCTTAATATGACAAGTTCCGAATCGTCAAGAGCCGTTTCGGCGCCCCAAACCGCCGGCTGGGCAAAGAGCGAAAAGACGCTTAAAACGGCCGCAAGCAGAAAAAACCGTATAATTTTATTGATTTTCATAATAGTTCCTCGCTTTTTGTTCTTCATTCTCGATACAGATTTTTTTATATTGACCAATTTACTTTTGATAAAAAAACGACACATATATTATATTATAAATGTCAATTTTAATCAAGTTTTATGATGTAAAAAATATTTATTTAATTTTAAAGTTTTTCGTGAACTTTTTTTGAAAATTATAGTATAATGAGTTAGAACTTTTTTACCGGAATTTTTTCAATTCGTTAGCATAAAATTAGAAGATAACTTTATAAATCAATAAATTATTTGAAGAAAGGGGAATGTTCTTATGAAAAGAAATTTTTGCATCCTGTTGACCGCCGTATTTATTTTCTCTTTAATGTTTTTCACGCCTCACGCATCGCGCGCCGAATCTATAAACGCTCTTCAGCAAAACCTCAATGCGAGCGAAATCGCCGGCGAAAACTCTCCTGCCTCAGGCGTCCAGAACGCGGCTGAAACGGCCGGAGAATCCATAAAATCCGCCGCGAATTCGGCGCAGCAATCCATGGGCGAATGCGCGAACCAGCTTAAGAGCTCGTGCAGCGGTTTCTTCGGCAAGCTCAAGTCCATTTTCCAGTCTTTCTTCCAGAATATTTTTTCAATGTTCAAAAAAATCGTCCAGCAGATCAGCGAAGCGTTTAAGGGCTGCAGCGGGCAAATTTCCAATATAGCCGGCGAAAACCAGCAGCAAAACGGCAACGATTCCGCCGACAGTTCCGGCAGCCAGGCCGCCGATGACAATTCCGGCGCAAACGCAGGCAATCAGGCCGACGGCGGCGAAGCGAACTCAGGACAGGCCCAGCAGCAAGAAAGCTCGAATAATTCAAACGGCTCCGCGAATAACGGCGCGAACCAGCCTCAGGCGAATGAAAACCAGGGTTCGCAGCCCGAACGCCCTGCAGGAAACGATAGCGCGGTAGATACCAACAACGCGCAGTCGCTTATTACGGCTTTAAAAGAAAAATTCAACATAACTATAGAAAACGGCACCTCGCAGTGGAGCCTGAGCCAGCTTCAGCAGACATACCAGACGCTCACCAAGCTCCCGCCGTCTTTCATAGCGCAAACAAACATGATCCAGCGCATTTCAACCACCAATCTGGGCCCAAACGTCGGCGGTTATGTTTCCAGCGGCGCGCCGCGCGTTTACGTTACCGACCATGGCACCCGTTCAATGACTTTCGTACTGGTCCATGAAATGGCCCACTGCTTCCACTTCGCCAAACGCGACGTTTTCGCCCAGTGGGAATCGCAGTTCTGGGGCGGCCGCAGCGGCTATTCCGGACGCGGCACTCAGGTTTCGCCTTCGGTATCGTCATACGGCAACGGAAATTCAATGGAAGACTTCGCCGAATCGGTCCGTGCTTATTACATGAGCGGCCCGTCGATGAAGCGCACGCATCCCGACCGTTACGAGTTCATAAAAAAATATGTTATGGCCGGCGTGGAATATTAGTAAACCCAACGTCCTGCATAGCTTATAAATGAAAATTTAAAAACCCGGATTTTTAAAAACAGCGGTTATAAAACCGCTGTTTCTTTTGCATAAAAAGCCGCGCCCGGCCGGAACCGCCTCGGCGGCAGGTTTATATTTAATTTTTAATGACAAACGGAGCGAAAAATTAAAATCAATTCTATTACAAGGCTCATAATATTTACAAGCTTTCCGGCGGTTATTCAGATGTTTTTAAAAATGTCCGTCGGAGTGATCGACAAAATAATGGTCGGCCAGCTCGGAGAATCGGCCATAGCCGGAGTGGGCGTCGCAGAGCAGCTCGTTTTTTTTCTGCTCATGCTTTTTTCGTCGATAAGCGCAGGCGTCAACGCCCTGGCGTCTCAAAGCGTCGGCGCGGGGCGTTACGAAACTCTGCGCCCGATATTCGGAAGCGCCATGCTTACCGGATTCGCTTCGGCGTTTTTTTTCAACGCAATATTTTTGATATGGCCGCGCGAACTTCTGGCTTTTCTGGGAGCAAATTCCGAAATCGCCTCCGCCGGAACGGCGTATTTAAAAATAACCTCTTTCAGCGTTATTTCCATAACCCTTACGTTTATGATGACCTCCGTATTTCGGGCTTTCAGCGACAACAAAACTCCCATGTACGCGTCGGCCGCGGCTATCGTTATTAATACCCTGCTGGCGTTTCTTTTCATATTCGTTTTCAGGCTCGGAATAGCCGGCGCCGCCTGGGCAGCTCTCATAGCTCGTTTCAGCGAATTGTTCATAATGGCGTTTTTTTTCGAGCGTAAAAGAGAAAAAATGAGACTTTCCCTGGCCGACAGCATTGTTTTCGATAAAAAAATGTTCGGAGAAATATTCCGGGTCGGCTGGCCCGTGACTCTGGATATGTTAGTGTGGCAGATGGCCGGTATAGCGACCACGTTCATGATATTAAATCTCGGCACGGCGGCGGCGGGCGCCAACGAGGTCATAAAAATGATGCAGGGCGCCGCGCTGATGCCGGTAGTCGGAATAGCCATGGCGGCCAGTTCTCTCGTAGGCCAGAGCCTGGGGCGTGTAGATTTCAACGGCGCACGGCGCATCGCGGAGCGCATCATAAAAATAAGCTTTTTGATGGTTTTACTTATTTCAGTCGCGACGGCGTTATTCGCCTTTAAAATACCTTCGATTTTCAACTTCGGCCCGGAAACCAAACTCCTGGCCGCCAATTCGATTTTAATGCTCTGCTTTTTCCAGATAGTTTTCGTGCTCAATATCTGCGTTCCGGGCATATTAAGAGCGGGCGGCGACACGAAGGCCATCATATATATATCCGGGTCCGCTATGTGGTTTATAGGCCTGCCTCTGGCTTATTTACTCGGCATAATTTTAAAGCTTGGCCTTTACGGCGTTATAATCGGCGTCAACGTCGGAGAAACCTCCAAAGCGATTATGTTTTACCGCAGGTATAAACGCGGCTTATGGATGAAAAAAATTATTTAATTGAAATTAATTATTTTTATGATATAATAGCTCCTGAATATGGACAAAATTTTTTTCAGCGTTTTTATCATTTCATTTTTTAAATTTTATTACCTTCTGATTTCGGTTTCGTTTTACGCATATATACCGTTATTTTTCGCTGCCGGCGGTTTCGACGAAAGAAAAGTCGGCGCGCTGTTCGCGCTTCAATCTTTCATGGCGATACTCACATATCTGCCTTCAGGAATTATAAACGATAAAATTTCAGCCAAACGCCAGATAATAATCGCCACGTTCATATATTCGCTTTTTCTGCTGCTGCTAAATTTTTCTACCAGTTACCTGCACTTCACGGCGCTTTTTATCTTATGGGGAATCAGCGCGACGATGATAGACAACTCCACCAACGTAATTTATTATAAACAGTCGCGCCTCATAAACAACCGTTTCTTTTTCGCTTTTTTTGCTATCACCGCGACCATGGCTTACGCTTTCGGCGGAAAGCTCGGGGCCTTCCTCACGGCCGGAAATAATTTCAGCCTTTTGTTTAAAGTGCTTTTCGCGATGTCGCTGATTTTGATATCGCTTTCTTATTTCCTTACCGACACACGCGTTTCAAGCGTCAAATTATCCGATTATAAAGACGACATATTTTCATTCGATTCGCTTTTGATAGCGGCAAACCTTTTTTTATTCACTTATCACTGGGGCGCCGAGCTCACTTATTTCACTTTATTTTTAACTAAAACGGCGGGCCTCGGCCTTAACGACGTTTCTTATATTTACATGGAAGTGGGATTCGTCATGAGCGCGATTATATTTTCACTGGGGATATTCAAAGAAAAAATACGGCTAAAAGCTTCCGCCGCGCTATTGATCGCGGTCGCCTTCAGCGGCGGCTCACAGATCGCAATGTTTCATATCCGCAATCTGGACGGCGCGCTGTTTAACCAGTTCCTGCATTCGATAGGCGACGCCTGCTTCATTTATTACTGGCTCAATATAATACCTGAGACTTTCAAATACGAAAAACTCGGCGGCGCTTCTTCTTTTGTGAACCTTTTCACGGTGATATCGGTCGTTTCGGGATCGTTTATATCATCCGTGGCCGTGCGCGCTTTCGAAACGCCCTATGCGGCGTTTTTTATTTCGGCGTGCCTTACTTTTTCCATATACCCTCTCGCTCTTTTCGAGCGTTTTAAAAAATCTAAACATTTAAATTCAATAAAAATCATGGAGGCTACAGCCAAATGAGCTTGGAAAAACCCGAATTCAAACAGGTGCTTAACGAAGATAAAATAGTCATTTTCGACGGAGCCATGGGCACAATGCTCTATTCCAAAGGAATATATATCAACCGCTGCTTCGACGAAATGAACCTTTCCGCCCCCAACGTCATCAGCGACATTCACGCCGAATACGTAAAGGCCGGTTCCCAGGTCATAGAAACCAACACTTTCGGCGCGAACCGCTGTAAACTCGCGCCGCACGGCTTCGCCGAAAAGCTCGAAGCCATCAACTACCAGGGCGCGAAACTCGCCGTTCAGATCGCGAAGTCCGCGCCGCACACCGTATATGTGGCCGGTTCCATAGGGCCGCTCGGCATTAAAATAGAGCCGTGGGGAAAAACTTCGGTGGACGAGGCTTGCGAATTTTTCAAAGAGCAGGCCGAAGCGCTTCTGGCCGGCGGCGTGGACCTTTTCGTACTGGAAACCTTTTCGGACATTAACGAAATGCACCAGGCTATAAGGGCCGTTAGGTCCATATGCCAGCTGCCGATACTCGCGCAGATAAAAATCGGAAACGACGGCAACGCCACTTACGGCACCACGCCGGAAGTCTTCACTCAAAATCTCGATTCATGGGGGGCCGACGTCATCGGGCTCAACTGCGGAGTCGGGCCGAAAATAATGCTCGACACGATAGAACTCATGGCGGAGTTCACTAAGAAAAAACTGATGGTGCGCCCCACCGCGGGCCTTCCCACATCCGTAGAAGGAAGGACCATGTACCTGTCCTCGCCCGAATATTTCGCGGAATACACCAAGCGCTTCATCCAGCACGGAGTCAAGATAATAGGCGGCTGCTGCGGCACGACCCCCGCACATATAAAAGCCATGGCCGCGGCCG
Source organism: bacterium ADurb.Bin243 (assembly GCA_002069765.1). GTDB lineage: Bacteria > Muiribacteriota > UBA9980 > UBA9980 > UBA9980 > UBA9980. The sequence continues at coordinate 11,391 of MWBZ01000042.1, forward strand.
CGCGCGTCTTTTCTACCGACGAGCGCAAGATAAGCGTCATGGTCAAGGAATCGCCGCAAAAACCCGCGCCGCAGGCTCAACCCATAGAAAAAGAAAAAAAATCGCGTTTCGCTGCCAGCATCTGCTCTAACAAATTCGTCGTAACCGTGGAAATATCCCCTCCTAAAGGCTGCGACGCCACGCGAGCGCTCGAAGCCGCAAAATTCGCCAAAGACAACAATATCGACGCCATTAATATCCCCGACGGCCCCCGCGCCACGGCGCGCATGAGCCCGCAGGCGCTGGCCGGAATTTTCGAGCGTGGAGTCGGAATAGAAACCATTCTTCACTATTGCTGCAGGGACCGCAACCTTCTCGGCATGCAGTCCGACCTTCTGGGCGCTTACGCCTCAGGCCTCAAAAACGTTCTGCTTATAACCGGCGATCCGCCGAAACTCGGCGATTATCCCGACGCCACGGCGGTATTCGACGTGGATTCTATAGGCCTTACCAATATGGTGCACCGCCTTAACAGCGGCTCGGACCTTGGCGGAAACCCGATAGGCAAGCCTACGGGATTTTTTATAGGCGTCGGCGCCAACCCGGGCGCGATTGACTTAAACCTCGAAATAAAAAGGTTCGAGTATAAAGTCGAAGCCGGCGCCGAATTCGCCATAACGCAGCCGGTATTCGACATCGCGCTTCTCGAAAACTTCCTCAAGCGCATCGATCATGTCAGAATACCCGTGATAGCCGGCATCTGGCCTCTCGCTTCGCTAAAAAACGCCGAATTCATGAATAACGAAGTGCCCGGAATGTCCATACCGGAGCATCTGATGAAACGCATGCGCTCATGCGATACCGCCGAAAAGCAGCGCGAAGAGGGAATAAAAATCGCAAGAGAAGCGCTCGGCGCCATTAAAGGCATGGTGCAGGGAGTCCAGATTTCCGCGCCGTTCGGCCGGGTGGCAACCGTTCTCGAAGTCATAAACGGAATAGCCGGCTGATAAAAAAACGAGCGAAACAGTTGACTTTTAATAAAGTATTTGTTAATATATTTCCCGTATAATCAAAACGTAATCGGAGGCTATAAAATGAGACAGATGACCGAAAAATTCTTAAAAGACGCTTTCGCGGGCGAATCGCAGGCGCACATGAAATATCTCGCTTTCGCCGACAAGGCGAAAAAAGAAGGCAAGCCTAACGTCGCTAAATTATTCGAAGCGATTGCCTATGCCGAAAAAGTCCATGCCACGAACCATTTAAAAGAACTCGGCGAGATCAAATCCACGGTCGAAAACCTGAAAGCTGCTTTCGCGGGCGAAACTTTTGAAATAGACGAAATGTATCCGGCATACAAGGCCACCGCGGAGCTTCAGCATGAAAAAGGCGCCCTGCGCTCAATGAATTATGCGCTCGAAGCCGAAATAATGCACCAGAAAGCTTACCTCGAAACCGCAAAAGTAGTCGACGCCGGAAAAGATATCGATATTAAATCGGTCCATGTTTGCGAAATATGCGGCTGCACGACCGAAAACGAAGCCCCCGACAAATGCCCCATTTGCGGAGCGGGAAAAGATAAATTTAAAAATTTTTAATTAAATAATTAAAAACGCGCATGTAAAAAAATCTTTAGCGGAAACACGCTAAAGATTTTTTTTATTGAATTTATGTTACGCCTGATTGAATTATAGTTATCCTTCTATGAAAAGCTTTAAAAGCTTTACGACGTCGAAATTGATTTTTCCGACGAAATCTTTATGCATCAATTCGAGCGCCTCCTGCGGCGTTAATTTTTTGCGATAGGGCCTTTTTTCGGTAAGCGCCGAGTAAATATCGCACACAGAAATGAACTGGGAGGCCGTATCGATGCCGTATTCGGTATAGCCGCGCGGATAACCCGTTCCGTCGAGCTTTTCGTGGTGCTTGAACGCCACCTCCGCCACTTCTTCTTTAAACCCTTCTTCGAGAAGTATGTTATGGCCGTAGAAAGTGTGAAGCTTGATCTGCTCGAACTCTTCGGCGGAAAGTTTTTCTGATTTATTTAAAATATTATAATCCACGTTTATTTTGCCTATATCGTGCAAAAAGCCGCTCAAGGTTATGGCGTTAAGCAGCCCGACTTTTACATGCTTGAACGCGCATATTATAGACGCGATTATTCCCACGTCGAGCGAATGGCGGTAAATTGCGTCGTCGAACTGTTTTATTTTCAAAAGGTTTTTGACGACGCGGGCGTCTTTGAAGATTTCATAATACGACTGCGTGCAGTTTGGAAGCACCTTTTTTATATCCGTCATACGGCCGTAATTGTTGGACAGGATCAGATAGTTTATATCGGTCATTATGGCGTCAACTTCGGAAGCCCCGTCGCCGGCCGCAGCGGCGTTCATCTTCTGCTTTATGATATTGTTGACGTCGTCTATTTTAAAAGGCTTTTTTATAAAATGACATGCCCCGAGATTGAGCGCGTCGATAACATTTTCGGTAGTAGCGAGCCCGGACATCATCACGACGTTCATTTCGGGAAGCTGCGTCCTTGCGAGCCTTAAAAGTTCTATGCCGTCGAGGTTCGGCATGCTGATGTCGGTAAGCATCAAATCGAACGAATCGCTTTTCAATTTATTAAAAGCCTGGATGCCGTCGTTGGCTGTTTCGACGGCGTATTCGTTTTCTAAAAGCTCGGTTAATAGCTGAGTTATATATTTTTCGTCATCTACGATCAGTAGCTTTTTTTTACCGGCCCCGGCCGATGATTGCTGCATACCGACCTCCTTTTCAATAATTTTGAATGAATATTTCGACCCTCAGCAACGCATAATTAGCGACGTTGAACGGCGCCGTTTGAAATAATATCTGGTTGAAGCCGCGGTGAAGCCGTCCGGTCAGATCGAATTGATACGGACGGAATTCGGTCGCCAGCCGGAACGCGCCGTTGAGGGCTTCAAAATTATTTACCTTCAGCGTAAGAGGAAAAACGAAGTTATTGTCGTCGGCGAATAATTTTTGTGTGACTATCAGCATGGCTTTTTTCGGCTCGCAATCGAGCCTGAACGCGGCGAGCGCCATCGCGTCTTTTTCGTTATCGAAAAAAACGTAATAACCGTCTATATCGGATTTTTTAATATCGGTGTTTACGCCCGTATTGAAAATAATATTGCCCGCAGGCAGCCGTTCTTCGAAATAGCATGTAAAAACCTGCGTTTTAACTGGCCGGTGCGCGGGCTTCCCCGCGGCATTCGGCGTTTTCAGCGCAGTTTCAGCCGTGGCGGCCGCGCCTGTGCCGGGCGTTTTCGCGACTTCGGCCTGCCCTGCCGCCGCTGCGTTTTTAGGTTTTTCAGTTCCGGCAGCCGGCACGTCCACAGGAGTTTCGGGTTTTTGAACCGGCTCGGCGATCCCCTGCGCCTTCATCGTATTTACGACCATTTCAAGCGCGAGCAGATAAACGTCGTTTTTAGGTTCGAGTTTTACGGCTTTTTCAAAATGCCCTCTGGCTGTTATATATTCTTTCTGATTGAACAGGTCCGTCCCAATTTTGAAGTGCTCTTCGGCCTCGGGATTTACCGCAGCGGACGAGCCTATTATTTCATAAGTTTCATCGGGAATAAGTTTGGAAATTAAATCGAGTTCTTCGGTTTTAGGAGCTTCCGCCGCCACGCGCGTGAGCGCAACCGGAGCGGTTTCCGCTTTAGTTTCGGAAGGTTTGGAACCGCTATAGGTGACGTTTACTTCTCCGGTTTCAAGATTTAAGCTGCCGAAGTTCTGAGCGTCTATAAGATCCAATGAATCCGAAACGTCGTCCGTGATTCTTTCAACCGCCATGCAGCATGGAGCCGGCGGCAGAAAAGCATATATGAACGCAGGCGATAAGCACAGCGCAATAAGATAAATAAAAAGCGGGTTATGATATTTTATACGAATGATTTTTATAAAAAATTCCATCTATATGCTTCGTTCCGATTTCATTTAAATTTAACGTATTGTTTCGAAAAATTCTTGCTAATTTTCGCGTAATAATTATATTATAAAATACGCTTTCATGTCAAGGCAAATATTACGTTTATAGCGTTATAAAACTAACGCCCGCAACATCGCCTTATAAAATCGCTTACCGCGTCGAGAGCGGCCGGCGAAAGACGGGCGCCCGATAAATAAGACGATACGTCGTTTTTAGCTTTAGCCGGCTTGAATACGTGATTGACTCCAGGCACGAGAAGTTTGGAAAAACGCTTGCCTTTCGCGGCGAAAAGATCGCAGTAAGCCGAAAAATCCGAGACCGGCACCTGCGAATCGAGCTCGGCGCCTATTAAAAGCACGGGCGTTTTAAGCGCTGAAGCGAGTTTTTCAGGAATTATATTGAGATATTCGCCTACGAACTTCGGCTGGCTGACAAGACTTTTTACGACGACGTCCATGCTCGGCACGTTAGCCGTTTCTCTTACTTTAGGCTTTTTGCCGCTTTTCAGCCGTTTTATTACATCTGAAAGCTGATTTATAAAATCGGCCTTATCGGAATCTGAAATAGATACGCTATAGTCCAGATTATACTTTACCTGTTGCAGTATGAGCTTATCAAACGGAGTGTAAGGAACGGCCATCAATATGACGCCCCTGGCTTTCGGCGCGCCGCGGGACGCGCTCATGGCTATAAGCCCGCCTTCGGAATGCCCGAGTAAAAAAATAGAATCCGAATCTATCCCTTCTCTAGCGCTGAAAAAATTAAACGCCGAAACCGCGTCGGAAACATAGCTGGAAAAAGGAGAATCGCCGCTCGAATCGGAATCGCCGATATTGCGTTTGTCGTAGCGCATTGAAGCGATGCCTTCTTCGGCGAGGCGTTCGGCGATATCGCGCAGTGTGTTGATCGTAGCGCCTAAAATGGCGGAATTGCCGTTATGGTCCGTCGGGCCGGAACCCGCGATTAAAACGACGCCGGGGACTCTGGCGCTTTCAGGGACCGAAGGCAGCATAATTTTAGAATAAAGCTTGAGTCCGTCTTTCGCTTTGAAATATGCTCCGCTCTCTTTCACCTTAAATTTACCCGCGGTGAATTCAATTGTTTCAAGGGGCTTTACGGTTTTATCCAGCTCGAACCCTTCGAGCGACATGCTGAATTTTTGAAGCGGAACGGCCACGCCTGCGAGCGCGCCCGAATTGCCGGCATATATAAAAATTTCCAGGCCCGATGTTTTTTCGACCGCTCTGTATTCGAGAAATTCCATGCGTTTACCCGCAGCACGGCCTTTCACGAAGCCCTTCTTTTCGAGCGCAAGTTCGCCCAGCATGAGTTTTTGCGGAACGAATATTTTAAACGATTGACTTCCGCCTTTTTTATGCGAATAAGCGCTCAATATGTGCTCAAAATTATTAGCGTTCATATTGTCGAGAAGATATACCGGCCCACCCGTGCGCAGCAAGATGTTTTCATCGGTCCCTTTTCGGAATAATTTCACTTTGATTTCATCGTCTTTGAACGCGCAGTTCAACGATTGCTTTTCGCCCATAACTTCGGCCGTCATCGAATAAAAAGAAAAACTGCCGTCAGAGGCCAGGGCATAACTCTGAAACAAATCCACGCGCGCGCCGGAGCTAATATTTATTTCCGCCGTAGCGAAAAGGCGATACTCATTATCAATGTGATAAGAGTATCGTTCTTTGCCTATTTGAGCTGAATTTTGACCGAAAATATATGAGCGGGAACCGGATTTTTTTGCGTCTGCAGAGGCGGCGCTGATAGAAAAAATCATCGGTAAAGATACCAAAAGAAACAAAAGCTTTAAAAACAAGGCCCTGCGAGTACCGGTTAAATTCATAAAAAATAAACCGCCTTTTTTCTTAATAATGGCTACCATGTAGAGTAAGAATGGCCTTCAAGGCTGGTGTAAATAGTGATCTGATACTTAAAAGCGGGATGCTCGGGCGGCGGAAACTGTATATCGTAAATTTCCTTGCGCTGGTTGTTTTCCTGGTTTATAAGATCGACCTCTCTGGTGGTGAGAAATTCTTCCAGCGTAATCTTTTCGAGGCCGTCCACCGCGTCGTCGGTATTGGTTAAAACCACTATCCACGCCTGATTGGAGCTGGCAAAAGGATTTATGGGCGGGCTTTTTCTCAAAAACGGCATTCCGACCCGCCAATAGTCCTCGCGGTCTTTGGTTTCGATAAGTTTCTGGCCCTCGATCCAGCGCAGCTCATTGAAAGTATATGGATAACGTCCCGTGGCCGCGTAAAACTTATCTATGGCGCCGCGGGTGGTTATAAGCGTATCTTTGAGCTCGAGCTCTTTATCGCGGATAAAAACGACTTCTCCAAGGGGTATCGCGGCCGTCGTTAAAACTCCCATGATAACGATGGTCGTAAGAAGTTCTATAAGAGAAAGCCCCCGCCGCGTAAGGGGAACGCGAAAAAAGCATCGGCATTTCGCCATTGATTTCAAGATAATCACCAGTCTTTATATAGCGTTTCGTTGATAGCGAGACGGTCGTCGCGCGGGTATTTAATGTCCCAGATTCCCCAGTAGCCGGTGCATGAATCGCAGCACTTCGCCTTGCCGGCGAGAGGATTCGCCGGATTAGGATTTCCTGAAGTATCGAGGTCGGCTTCGTTCTGAAAAACCCTGCGGTTATGGTCGATAAACTCGTGGCAGCCCGTTTCGTAACAGCCGAAATCGTTGTATTCGGTAACTCCGGAGGTTACGACGACCCAGTCGTATTGGTCGCCGGTGAAAGGATTTACCGGCGGCGCGTCGCGCAGGTAAGATATAGTGAAATTAGGCGGCGCCAGGCCGCGAAGTTCCATAAATGATGCCGGAAAAGTTCTGTAATGCTCGTAAAATTGATCGAGCGCCCGCCGCGTGTCGCTGAGCGCTTCTTTTAAAAGCTTTTCCTGCTGGCGGATGATCATGAGCTGACCGATAGGCACCGCCGCGGTAGCGAGAACGCCTATTATAACGATGGTCGTAAGTATTTCGATCAGCGTAAAACCGCCGCGGCGTATAAAATTTTCTTCACTTTTATATGTCATAAGCTCTTTCTCCACAAACAAATTATATCACAATTATACTTAAAGTTCAATTTTATTTTTTTAAAGATTATACCTTGAAAAATTATCGTTAAAATGTTAGAATTTAAATATAAAGAATGGAAGGTGAACATATTGAGCAACGCCAGATACAAAGTAGCCGTAATCGCCTCCGGATCGTCCGGCAATTGCGTTTACGTCGAAAACGGCGGAGTAAAGGTCTTAATCGATGCCGGAATAACCAGTAAACGCATAGAGGCGGGCCTGCAATCAATAGGCGTTTCGCCTCACGACATCGACGCGATTTTTATCACGCACGAACATATCGATCACGTCAACGGCCTCAGGGTGTTTCAGAAAAAATACCATAAAAAATTATTTTTGAGCAAAGGCACTTTCGAAGGGCTCAAAGAAAAAGACGCCATCCGCGAAAACTGCGAAATCAAGCTGATACCTCAATATTCAGAATTTTTAATAAACGACTGCGTTATAAACACTTTTTTAACCGATCACGACGCCAACGAGCCGTTCGGCGTTTCTATGAGCTCCGGCGGCATCAAAATCTCCCTGGCTACCGATCTGGGCTATGTCAATAAAGCCGTTTTCAGCCACCTCGAGCGTTCTAACATACTCATATTCGAAGCCAATTACGACGAAGAAATGCTTATAAACGGAATTTATCCGTGGCATTTAAAAAAAAGAATCATGGGCAAAAAAGGCCATCTGTCAAACCGGGATTCCGCGGCCGCCCTGCTGGCCCTTAACTGGGAAGGGCTTTCACATATTTATCTGGCGCACCTGAGCCGCGAAAACAACACGCACGAAACGGCCCGCAACGCCGTCATGGAAGCGTTCGTCAAAGAATCGCACACGCCGGTTTTTCTATCCACATGGCACGACAGGCCGGGCGAATGCGTTTCCCGCGGATAGCGCGGCGGCAATCAAAAAATACGGGAGGCAATATGAGCGCAAGTGAAAAAGAAATTATGGACGATATCAGAAAAGACCTTAAAAGTAAAAACAGGTCGGTGCGCGCTTTAGCCTGCAAATCGCTCGCGCGCTTTAAAAACCGGGCGGCCGCCTTTCTGCTCGTTACCATGCTCGCCGACCGCGACCCCGACGTACGCTTTCACGCTTCGCAGAGCCTGGCGGCGCTCGAAGATACCGCCGTCAACAGCCTCGTCGGCGCGCTCGGGCACGACGAGTGGATAGTCAGAAAACAGTCCAGCGATATACTCAAAAAACTGGCGCGCACGGTTCCGGCCGTAATCACCGCCCTAAGAAATTCGCTGGTTTCCGAAGACGCCAACGTCCGCTACTGGGCGGTTAAAACGCTCTGCGAACTCAAAGACTCCGAAGTCGTTCCGGCTATCAAAAAACTATTCGCCTCGGCGGGACCAGAAGATAAAATTTCCATAGCCGGAGCCATTTCAGGCGAAGAAATAGACGAAGAATTCAAATCGCTTTTGATTTCAGGGCTTTCAGACCCCGTCTGGAACGTCAGAAAAGCCTGCGCCGACGCTCTTTTAAAACTCGGCTCCCGTGTCACTCGCGACCTGCTAAGATTTTTATACGCTCAGGACGCCGATAAATTTTACTGGTGCACAAAACTGCTCGGAATGCTTAAAGACGAACGCGCCATCGAGCCTCTGCTCGAAATACTGGAAACGGCCGACGAAGACCGGGCGGAAACCGCCATAGTAGCGCTCGGCGAAATAGGAAGCCGCAAAGCGTCTTCTTCGCTTATCAAATTGCTGGATTCGAGCTCGTGGACGATCAGAAAAACAGCAGCCGACGCGCTGATCAATATAGGCGAACAGATATTTGCGGACCTCGCCGCGTTATACGAAAGCGAAGATGCCAGCGACGACGCCCGTTACTGGTGCGTCAGGATCGCCGGAAATCTCAAATGCGGGCAGGCCCCCGAGCTTATACTCAAAGCGCTCGCGGATCCCAAGTGGTTCGTGCGCGCTTCCGCATGCGGAGCTTTGACCAATCTTTACGAAATACCGGCGGCTATAATAGAAAAACTGTTTGCGCTTCGCCGAGACAAAAACCCGGAGGTTTGCCGCGCTTCAGAAACGGCGCTCGAAAACATCGACCGCGAAAAACTTCTCGCCATTTCAAAACAGCTTATAAACGCTGACGAACGGAGCGAACCTTCAGCCGACGCCGGCGCGATAATTTCTTTCTGGCAGCAGCGCGGCGAAGAACTTAAGCGTCCCGCGCAGGCCGCGCCCGTAGCTAAAAATAAAAAAACGGTTAAAAAAGTCAGCGTCAAAAAAGAAGACGGCCCTTCCAGATGAAGGCTAAAGAAATCTTTTTCAGCTCGGCCGCGGCGTTCTTTTTAACCGCGGCCGCGGCTTATTATTTTCTCACCTACGGCGTAATGGTGTCGGAGATAAGCTATTCCGGCTCTAAAGAATGCGCCAGATGCCATGAAGCCGTTTACGGCAAATGGAAAAAAACGCCACACGCCAGAGCGCTTATTTCCGCTACGGAAGCGGGCCTTCTTAAAGAAAAACCGGACCTCGATTCCAGGCATCTTTCCATAGGGGAAACTTCCTCCGTGGCGTTTGCCATAGGCAGCCACTGGACGAGAAGATACCTGCTTTCCAATAAAACCGTTTCGCCATACCTTTATTCCATAGCCGCCGGAGAATTTTCCGATTATTACGACGAAAACTATAAGCGTTCCGACTACACGCGCGAATGCATAGGCTGCCATGTGACGGGCGCGGCGCTAAAACCTTCGGGTGACGGCTATGAAACCGCCTACTCCGAGCCGGGAGTCGCCTGCGAAGCCTGCCACGGGCCCGGAAGCGCCCATATCGCGATGAGCGATACCAGCCTGATAGTCAATCCGCGTAAAATTTCGCCCGAAAAACGCGATATGATATGCATGGCGTGCCATACCAACGGCTACGACAAAAGCGGAGAATATAAATTCCCTCTAGGCTATAAACCCGGCCGCGATCTCGCTTCTTACTTCACCAATATGGTTCCGAAACCCGGACAAATAAAGTATAACATTCAAAACCGTTTCGATTATGCGGCTGATAATTCAATAGAAGACAGAAAAAGGCAGTTCGAATACTGGAAATATATGTTTTTATCCAGAGAAGGCCTTAGCTGCGAAGACTGCCTCGACTTCAGGGGCGCGATTCCCCAAAAAGAAACTTCGGACAGGCCGTTTGCAAAATCCGTCGAAAAAAACAAGCCTGAATTTTTCACTATAAACGAATACTGCATGAGCTGCCACGCATCGCTGCCGCCGTTTTTACAGTACGCGTCAAAACCTCGCGGCGGCGAAAAAATAAGCACAACATGCGATTTTATAAATAAAAACATGGAGCTCGGCGAAAAAAATCCCGGCCTTTCGTGTGTAAAATGCCACCGGTCGGAGTCGGTGCACGACCATTACCATATTATCGAATCGGTCCGCGAATGAAGGCCGATAAAAAATCGGCGATTTTACGCGGACGCTTTCGGGGACTTGTTGACATCTTTCACGCTAAAATGATATAATTTTATTATGAGCTATAATTCGCGCCGGTATCGACTAACTGCATACATCATTAAAAAAATAGTTTCTGCCGTATTTATGCTAACGGCATTTTTCGGTTTTTTCAATTACGGCTGCTTTTGCGCGGAAGCGTTAGCGCAGACGCCGGCCAGAGAGATAAATCTTCAAAATATAGCCTTGAATAAATGCGAGCAATACATTAAAGCCAATAAAATCGAGCTCGCCGCCAAAAGCTTTGAAGAGGCTGCCTCATACCGGCGCGCCGTGGAATCGAATCCCAATTTTTTAAAAGTCAGGGAATTATTTGAAAAAAAACGCAAGGAATACATTAAAGACCTCACCGACAAAGGCAATCAGCTCTTTCTGGAAAAAAAATACGAAGACTGTAAAAAAATATTTACGAAAGTTTCAGCTATCGCTCCGGAAAACCTTCAGGCGCTCGATAAAATCCAGCTATGCGAAGAGCAGCTGAAACTGCTGGAACGCAAGCGCGAAGTATATCACAATCCCTCCCTGGACATTAAAACCATAGAAAAATGGGACAGCGAAAGATTAAAAACCGTTTCCATGCAGGCTATTAATATGATAAGCCAGAAAAATTTTTCCGCCGCGCTTCAGCTTCTTCTCGAATGCAAAAAAAAAGATCCTAACAATCCTTACTTCGATGAAAAAATCAAATCCGTCAAAAAATTCATTCAAATAATAGATTTATCGAATAATTTCAACAAAAAAACCATGGCTAACCCGATGGACGCGACATGCGAAATAATTTTAAAAACGCTGGAGTCAGAAGACGGCGATTATAAGCTCAGGCGTTACGCGCTCGAAGACAAAAACTTTTCAAAACACATGATTTCTATTTCCAGATACTATCTTGCCCACAACAGGCACGACGAGGCGGAATCGGTGCTGAAATCAAGCCTGAATTTTACAGGCATTTCAGACGAAACCATGTTCCTGCTGGCAAAAATTTTTTATGAAAGGCAGGATTATGTCCAGAGCTATCACACGTTTAAAACGCTCAGAGTAAAGGAAGATCTCGCGGCGGAGTTCAAGCCGCAGATAAGAGGATACTATTACGAGCTGCTGTTCAGGCTTTATAAGCTTCTGATAATGACGGTTTTGATTCAGCTGACGATTTTAAGCGTAATAGCCTACCGCTCTTACGAAATCATAGATTACGCTTTCGAAGGCGTTATTACGCGTTTTTTCACTTTCAGAATGTACGATTCGAAGTATTATTATGAAAAAGGCATGATCCATTACAACAAATCAAACTTCGAACGGGCTATAACCAATCTCACAAAAGCCATTTCACTCGATAAATCCAACGTTTCGGCATATCATACGCTCGGGTTGTGCTACTACCGGAAAAAAACCTACGATCAGGCCCGTCTTTCATTTGAAACGGTGATTAAAATGACGCCCAACAACCAGCGCGCCGCTTATTATCTGGCGCTGCTGTACGATTATATGAAAATGCCTAAAGAAGCGGTCAGGATGCTCGAAATCGCCCGCGGCATAACCGTTACAAACCGCAATTTCACCATGCTCGAGATCGAAAAAAATAAAAGGCTTTATCTTGGAACTTTTCAGGATTATAAACTTTCGGCTGATAAAATACTCAACCTTAACGAACCCATTCTCGATTAAATGAACGGAGCGCGCTATGACAAACAAAACCGGTTTTTCAAAGGGAATATTCATATTTTATAATACTAAAAAAGCCATGTCTTTAATGGAAATACTCGTGAGCGTGGCGGTTATCGGCCTGGCCTTCACGCTCGTGTCGCAGATGATATCTCAGGGCACGAAAAACGTCGGCTCTTCCATGTGGCATTCGGAGCGACTCAAAGAATCTCAGCTTTTTTTTAAAATGCTCCGTGAAGACCTTCACAAGGCGTCCGACGCCATCTCGGTCGATTACACGACCGCCGACCCCGACAACGAACTTACGACGACTAAAAGATATATAAATTACTCATGCCCCGCGTCCGAAAACTTCGTAAACCCTTTTTCCAACGTTAACACTCCGGTCAGCCTGAAAGTGGCAAAATCGCAGGACTCCGTTCAAACCCTGCTTAGCTTTTCCATTAATAAGCTGAGCAAGAAAACTTCAACGGGAGTCCAGACGGCCGGGCATCAAATAGGCATAAAACTTAACCTTGAAAAAGGTAAGCTATACTACGTAAGAAAACTTGAAAGCGGCGCCCTGGGCGCGGACGACGACGAAACAATCATAAACCCGCCGGGCAAACTCGTGCTATCGGACGTCGATTTCATACATATCAGCCACGAAGATATTTTGTCTCAAATATACAATCCGCCACGTAAAATAGGTTCAGTAATAAATTTCTTCGTAAGAATAAAGGCGAAAGACGACGAAAATAAAAAAGCCGAATTCAAGCAATCTATTAAAACGTCCATTGAAGCCGTCGGATCCTGAAAAAATAAAAGTATATCACAAAAACCGAATACATTACCGCGCCCGTTTTGTAATAAATCCGGGCGTTTTATTTTTTCTTTAAATTTCTTGATTTCGAAAATAAAATTATGTATAATACACTCGTTTTATTTCAAACCGCGGCGACCCGCGCACGCCGCATACCCAATGGCTTTATAGAAGCTGCATTTCAACATTAAACATTAATAAACGGAGGTTCTTTCAAAATGACCGAAGAAAATAAAAACGATTTAAACAGCCAGGCTGCCGAAGATAACGATTCATTCGGGCCGGAAACTTCAGCGGCGCCGCGCGAGGCGTGGGGCTCGAAACTCGGCCTGATACTGGCCATGGCGGGCAACGCCGTCGGCCTGGGCAACTTTCTCAGGTTCCCCTGCAAAGCGGCCGCTAACGGCGGCGGCGCCTTTATGATACCTTATTTTATCGCTTTCATCTTCCTCGGCATTCCCCTGATGTGGTTAGAATGGGCCATCGGCCGTTTTGGCGGCCGGCACGGCCACGGAACCCTGCCGGCGGTATTCAACCGCATCTGGAAAAATCCGGTTTCAAAATATATCGGCGTACTGGGCATAGTCCTCCCTCTTCTGATAGTCACTTATTACAATTACATCGAATCCTGGACGCTCGCCTACGGCTATTTTTCCATCAGCGGAAAATACAGCGGCATAAAAGAACGCCAGGCTATGGAAACTTTTTTAGAAAGCTATACCGGAAAGTCGAAAAAAGAAAGCAAATTTAACATACCCGTTCCGGCGGACCAGCTTTCATCGCCTACCGCCGAAGTTAAAATAACTTTCGATAAATATTACGGCGAAGGAATATACTCCATCGACTACGAGTTTAAAAATGCATCGGGAGCCGCGGTCAAAGGTTCCAGCGAATTCGCCGTTTATAATTCGGCCGGGGCCGACACCAGGCTTCCTTCAAAAAGCACTGTAGCGGCTGAAATTTCTTCTATATATCCGGGGCCCGGCGACACCCTCGCCTCAAAACCCGACGATATAATAATCAAATTCAAATCGCCGGTGCCTTCGGATTCGGTAAAAGCCGGCGTCAGCTGGAACAGCACTTATTTCAACGGCTATAAAGTCGCTCTTATCTTCTTTTTAATAACTTTCTCTCTGAACGCTATGGTCCTATATAAGGGCGTAGAAAGCGGAATCGAGGCGCTAGCCAAAATCGCCATGCCGACGCTCGTTATTTTCGCTATAATACTCGCCGTAAGGGTTCTAACGCTTACCCCCGTTAAGGCCGGCGCCCTCGAAGGGCTCGGATTTATATGGAACCCGAACCTAAGCATGCTCTGCAGCGCAAACGTATGGCTCGCGGCCGCGGGCCAGATATTTTTCACGCTGAGCATATGCACTGGCGCCATACAAACCTATGCGAGCTTCGTCAAAGATTCCGAAGACATCGTCCTGACAGGGCTCACTACGGCGGCCACCAATGAATTCTGCGAAGTAATCCTCGGCGGCACGATCGCGATACCCGCCTCCGTAATGTTCTTCGGCGCGGCGGAAACCGCCGAAATAGCCAAAAGCGGCGCGTTCAATCTGGGCTTTAGCTCGATGCCTATAATATTTCAACAAATCCCGCTGGGCAATATTTTAGGAGCCATGTGGTTCGGATTGCTTTTCTTTGCAGGTATAACCTCTTCCGTCGCGCTGGCTTATCCCGCCATAGTGTTTTTAAAAGACGAGCTCGAATACACCCATAACAAGGCAGTCTCGCTCGTCGTGTCCATAACGTTTATCGCGGCCGTTCCGGTAATTTTGTATTTCGACCGCGGCTTTCTCGACGAAATGGATTTCTGGGCCGGAACTTTCGGCCTGGCGCTTTTCGGTTTTATCGAAATCGCTTACTTCTGCTGGATTTTCGGAATGGATAACGCATGGGAAGAAATGCATCACGGCCACGCGATAAAAATACCTCATGTTTTTTATTACATAATGAAATACGTAACCCCCGTTTTCATTCTAGCCCTTATTATTGTATGGGGCTATCAGGACGGCTATAGCATACTTACCATGTCGGGCGCCGCCGCCGAAAACAGGCCGGTGCTCTGGGGAGCGCGCACGCTGATGGCCGCTATAACCGTTTTCTTCTGTTTCTTGATAAAAAAAGCGTGGGATAAAAAAGGGCAGGTGCATGCGTAATGCTTATATCAGGGTGGATTTTTTTAACGGCTTGCTGGACGATGGTAATATCGCTTACCGGTTATTGCTTTTATAAAACTTTACAGTCCGAAAAAAAATAAACGGGCAAGCCGCAAAGTTTTTGCAAAAAAAGCCTTTCGCCATATTTTGGCGAAAGGCTTTTTATATTGATTCAAACGCCGGAACCCGGCGTTTTTAAACACCCGTCATGGCTTGAAATCGATGCCCAGCTCTTCGCATTTTTTCGCGGCAGGTATGCCGAACTCGTTCCAGCCGCGAAGTTTGTAATAATCGCTCAATATGGAGCCGGCGTCAGGAAGATTTTCGGCCGCGCGCCCGGAGCCGCGCCTTTTTGAAATTAGCCGCGGCGGAAGCATATCGTCTTTCCTCGATACCCCCAGCCCGACGTTTAATATTCGTTTTTCGTTATATATTCGTTCGCCAGTCTTTAAAAGTTCTGCCGGCGTCAAACAAAGCCCTGACGTCAATTCGAGCCAGCGCGATATTTCGTTTACCGAAAAGCCGGCGCGAGCCACGAATTTGCATATTCCCAGAGGATTGAACAGCCCGAAAAAATTCTGCGTTATTACCCCTATAAGCGCCGCGGAACCGGAATCGTTCACGAACTGCTCCGGAAGACCGAGCCCCTCGTAAGTGCGCCCGTATCCCAGAGTGTATGCGAGCGATTCCAGATGGCAGGCGCCGCGGTTGGCCGTCATATAATTGGCCGCCATGGCGTAAAAGGCCCGTGGATCGTGCATCGGCACCTCCAGCCCTTTGACGTGGACGGCGAACTCCGGAGCGATTCCGCCTATTTCGGCCGCCGCCGACCTCGTTCCTTTGGAAAGTAACGCGCCTAGCTTGTCCCCGGCCGCTATCTGCTCTAAAAGCCCCATCACGGCCTCCGGACTCCCCCATTTTAATTCGATGCCCCCCGCGTCCGCGGCCGAAATAAGGCCGTGCTCAAAACACTCCATGGCGAAGGCTATCGCCGATGAAGCCGATATCGTATCGATTCCCGTCCTGTCGCAAAATTCGCATGCGGCGCATACGAGATACGGGTCTCGGTTCATTATCAGCGAAGAAAAGCCCGCTGCGCCCTCGTATTCGGGCATGTGGGAGTTCAGGCGGCCGTAAGCCGGATGGATCACATTCATGATTTTAGCGCACCCGATAGGACATGAGTAACAATAGTAGTGCTTTTCAAAAGTAAGTTCGACGAGCTTCGCGCCCGACACGTCTTCGGCCGATTCGCTGAAACTGCCTTCGGCCCAGTTTTTTACGGGTAGATTGCCGTGCAGCTCCGAATTTTTGAGCCCGCCCGCGGTCCCGTATTCGTGAAACCGGCTGGTTTTTTCCTTGACCGAAAGAGTGGTTTTTTTCAGCTCCTCGATAAGCCCGTCGTAATTGGCGACGCTCATTTTTTTCCGGCCGAAAACCGCTATCGCCTTCAAGTTTTTCGAACCGAAAACCGCGCCCATGCCGCCGCGGCCGGCCGTGCGCGCGCTGCGGCCCTCGCAAACGATAGAAGCCATTTTAACCATTTTCTCGCCCGCCGGGCCTATGCACATGACCTTCGCCATATTATTCGTCTCGGACCGTATGAGCTCGTCCGTATAAAACGTATCGCGCCCCCACAGATGAGACGCGTCTTTGAAATCCACCCTGCCGTCTTCGATTAAAAGGTAGATGGGCGTCTTAGACCTGCCCGTCAATATCAATCCGTCATAGCCGCTGCATTTGAGCATGTGCGCAAAATGACCGCCCACGGTGGATTCGTTCCATATTCCGGTAAGCGGCGAACGGCCGCACACCGACATCTTGCACGCCGTCAGAAAAGGAGTGCCGGTTACAAGCCCGGCAAGTATGAAAAGAGGCGCCTTCGGTGAAAGCGGATCGGCTGAGATATCGAGGTATTTTAAAAAATAATTCGCGGCGTAGCCCGAACCCAGCAGACGAGTCCTTACGATCGCGGGATCGATAAGTATCTCCCTGTAAGACTGCATCGAAAGGTCGACTTCTATTATCCGCCCGTTATAAGCGTAATTCATCCTCACCACCGGTTTTATTTGTTTTCGCCGCCCGTTTTATCTAAAACGGTATTGGTTGTAGTGGTGGTCCCGCCCATGCTGTGCGACTGCACCGCGCGGCCCTTCACGTCGAATTCGAGTATTATCTGGCGGATATTTCCGCTCCTTTTGTCAGGCTGAGGATTAACGGCGCTGCCCTTCGAGTTGAAGAACGGCGAGAAGTCTTCGACGTAAAAGCTCACTTTATAAACTTTTCCCTGCTCCGGGTTTCTGAACATATAATCCGGATAAACGAAAAGTTTGTCGGCCTTGTTTTCATACATAAGACTTTCGGTCCCCGTAGGATCGTCTATCTGCCATGTTTTATAATGCAGATTTTCGACGCCTTTTTCCGCGCCCGTCATTTCCGTTGAAATGCCGTACTGGCCTATTTTTTTAGTGTCGGTATCGAGCGTTTCAAAATATTTATTTAAGACAACTATTAACTTTGGAATTATTCCTATATAATTATTAGGCAAAGTCAATCTTTTAAAATAAATTTCTCTTTTGGAATCTCTTTTTTCTTCTTTTTTCAATTGGCAGTCAAATTTCAATTTAATCTTAAAATCTTCACTCCAATATTTTTTTACAAAGTCCAAATCATTTTCTATTGAATTTGGAATTAACAGCTCTTCATTCCGCAATTTTCTAAATATATTTTCAATCCACAAAATTGCACCTTTCCCATCCATTACTCCATGAAAAACCCTAAACAAAACTGTAT
>MWBZ01000043.1 GCA_002069765.1 bacterium ADurb.Bin243
GGCGCCGGCCACGCTGTATATTATGGAAAGGCTTCTGATCTTGTTTTCGAGGTTCGAAGTATTTAAAAAGCCGTTATAAAAATCGCCCAGGTAATTTGTGAGAATTAACGTTATAAGCTGGTCGTTATAAGTAAATCCGCCCGTTCCGCCTTCGGCTCCGGATATTTTATTCATAAGCGCCAGGCCGCCGGTGCTCTGCTTGAAATTCATAACCGGCGCCGCGAGGCAATCAACGAAAGCGCCGCCTTCGGGCTCGGAAAGCGAAATAACGCCCATAGTCCCTATGGCCTGCTCGATAAGCCTGACGGACTTGTCGCGGTAATGGGATAAAATTTTTTCGCCGCCCCTTTCAAAAACCGTTTTTTCGGCTACAATACGATAGCCGGTATTTTTTTTGTCGAACCATAAAATGGAGCAGAACTCACACGGACATGAAATAAACAGCAGTTCAGATATTATGTTTACATATGATGCGAAAGTGAGCCTGCTGAGCGCGACGCTGGACCTCGAAAACCTGTCTATCTGCGATTTATCGCTGTAGCTGCGCCTGGCTATTTCATAATTATGCGTTTTGATAAGGCTGTTAATTATGGCCAGCACGGCGCATTTTTCAAAAAGCGATATCAGGCGGAGAATATCGGCCGCTTTCTTCTCGTCTATAACGTCCTTGTAAAAAATTTCCAGGACGCAAACGGTGCGCTGTGAAAATATAAAAGGCGCTATAAGCATATAGTTATATCCGCCAAAGCGCTCGTCCTTTAAAATAGCGTCGTTTATTTCGGCGAAAACGGGTGTTTTCTGAGTTAAGTAAAAGCGCGGAACGGAGCGTTTCTTTTCGAAGGCGCCGTTGCTTTTCTGGATATACTTTACGCCGCCGGCATTTTCGTCCAGGTGGATAATAGATGCAAAAGAGCCGCCGGCGAGCGACACCGCCTCGTTTAAAATAGTGCGGTTAAGCGTGAATATATCCATGGGAATGGAAAAAATTTTAAGAAGCTCGAAGACTATCAGTTGATGCGATAGCGTTCTTATATCGGCCGCGCTGGACTTGAGCTGAGGAAGATTATTATTGTTAGTCTGATCGTTATATGAATAAAAGTTAGGCATAATATCGGCTTATTTTCTTTTGGTATTTTCGCCCATGGACCTTGTAAGCGTGACCGGCGGCGCTGAATTAGGCCCTATAAGAAGCACCTTGCGCTGGCCGTAATACATGGGAATCCCTTCATCGACCGGCCTGTAAAGCTGAAAAATATATCCCGAAGTCCGCCTGCAGTTTATAAGCTTTAGCTTTATTTTTTCGCTGGCTTTCTGAGAGCTGTACTCGAAGCCGGTCTTTTCCGTGACGCCGAGATCGGACCATTGAATTTCGGAGCCGCTGAGATCTCTTAAAGCGGCCGCGCCCGGCTCGCAAGATATCAAACCGCCTATTTCGGCGCCCGAAACCTGAAATCTGAAATCGGCGCCATGTTCGAGAGTTTTTGCCGTAACAAAGGATTTGAATTCTATGAGAAATTCTATGTTGAAAGCCTGGGTTTCGCCCGTTGAAGCTGCGGCGATAGCGGTTTTAGTGAAAGAAAAAGCGGCTTTCGCTTCCTGGCCGATATCGTAATAATTATCGGGGACAAAGCCTATAGTGTCTATGGTCATCGACATTTTTCTCTTGCGGCTGCCGCTTTGCGGAATAAGGCAGGTGACTTCGGTGACTTCTCCGAAGTTGATTTCGAATTCAGTGTCCCATGGCGTTTTAGGGATTTTCGTAAGGTATTTCGGGTAGAGCGTGGTAATTTTAGTGGGATAGAAGCCGGTATCGGCATAATAACGGCGGCACGCATCTTTAATTTGATCGAGCTGTATTTTAGTTTTAGCGATCTTTGTATCTTCGATTGTGCCTATGTAATACATAAGCGTAAAAAGAGTTAAAATGCCTATAATGGCTATAGTGATAACCATTTCTATAATAGAAAAGGCTCGCGATAAGCGAATATTAAAATTTCGGGGCTCGAGCTCGAAAACGGTTTTCATTTTTATCTCCTATGCATATTAGATTATATCAAACATAGGAAATAAAGTCAAACTCATTATGCCGAAAAGCTCTATTATTTTCGGCTTTTTAAAAAATGGAAATATCTTCGAACGCCAGTTTTTCTTTCATCTGGCCGTAAATTTCCGACATATCGACTTTTCTGTCTTTTTTGCCTTTTTTTATTATCTGCTTTATAAACTCGTCGGTATAAGAAATGCCGTAAGAATTGAATATTTCCTGGATAATTTCGGCATAATCGGGATTTAACTTGTAAATATCGTTATAAAAATAAAACGTTCCGTCATGGTATTCGACAGGATTATACTCTATAAGCACCTTGGTTCCGGGCTTTACTCGGGCGTACAGATCGAGCATGTCTTCTATGGACATGCCGACGCAGCCTGAAGAACAGGCGTGCCCCAGCGTTTCCGGGTTCGTGGTGGCGTGGATTATCTGGCCGGTTATAACGCCGTTTATTTCGAGCTCCAGACCTTTTATCTTGTCGTAAGGAATTTTAATGCGCTTCACTATTTTACCGTTATAGCTGCTTCTTATATTAGAGTACCTTATTATTTCGCCTTTCTGAGGCCCCGACGAATACCTGAAATAAGACGTGGTGAACTTTTTAGTCACCGAGCCTATGCCGGTTATGGTTTTAGTCTGCAGCTTGCCTACCCTTATTTTATATTTTTTTTCGCATACGCCGCCGGATATGAGTTTTAAAGTAAAAGAAGGAATATTGACGTATATTTCATATTCCTTATCTTCGTCCGAAACGTCGGATGAAGAGGAATCGACGTTTCCCGAAACGCTTTCGCCGTCGCTTTCGGATGCTTCTTCGAGGATTTCATCCTCCAGAGGCGTAGCCGTAACCATGAAGGCGCCTGCAAAAT
The DNA here is from genome assembly GCA_002069765.1 of bacterium ADurb.Bin243. GTDB lineage: Bacteria > Muiribacteriota > UBA9980 > UBA9980 > UBA9980 > UBA9980. The sequence continues at coordinate 2,920 of MWBZ01000043.1, forward strand.
ATTGAAACGCGAATAAAAAAAGCGATATAAAAATAAACAGTGCTAATTTAAAATTAAATGAAATTATTTTTTTCATAATGAAACCTATCGGCAAAAAAAAGAAATTAAAAAGAATCAAAATTTAATAAGCCGTTCGAAATTTTATATGGCTTTTTTAGCCGGCGGACGCCGGACGGGAAAGGTCAATCGCTGGTAAGAGTGCGCATAAGTTCGCGGACTTTAGAATACACTTCGGAATCGCGCGGCACCATGCGCGAAACTTTCTGGAAATTCAGATAAGCCGATTTTCTGTTGTTCTTTTTGATATCGATAAGCCCGAGCTGGTAATAATAAGACGGATCGGCAGCGTTCAGTTCGATCGCACGGCTGATATATTCGCGTGCCTTTTCGAAATCGCCGTTTTTATGGTATAAAACGCCTATGTTATAATGCACGCCGGCTTCGAGAGGATTGAGCTTCGAAGCCGCTAGGAACAATTTAAGGGCCTCGGCTTCGTTGCCGCGCTCGGAATAAACGGTGGCCAGGTTATTATATGCCTCTACGTAGGATTTATCGAAGGATATGGCGTTTTTAAAGCATTTGACGGCTTCGTCAAAATGGCCTGCCGCCTTGAGCATGACGCCCTTGTTATTGTTGGCTACGGGCGATTCCGGCGCCCTGGCTAACGCTTCGTTATAAAAGGCCAGCGCCCTGTCGTAAATTCCTATGTAAGCGTAATAATCGCCCTGAGCGATAAGATTTTCTATATCGTCGCGGATTTTTTCCGCCGCTTTCTGCGTTAAAACAGGAATCTCTATTTTCGGCTTTTTTCTGAAACTTTGCTTTGAAGCCACCACGCGGCCGTTCAAGTCTATCGAAAAGTTGGACGGCGGGGTCGCGAAATTTTTAGGGATGGAGCCGGACTGTTTTAATTTTGGTATATCGAGCGAAGCTAAAATTTTGCCTTCGAGCAGGATATCGCTGGTGGCCGATATCGTCGAAACGGCTTTCCAGTCGTAATTGCCTTTGATTTCGTTTTTTATGTCCATATCCAGGTTGTGCTTGTAAAGCCCTTTTTGCAATATGGCTTCATCCTGGTAAAGGGCGCACTGCCTTTTTATGGTGGACAGAAGCTCGGCGTCGGCGGCGTCCGCTTCGTTTATTTTTTCCTTCAGTTTTTTCAAATAAAACAACGCGCCGCTTTCATTTCCGTTGTCTTTTTCATATTTAAAAATATAAAACCACGATTCCAGACGGCCGGGATTATCGATGATATCATTTTTAAAAAAGTCGTTGGCTTCGTCGAATTTGCCTTCGGTGAGTTTAGTAAGGCCCTGGTAATAGTTGAGGTTATCCAGGAGCGCCTCCGCGGTGGATTCCGCGGCCGGACGCGTTTCGTCTCCGGCTGAGACCGCGGTTTCTTTAGTGCCTTCGGGTTCCGCGCCGCCGGCCTGCTGTCTTGCGCGCAATTCCTTCTGCTTTTTGATCTCGGCGAGCTGACCCAGCCTGTAAGTAAGCCATTCTTTCAATTCGCGCGCGTGCATATTGTCGGGATTCAGCTTTAGCGATTTTTCGCAATATTGAAGGGCTTTTTCGTAATCCTTACGCTTGGCGGCCAGGTATTTGGCCTCCTGATACCAGTAAAAAGAATCCTGCTCGTCAACGAGCGAAACTTCGGCGCAGGCCCTGCCGCAAAACCATGACGCCCCGGGCTGGAAATAAAAAAACGAAACCGAAAGCGCGACCGAAGCCAGTAAAGCTAAAGCCGCCGCCCCGAAGGTATATTCGTTATTTCTAATATGTTTTTCTTTCATGAAACACCCGGGCCTTACGCCGGACGATTAAAAGCCGGAGCGCGGCCTATTTCTTTTTAGACTTGCCTTTGCTCATACTTAATTTATAGTATTTCTGCCTCAAAAGGCGCGCCCTTTTAAGGACTGATTTTTCTTTCGCTATGTTATCGACTTTAGAAAGGACTTTCATGGCTTCTTTGTATTCGCAGTTTATTTCGCCTAACGCTTCGCCTAATTTTATATAAGGCTCGACGTAATTAGGATCCTTTTCTATGGCTTTTTTCAAAAAATCCATACCCGTTTTGACGTTGGCCGGGCATTTTACCATTTCGGGATCGAGAAAAACTCCGGCCAGTTCGAAAAGCTGAACGGCTTCAGCCGCGGAAGAAGATTCGATTATTTCTTTCAGGCCTTTAGGGGCGTTTTTTTTGATTACGGCAGAGTGTTTGTTGGAGGTTTCCAGCAGTTTTTTATAATATCCGGCGTCGGCGTTATTTTTTCCGGGAATCATCGAAACCGCTTTAGTTATGTCCATTATGGCGCCGTCGAAATCGGCCGAATAAAAAAGCGCGCGGCCGCGAAGAAGGCGGGCTTCGTAGCGCGACGGATTGTTCTTGACAAGCCCGTCGAGTTTTTCGATCTGGCCTTCCACGGCTCCCTTATTGATTTCGGCCGCTATGAGCTCGCACAGCGATTCGTAATGCGAAGGGTCGATTTCTATTATTTTTTTATATTTTTCAGTAATTTTTTCGTCTATTTCCGAAGCGCCGCCGGAAGCGAAATATGCTTCTTTTCTGATTTTCAGCCCTTTTATTATCCATTCGTAAGCCTCGACCGAAGGGCCGTTTTTTAAAATCTGCGCCTCGTAATCGGTTATTATCTTATTTGCCTCGTGCATGACGCGCGGATTGAATCCTTCGTTCACCGCGAAGGCCGCGCCGCGCGGAACCGCCGTTAAAAAAGCGGCGGCCGCGGCTAATATTATTATTTTTGAATATTTTTTCAAAACGTTCACCTCTCAAAGTAATTAAAGCGAAAAGAGCCGCGCGGTTAAAATTATTTATCTTTTCCGCAGCACTTTTTATACTTCTGGCCCGAACCGCACGGGCACGCGTCGTTGCGGCCCACTTTGGCCGAATCGCGCTTTATGGTTTTCTGAGCGATGCTGTCGTCGCGGTTAGTATAAATTACCTGCTTTTTAGGCTTCAGCTCTTCGGCTTCCTCTTTTTCTACCGGCCTCAGCTTGAACAGCATTCCGATAACGCTTTCTTTGATGCCGTTAATCATTTCCTCGAACATCTGCGTGCCTTCGATCTTATATTCTACGAGCGGGTCTTTCTGGCCGTAGGCGCGAAGCCCGATGCCTTCTTCGAGATCGTCCATGGCGGTAAGATGCTCTTTCCAGGAGTCGTCTATCATTTTAAGCATTATGTATTTCTGCAGGTTTAAAAAGACTTCGGCGCCTATGGCGGAGCGTTTGGCGTCATAAGCGTTTTTAGCCTCGTCGAGAAGTTTTTCGAAAAGCTCTTGCTGATCGAGTTCGCTGATGGACGCTACGTCTATTTTAACTTCGAAAAAGGCGTAAAACTGCTCGCAGAGCTTGGCGTATTCGCGCTCTTCCTCGTAATGCTCGAAGTTTATATGCGCGGTTATCATATTTTCGATAACCTCTTCGAACATTTCCATCATTATTTCGGTAACGTCGGTCGTTTCGAGTATCTGCTGACGCTGCTTGTAGATGGCCTCGCGCTGGCTGTTCATAACGTCGTCATATTTTAAAACGTGTTTTCTTATATCGAAGTTTCTGGCTTCCACGCGCTTCTGCGCGCTTTCTATCGCGCCGGAAACCAGGCGGGATTCTATGGGCACGTCTTCTTCCATTCCGAAGGTTTCCATAAGGCCGGATATGCGGTCGGAACCGAAAAGCCTTAAAAGATCGTCCTCCAGCGAAAGGAAAAAACGGGTAAGGCCGGGATCGCCCTGACGGCCCGAACGGCCGCGCAGCTGATTGTCTATTCGGCGGCTTTCATGGCGCTCGGTGCCTATGATATAAAGGCCGCCCGATTTTAAAACTTCTTCTTTTTCGGCGGCGCAGGCCTGCTTGTATTTTTCGAGCATTTTCTTTTTTTCGTTTTCGTCTTCTATATTATTGGCTTCCATTTTTAAAAGCATTTCAGGGTTGCCGCCCAGGACTATGTCGGTTCCGCGGCCAGCCATGTTGGTGGCTATGGTTATGGCGCCTTTGCGCCCGGCCTGGGATACTATTTCGGCTTCCTTTTCGTGATACTTGGCGTTCAATATATTGCATTGTATGCCGCGTTTTTTTAACATATCGCCCAATAGCTCCGACTTTTCGATGGATATCGTGCCCACGAGCATCGGCTGCTTGCGTTCCTTGTGCACGCTTTCTATTTCGTCCACCACCGCTTTATACTTGGATTTTTCGTTTTTATATATGACGTCGGCGGCGTCCTGCCTGATAAGATCGCTGTTAGTAGGGATTACGACCGTCGGCAGCTTGTATATTTCGCCGAATTCGCGCGCTTCGGTTTCGGCGGTGCCGGTCATGCCGGCGAGTTTTTTATACATCCTGAAGTAATTCTGGAGCGTGATCGTGGCAAGCGTCTGGTTTTCGCGGAGTATTTTAACGCCTTCTTTGGCCTCTATGGCCTGATGCAGGCCTTCGGAATAGCGGCGGCCTATCATGAGGCGCCCTGTGAATTCGTCCACTATTATTACTTCGCCTTCTTTGACCACGTAATCGCGGTCGAGCTTGAACAAATTATGCGCTTTTAACGACTGGTTGAGAAGATGCACGTTTTTGATATTGGAAGATTCGTACCAGTTGGATATGTTGCAAAGTTTTTCAACGCGCGCGACCCCTTCTTCGGTGATCGCCACGGTGCGGGCTTTTTCGTCAACCTGGTAATCTATTTCGCGCCTGAGCTGCTTTGCGATCGTGGATATTTCGTAATATTTCGACGTGGCGTTCTCCGCCGGGCCGGATATGATAAGCGGAGTACGGGCTTCGTCTATGAGTATGGAATCGACTTCGTCTACGATGGCGTAATTAAAGGCCCTCTGCACCTGCTCTTCGAGGCTCACGGCCATATTGTCGCGCAGGTAGTCGAAACCGAATTCGTTATTGGTTCCGTACGTGATATCGGCCCCGTAGGAAGCGCGGCGCTCCGGCGGCTCCATTTGATTCAGCACCAGGCCTACCGAAAGGCCCAGGAACCTGTATATCCTTCCCATCCATTCGGAGTCGCGGCGGGCGAGGTAGTCGTTGACGGTTACCAGGTGCGCGCCTTTTCCTGTGAGGGCGTTAAGATAGAGCGGAAGCGTAGCCACAAGCGTTTTTCCTTCGCCCGTCTTCATTTCGGCGATTTTTCCTTCGTGCAGGACCATTCCGCCTATAAGCTGGACGTCGAAATGCCTCATGTTCAAAACGCGGCGGGAAGTTTCCCGCACGGTCGCGAACGCGTCGATCAGGATATCGTCGAGTTCGGCGCCCTGTTCGAGCTGTTGTTTGAAATAAGGCGTTCTCGCGCGAAGCTCGTCGTCGCTCATTTTTTGATACGCCGGTTCGAGCTCGTTGATGCGCGCCGCCACGGCTCTACAGCGGCGCACTTCGCGGTCGCTGTAGTTGAATAAATATCTCATCAATTTTACTATAGGGCCAAACATAAAAATCTTCCTTTAATTATTAAAAAGCATCAGCGAAAACCAGTTACCGGTCGCCTCTGATGCTTTTTATTTAAATTTTATTCATATTTGAATAACCGGCGCACTCAAGCGCCCGTTACGCTTTGATATCGAGTGAGGCAATAAAATCAAATACCGCTTCAGTTTATTGCTCAGCCTGGTCCGCTTTAGAAAGTATTTCGAGCACTTCCGTTTTCGTTTTAGCGCTTATCAGGCTTTCGCGGAATTCCTGCTGCCTTAAAAGCCTGGACAGTTGAGCCAGGGCCTTTAAATACACGCCGCCGACGTTTTTGGGCGCCGCGAGCAAAAACGCCAGATTGACAGGGCGATCGTCAAGAGAGTCGAAATCTATTCCGGCGTTCGAGCGTCCGAACGCGACCGCCACTTCGGTTATGACATCGGATTTTCCGTGCGGTATGGCTATGCCTTTACCTATGCCGGTGGAGCCGAGATTTTCTCGTTCTATAACGGTTTTGAAGTATATTTCTTTATCGGTTACCTTGCGCGCTTTTTCGAGCAGGCCCACCATTTCTAAAATTACGTCTTCTTTTTTCGTAGCCTTTAAATCAAGTTCGATCAGATCTTCATTTATTAAGCTTGTAAGTCTCATGTCCATAAACAAATACCACCTTTAATGCCAGGATAAAAAGCTCTTAACGATTTTTGATTGCTTTCGGCGGGTACCGCGGCGTTTTAATTTCAGTTCTTTTTCCGAAAGTCAGAGCCGCTATTAAAAGTGAGGCTCGATTAAACCTATATTTCCGTCGTTTCTGCGATATACTACGTTAACTTCATTGGTCTGAGCGTTGGAGAATACAACGAAATCCTGGCCGAGAAGTTCGAGCTGCATGGCCGCTTCGTCGGCGAACATAGGCTTCAGCGCGAATTTTTTAGTGCGGATGATTTTAGGTTCGCTTGTTTCCGAAGACTTTTCGGAAAGCGAAAGCACTGTATGCGTGGCTTCGCGTTCGCGCTTCTGATGAGCGGTGCGGCGGGGAACGTCTTTTAATTTCTCTTTGTATTTTACGATCTGTCTTTCGAGTTTATCGAGGACCAGGTCGACGCTGGCGTACATATCGAACGACGATTCGCATGCCCTTAAAACAGCGCCGTTAGCCCATATAGTGACTTCTACGGTCTGACGGTCTTCTTTGTTTTTAGTCTGTTCGACCGAAAGGGTGACGTCGATTTCTATAATGTGTTCGAAATAATTTGTCAGTTTCGAAAATTTCTCGCGTACGTAACTGGTCAATGCCTCTGTTAATTCCACGTGTTTACCGTTGATTACAATATTCATTTTTAACTACACCTCTTCTATTATTGTTTATTAATTCGCTTATTTTAATTTAATTACAAAACAAAGGATTATCGCACTATTAAGCGTTTGAACGCCGAAAAACATTCAGCTCGCGGCTGAATATTTTAAAAAATTATATCATATATTATATCATATGTCAAACATAAACTTTAAAAGTTTTGCTTTTTAGAGTTTATTTGTTGAGAGAATTAAAAAAATTAACCAGAGCCGGAAAAATAACCGAAAGCACCATAATCAGCATAACGTAATCCGAAAAACCGTCTTTTTTCCGCCTGTACCTGCTTCTTCCTTCTCCGCCCATATAGCAGCGGCTTTCCATGGCAACCGCCAGCTCGTCGGCGCGCTTGAACGAAGTTATGAAAAGCGGTATCAGAATGGGTATGAAATTTTTGACGCGGCCCATGAGGTTTCCCTCGCTGAAATTGGCCCCCCTGGCTTCCTGCGCCTTTTTTATCTTGTCTATTTCCATAACGAGCGTCGGAATGAAACGCAGCGCGATAGTCATCATCAGCGAAAATTCGTGCACCGGAAATTTCACGTACTTGAGCGGTTTAAGGCAGTCTTCCATGCCGTCGGAAAGTTCGACCGGCGAAGTGGTGAGCGTTAAAAGCGTGGCGTAAATCACCAGAAGCGTCACTTTCATGAAAAACTTGAAGCTGTATATGAGGCCTTCCTCGGTAATTTTGACCAGGCCCCATTCCCAGAGTATTTTATCCCCTTCGCTGAACATGATGTTAAGAAAAAAAGTCAGCACGAATACGAAAATAAGCGGCTTAAGGCCCTTCAGCAGATATGACGTTTTAAGGCCCGCTATTTTGAGTATAAAAACGCTCGCCGCCAGAAAATAAAAATAAAGATAACTGTCCTTTATTAAAAAAATCGAAAAAGTCAGCAGAAATAGTGAAATTATCTTTATTTTCGGAGACGCCCTGTGCACCAGCGAGCCGGTGGGCATATACTGGCCTAAAATGATATCATTTACCATAATTATTTAAAATCTCCCCGGCCAGTTCTTCGGCCGTCAGCGGCGTTTTTTCGATTTTCATGCCCGACGCCGCAAGCTCCGCCGCCACCGACGCCGCGGGTATAACGCCTATGGCGTGTTCGTCGAGTTTCGCCCTGTCGGAAAACACCTCGCGCGCCGTGCCGCTCAGGACTATCCGGCCGCCGCTCATGCAGTAAATTTTATCCGAAAGCGCGGCGGAGTATTCCAGGTTATGCGATACCATTACTATGGAAAGCCCCAGGCATTCACGGAGCCCCAGCAGAAGCGAGGCGAAACCGTCGCACGATTTAGGGTCGAGGCCGGCCATGGGCTCGTCGAGAACCAGCACGCGCGGTTCCATTGCAAGAACTCCGGCTATGGCTACTTTGCGCAGGGTGCCGCCCGAAAGTTCGAAAGGCGTTTTATAAAGTATTTGTTTATCAAGGCCCATAAGCTCCGCCGTCCTGAAAACTATTTTTTCGGTTTCTTCCGGCGTTTTTCCCATTTGGCGGGGCCCGAAGGCAATGTCTTCATAAACGGTCTCCTCGAAAACCTGGTCTTCCGGATACTGGAAAACCAATCCCACGGCCGCGCACACGCGCCGCCTCACGGGAAGGCCTTTTTCGTCGCAAACCCCGTCCATGTGCCATCTGATTTCGCCGCAATCCGGCATCCGCTGCGAATTCAAAAGCTGTATCAGCGTGGATTTGCCCGACCCGGTATGCCCTATAAGGCTTATGATCTCGCCGCGGACGATGTCGAGGCTGATGTCGAAAAGCGCGGCGCACTCGGTCGGAAGCCCCCTGTTATATGTGAACCCGACGTTTTTAAGGCTTATAAGAACCTCTTTAGCGGGCATTTTTGACCGCCCCCATTATTATCGCGCCGAGTTGCGCGGGATCTGAAGCGCGAATATAATCCCGCTCGGCGAAGCGGATGCCTCTTTCGCCGAGGATATTTAAAAGCTCGTACGCGAAAGGCTGCTTAAGATTAAATTTAGATATAAACTCGCCGCCTTTCATGAAAAAGGCATGAGGCGCCCCCGCGTAACGCGCAAAACCGTCTTCGAGGCATATCAGCTTGTCGCCGATGAGGGCGTTTTCCATAAAATGCGTTATAAGCACTACGGTTATTTTGAGCTCGTTTTTTATTTTCAGTATCAGTCTGATTATAGAGTCGCGGCCGCGGGCGTCGAGCATCGCGGTAGGCTCGTCGAGCACGAGAATGTCCGGCTTCATGGCCAGCACCCCCGCTATAGCCAGGCGCTGCTTCTGCCCGCCGGAAAGATGCGCCGTCATAAACTCCCTGCGCCCGATCAGGCCCACGGCTTCGAGCGCGTACGAAACACGCTCTTCTATTTCGGACTCTGGCAGCCCCAGGTTTTCCGGCGCGAAAGCCACGTCGTTTTCCACTACCGTTCCAACGATCTGATTTTCGGGATTTTGAAAGACGAAGCCTACCTTTTTGCGTATTTTCCATATGTTTTCATCGGCGGAAGTGTCCATTCCGTCTATAAAAACTTTGCCGGCCGTCGGCACAAGCAGGCAATTTAAAAGCCTGGCCATAGTGGATTTTCCGGAACCGTTGGCGCCTACCACCACGGCGAGCTCGCCGCGCGATATATTTAAGCTTATATCCGCAAGGGCGTATGGCGCCCCTTCTTCGTTAGAATATCTGAAACTGACGTTTTTAAATTCTATCATAATGTAATCTTTTTAGAGTAAAGTGAACAGAGAATAGATAATAGTTGAGGATTTTTGATATTTTTAAAAACACTGAACGAATTGACGTCTTTAATTTATTATATAAAAGTCCATATCTGTTCTCTATTAACTATTCTCTGATTAAACCAATCAGGGGCACGCTTTTACAGCCTGCCCCTGATAGCATATAACAAAAATATAATATTTATGTTAGATTATTTAACGAGTTCGAGCAAAGCCATTTCAGCGGCGTCGCCCGCGCGTCTTCCGAGTTTGTAGATTCTGGTGTATCCGCCGTTACGTTCTTTGTACTGCGGAGCGATTTCGTTAAAAAGTTTTTCAACCATTTTTTTGTCGTTCAATATCGTGAACGCGCAATTTTTAAGGTGCATATTTTTAGCTTTATCTTCCGATACCTGTCTTGCGATGGTTATTAACTTTTCAGCGATACGGCGTGTTTCTTTCGCCTTAGCTTCGGTCGTTATTATTTTATTATGAGTCATTAAGGATATTATCTGGTTTCTGAATAACGATCTTCTGTGCGGCACGCGTCTGCCGAGTTTTTTATTTGCTAATTGATGTCTCATTATTATCACCTGCCCTGATTATGATTGGTGCCGCGCGTATTCCGCGGCGTGTCTTCTGGTCTAGTTTTCCGCTTCCTCTTTAACGTTTTCTTCGACATCGCTGTCGTCGTCGTCGTCATTCATCATGGGAACCGAAACGCCGTCAAGGACGTTCGGCGGGTCGTCTTTTAAGCCGAGACCGTACTGTCTGAGCTTTTCGCGGATTTCGTTGAGCGACTTCTGGCCGAAATTCTTGATCTCGAGTAATTCCGACGCCGACTTGGTGGCGAGTTCGCCAATAGTCTTGATGGAAGTCCTTTTCAGGCAGTTGCGTGAACGCACTGAAAATTCAACGTCTTTTATCGGTATGTCAACATATTTATTGACCTTTTCTTTTTCTTCTGAAACCATAACTATGCTGTCCTGCTGCTTATTGTCGATATAATCGACGAAAAGAGAAAGATGTTCTCTTAATAACTTGGAAGCGAGACATGTAGCTTCGTCGGGCTTAACGGAACCGTTTGTCCACAGCTCTAAATTAAGCCTGTCATAATTGATGTCCTGGCCCACGCGGGTATCTTCAACCGTATAATTAACTTTTACTATCGGTGAAAACATAGCGTCAATATTTAATGTGTTAAGGGGCTGTCCCTGCTTAACGTTTTTCTCCGCTAAAGTATACCCACGGCCTTTTTCAATTATCAGCTCTATGTTAAGGTTAGCATCTTCGTTCAACGTGGCGATATGATGCTCAGGATTAATAATTTGCAACGAACCGACGCACTGTATGTCGCCCGCTTTAACTACGCAGGGACCTTTTTTTTCGATGGAAACCGTAACGGTTTCTTCGTCGGCAAGTTTCACTACTACCTGTTTCAGGTTCAATATAATGTCGGTCACATCTTCTAAAACACCAGGAATAGTGGAAAATTCATGTAAAACGCCATCGATGCGAACGGCGGTAATAGCCGCGCCAGGAAATGCCCCGAGCAACACTCTGCGTAAGGAATTGCCTAGGGTAATACCATATCCGCGTTCAAGCGGCTCGACAACGAATCTTCCGTATTTGGAAGAATCGATGTTGGTGTCTTTCATGTATATCATCCTGGGTTTTTTGATCTGAATCATTTCCACAAACTCCTCCTTTAAAATAAAACCGGATGAGCGAAAAAAATGCATTTTGCGCCCGCCCCCGTAATATTCCGTCGAAACAAAAAATTATCTCGAGTAGAATTCTATTACAAGGTTTTCATTGATTTCGGGATCAATGTCAGCGCGTTCAGGCATTCTCTTAACCTGCAATTTAAACTTGTCTGGCTCGATTTCAAGCCATTCAGAGCGGTTTCTTTTCGCCGCATTTTCGATCGAAGATTTTATAGGAAGAATGCTTTTCGCTTTTTCCGAAACTTCAACCACGTCGTTCGGTTTTAAAATGTAAGAAGGCACGTCTACCTTTTTGCCGTTTATTTTATAATGTCCGTGCGTGATAAGCTGTCTTGCGGCAGAACGCGACGGAGCGAAAGAAGCGCGTGTGATAACGTTGTCGAATCTTCTTTCTAATAATTGTAAAAGAACGGTGCCCGATACGCCTTTAGCGCTGGTAGCTCTTTCTACGTAGAGTCTGAACTGTTTCTCTAAAACACCGTACATTTTTTTGATTTTTTGTTTTTCACGGAGCTGTTCGCCGTAGCCCGTCATTTTATTTCTTCTTTTTCCGCCGTGCATGCCGGGAGCGGATTGACGACGCAATACCGCGCATTTATCGCGCAGAAAGCAGCGTTCGCCTTTCAAAAATAATTGCTTGCCTTCGGTGCGGCACAGACGGCATTTGGGGCCTATATATTTCGCCATTTAATCTATCCTCCTTTTAATTTCGATTAAACTCTTCTTCTTTTTCTGGGTCTGCAGCCATTATGCGGAACGGGGGTGATGTCTTTGAGTTTTTCGATTTCCACTCCCGCAACTTTTATAGCGCGAACCGCCATTTCTTTTCCTGAGCCGGCGCCTTTAACGATTACGTCAACGACGTTAAGGCCGTGTTCCATAGCTTTTTTTACGGCGTTCTCGGTAGCGAGCTGAGCCGCGTAAGGCGTCGATTTTCTCGAGCCTTTAAAGCCTGATGTACCAGCTGAAGCCCACGATATAACGTTTCCCTGTCTGTCGGTAACGCTTACGATCGTGTTATTAAAGGTCGATTTGATGTGAACTACGCCATGGGATACCCTGGCGCCGCCTTTTTTAATTTCAGCCATTATTCTCTCCTTTCGCGATAGTCATTAATTTATCATAAAAATTTTAAACTGTTTTATAAACAGCCGGCCGCCAAAGCCGGTTTTAAACACCGGCCCGTTTCAGGCGGCTGACTATTTCTTCGTAGCCGTCTTTTTACCAGCGATCGATTTTCTCGGTCCTTTTCTTCTGGTGCGGGCGTTAGTATGCGTGCGCTGTCCGCGAACGGGCAGGCCTCTTCTGTGGCGGATTCCGCGATAGCAGTTAATTTCGCTCAATCTTTTGATATTGCCTATAACTTCGCGGCGGAGATCGCCTTCCACCCTGAGGTGTTTTTCTATATAATCACGGATTTTAATAATTTCGTCTTCCGTCAAATCTTTGACTTTTTTATTCCAGTCGATCTGAAGGTCCGTGAGCAGCTTCTGAGCCACTGAACGGCCGATACCGTAAATATAGGTCATCGCGATTTCCATTCTTTTGTTCTTAGGTAAATCTACACCGACTATACGAGCCATTGTTTCCCTCCTTCCAAAAAATTATTTTAATTAACCCTGTCTCTGTTTGTGTTTAACTATCTGGCAAATAACGCGTATTGTGCCTTTTCTTTTAATTATTTTGCATTTGTTGCATATCTTTTTTACCGATGCTCTAACTTTCATTAGTAGTCCTCCCGTCTCACATAAGAGATATTATTTTACATCAAAAAATTCAAAAAATCAATACATTTATTAACTTTTTTTATAACTTTTGATTTCGCATTTTTCCGCGTGCGCGGAAACCCGATTTAGCCCTTGGACCTGTAAGTTATTCTTCCTCTCGACAGGTCGTAAGGCGATAACTCAAGGGTCACTTTATCGCCGGGAAGTATGCGTATAAAATTCATACGCATCTTGCCGGATATGTGCGCCAATACTTTATGGCCATTTTCCAGCTCAACGCGGAACATAGCGTTGGGAAGCGGTTCTATTACCACTCCGGAAACTTCAATTAGTTCTTCTTTTGCCATCTAAGCGAATCCTCCTTAAAAACGTTCAAATACCGGCGTATTATTGCGCCTTTGACAATATGCGCGTGCCGTTTTCGGTTATCGCTACGGTATGTTCGAAATGGGCCGAAAGGCTTTTATCGCACGTTACTACCGTCCACGAGTTATCGAGCACCCTCACGTCGTAGCGGCCCGCATTGACCATAGGTTCTATGGCTATGCAGATGCCCGCTTCGAGCTTGATGCCCATCCCTTTTCTGCCGAAGTTCGGCACCGCCGGCGGCTCGTGCAGTTTCCTGCCGATGCCGTGGCCCACATAGTCGCGCACCACGGAAAAACCGTGCGACTCGACGTAAGTTTGTATCGCGTTTGACACGTCGCCGAGATAACCTCCGCAGACGGCTTTGCTGATACCCACGTACAAAGACTCTTCGGTGACCCTTATGAGCCTGGCCGCGAGTTCGCTGACGCCCCCCACGGGGACCGTGATCGCCGAGTCGCCGCAATAATTGTTTTTAATGACGCCGACATCTATGCTGACAAGATCGCCCTCTTCAAGGATGCGCTTTTTAGAAGGAATTCCGTGCACGACTTCCTCGTTCACCGAAGTGCAGATGCTCTTCGGGTAACTCATATACCCTAAAAAAAGGGGATAAGCGTTCTGCGACAGAATATATTCATGCGCTATCTTATTGAGTTTTTCGGTCGTAACTCCAGGTTTAATGTTCTCGCGGAGTAAAGCGAGCGTTCTCGCCGCTATCTGGTTCGATTCGAACATGTATTCAATTTCCTGCGCGGATTTCCTGGTTACGACTTCCGATCTTGACATAATGGTAAACTACGCCTCCAGCCCGGCGGTAATTCTCTTGAAAATATCGTTAATATCGCCCGTGCCGTCGATTTTTAAAACGATGTTCTGTTTCGTATAATAATCGAGAAGCGGGTGAGTTTCGTTATGATATACTTTCAAGCGGTTTCTTACGGTGTCTTCGTGATCGTCTTTTCTGTGGATAAGCCCGGCGCCGCATTTGTCGCAGACGCCTTCGTTTTTAGGCTTATTGAAAAAGACGTGGTAAGACTCGCCGCACGAATTGCATACGCGGCGACCGGAAAGCCTTTTGATAAGGTCTTCTTCAGGCACCTCCACGTACACGCAGGCGTTAAGCTTAAGGCCCATCTTCTTAAGAAGCGAGCCGAGAGCGTCGGCCTGCGATACGGTGCGCGGAAATCCGTCCAGTATAAAACCGTTACTGCAGTCGGGCTTCGACAACCGTTCCTCGATCATCGATATTATCACGTCGTCCGGTACGAGAAGGCCCTTTTCCATGAAGGAACGGGCGTTAACTCCCAGCGGCGTGCCGGCTTTTACGTTTTCGCGGAGTATATCCCCTGTTGATATCTGAACTATTTTATATCTGTCTATTAACTGCTTTGCCTGTGTGCCTTTTCCGGCGCCAGGCGCGCCTAATAATATAAACCTCATGGTGATTTTTCCCTGCCTCGCTTATTTAAACAGCCTGCTTTTCTTCTTGAGGAATCCGTCGTAATTTCTTGTTACAAGGTGCGACTCGAGCTGTTTAATAGTATCGAGGCCGACGCCCACGACGATCAAAAGAGCGGTTCCGCCGAAATAAAACGGCACGTTAGCCCAGCTGATAAGTATGTTAGGAATGACCGCTATAATCGCCAGAAATATAGAGCCGACGAGCGTGATGCGGATAAGCGTACGGTCGATATATTCGGCCGTAGGTCTGCCGGAACGCACGCCAGGAATGAATCCGCCGTATTTTTTCATGTTATCCGCCAGGTCTTTCGGGTTGAAAGTGATGGCGGTGTAAAAATACGAGAAGAATATTATCAACAGGCAGTACAAGCTTAAATATACCCAGTGCGACGGACCGAGAACGGTATTGATAAAATTGGTTACCCTTCCCATAAACGAGTCCATCGAGAAATAGTGCGAGAAGAAGTTGGTGATCAAACCGGGAAACAATAATATCGACGAAGCGAATATTATCGGGATAACGCCGGCCTGATTGATACGCAGCGGAATGTAGGTATTCTGTCCGCCGTAAACCCTTCTGCCTACGACGCGTTTAGCGTATTGAACGGGGATCTTGCGAACTCCGTCCTGGATCCATATAACGGCCGCGGTTACCGCAACCGTGAAGAACAATATTATCAGCACTTTAGGATAGAAAAGGGCGTCGCCCGAAAATACCCTGTATGTCTGAACTATTGCCGAAGGCAGCGAGGCCACTATACCGACGAAAATTAAAAGCGATATACCGTTGCCTATGCCTTTTTCGGTGATTTTTTCGCCGAGCCACATAATAAAAGCCGTTCCCGCGGTAAGCGTGAGTATGGTGAGAATTGCAAAGCGCGCGAAATGCTCTTTCATGTACGGGGTCAATACTCCGGCTCCGCCGGCGTTAGCGAGCATGAAGCTCATGCCGAACGCCTGGATGGCGCCTATGAATATAGTGCCGTATCTGGTGTACTGGCTTATTTTCTGTCTGCCCTCCGTGCCTTCTTTGGCCAGCTTTTCGAGCTGAGGAACGACGTACACTAAAAGCTGCATGATAATCGAAGCGTTAATGTACGGCGCTATGCCGAGCGCGAAAATGGAGAAGCGCTTTAATGCGCCGCCGGAGAACATATCTAAAAACCCGAGGATACCGCCGCCCTGCTGGCCGAAATAATGAGCCAGAGCAGCCGAATCGATACCGGGAGTCGGGATGTGCGATCCAAGCCTGTAAACTGCTATCATAGCGAGCGTGAAGAGTATTCTGCTTCGCAGTTCACCTATTTTAAACGAATCTCTTAATGTAGCTATCAACTATATCACCTCTACCGTGCCACCTGCTGCCTTAATTTTTTCTTCAGCTTTTTTAGTGACTTTATTGGCAACAACCGACAGTTTCTTTTTAAGTTCGCCGTTACCTAATATTTTAAGTCCGCCGTTCGCGCGGCCGGTAAGGATATTTTCATTGACGAGCAATGTAATATCTATCTTGGTGCCGTTAGCGAAGCGTTCTAATTCTGAAACATTAACGCAGTCATATACAACACGGAAAGGGTGGTTTTTGAAACCGCGTTTTGGAAGCCTTCTGATAAGAGGCATCTGGCCGCCTTCAAATCCGAACTTTACATGATTACGGGCTTTTTGACCTTTTTCGCCTTTGCCGCTGGTTTTACCATTGCCGCAAGCCTGTCCGCGCCCTCTTCTGTAGTCTTTTTTGCGCGCGCCTTTATTTACTTCGAGATTTCCAAGTGTATACACGTTTGACCCTCCTCAAACTATCGTTAAGAAAATTAAATCAAAAAATCTTTTAAACGTCAACCGATTCGGTTATTTCACTTCTTCGACTTTTAAAAGGTGGTTAGCCTTAAAAATCATTCCGCGGATAGCCGGGTTGTCAGGATGAATCTTAAAAGAGTTCGTTTTTTTAAGGCCCAAAGCGTCAACGCATTTCAAGCATTTTTCTTTGTTGCCGGCCCTTCCTTTAATAAGCGTAACTTTTAATTTTTTCATCTTGCATTGCTCCTTATTAATTATCGGCGCTCAATTATTCTTTGCCGTCTTCTTCGCCCTGGCGAAGTTTCAAGTACTGAGCTGGCTCTCTCAGGTTTTTAAGGGCCTGGATCGTAGCTTTTACAACGTTTACCGAGTTGGACGAGCCGAGCGATTTGCTGAGTATGTTTTTAATGCCGCTCAGTTCGATGATAGCGCGTACCGCGCCGCCGGCGATTATACCGGTACCGTCGGATGCGGGTTTTAAAAATACTTTGCCCGCGCCGAATTCGCCCACGATTTCGTGAGGAATGGTCGTGCCCTTCATGGGTATGGTTATCAGCGCTTTTTTAGCGGCCTGAATGCTTTTGTGCATAGCGTCGGGAACTTCGTTGGCTTTGCCGAGACCTACGCCTACGCGGCCTTTGCCGTCGCCTATAGCGACGAGCGCCGAGAAGCTGAACCTGCGTCCGCCTTTAACGACTTTTGCGACGCGTCTGATTTTTATTATCTTTTCACGAAACTCGCTGGCAGCTTCAGGAGCGTTTTTCTTGAATTCTCTTCTGGGTTCTCTTTTTTCCATGCCAGTATTACCTCCACCTTTCATATATCAAACAATATTTAATTAATTATAAACTAAAACTTTAAGCCGGCGTTGCGAGCTTCGTCAGCTAACGCTTTGATACGGCCAACATAGAGGTTTCCGCCGCGGTCGAAAGCGACGGCCGTGATGTTTTTGCCTTTTGCGCGTTCGGCTATTACTTTGCCGACATATTTAGCGGCTTCTACGCCGTCGAGCGCTTTTTTGTTTTTCTTCAGTTCGGCGCTTATCGCTTTTTCATAAGTGGAAGCGGCTACTAAAGTGCATCCTTTTATATCGTCTATAACCTGAACCGATATGTGCTTCGTGCTTCTGAACACTGACAATCTCGGTCTTTCGGCCGAACCCGTCATAACCTTGCGGATATGATAGTGACGGCTTTTTCTCATTTCTTTACGGCTGATTTTTTTAAACATTTCGTCATTTCCCTCCTAAAGACTATTTACCGCGTTTGCCGGCTTTGCGCATGATTTTTTCAGTCATGTATTTGATACCTTTGCCTTTGTAAGGTTCGGGTCTCTGCGCATCGCGGATATCCGAAGCCACCTGGCCGACCAGCTGGCGGTCGATGCCGCTTACCGTTATTCTGTTGTCTTTCGCTATCGCTTCGACGGCGAATTTGATGCCCGCGGGAGCAGTAAACTCAACAGGATGCGTGTAAGATATGTTAAGCGTCAGTTTGTTGCCGTTTAAAGCTACTTTATAGCCGGTGCCGATAACGTCGAGTTTCTTTTCGAAACCTTTGGTTACGCCGACGATCATATTGTTGAGAAGCGCGCGGGTAAGGCCGTGCAAGCTTCTGTGGAACGGATCTTCGGTGTGCCTTTTAACCGTTATGTGGCTGCCTTCCATAACGATGTCCACGTCGGAGTGAAATTCGTTCTCGAGTGTTCCGAGAGGGCCTTTTACCGAAACGTGATGTCCGTTTATCTTTACTTCTACACCTTTAGGTACTTCTATAATTTTTCTTCCAATGCGCGACATTTACTGTTTCCTCCTTCTTACCAAACGTAGCAAAGTACTTCGCCGCCTACATTGGCTTCGCGAGAGTTCTTGTCAGTCATTAAACCCTTCGAGGTCGAAAGAATAGCTATACCGAGTCCGCCGAGGACTTTAGGTATGTTGTCTTTCGCTACATAAACGCGCAGTCCGGGACGCGATATCCTTCTGATACCGGCGATAACGGTCTGACGGTTTTTGTATTTTAAATAAATACGCAAAGTACCTTTGGAATCAGATTTCAAATATTTAAAATCTTTAATATAACCTTCGTTTTTCAATATTTTCGTGAGTTCTTTCTTTAAGTTCGATGCTGGAACGTCAACCACTTCATGGCCGGCGCGGCATGCGTTTCTTATTTTAGTGAGCATATTTGCAATAGGATCTGTAATGTTCATTTCGTTTTGTATCCTCCTTAACAAAATTGTCTGTGATAGCCGACACCGTAAATTTTACCACGATGATTTGGTAACGCCGGGAACTTCGCCGCGGTTAGCGTACATTCTGAAGCAGATACGGCACATAGCGAATTTTCTGATGTAAGAGCGCGGGCGTCCGCACACTTTGCAGCGGTTGTATTCGCGCACTTTGTATTTTTTGGGTCTTTCCCATTTCATGATCAAAGAAGTTTTTGCCATTTTTTCCTCCCTTTAATTAATTGTTCGAAGAAGCATTACGGAAAGGCATTCCGAGAGTTTTCAAAAGATGGAACGCTTCGTTGTCCGAATTTGCCGTGGTTGTGAAGCATATATTCATACCGATGACTTTATCGACTTTGTCGATATTGATTTCGGGGAACAGAGTCTGTTCTTTAAGGCCGAGCGTATAGTTGCCGCGGCCGTCGAAGGCTTTGTCCGAAACGCCTTTAAAGTCACGGATACGAGGGAGTACTATGTTGAACAATTTATCGAGGAACATATACATTCTGTTGCCGCGCAGGGTCGCCATAACGCCTATCGCGATGCCCGACCTCAATTTGAAGTTGGATATCGATTTTTTGGCTTTGGTGATAACGACTTTCTGGCCGACTATCGATGTAAGCTCCGCTACCGCAGAATCAACGAGTTTCGGGTTCTGGGTGGCCTGGCCTATGCCGAGGTTTATCGTAACCTTGTCAAGTTTTGGGACCTGCATAACGTTTTTATAGCCGAATTGTTTCATCAACGTGGGAATGACTTTGTCTTTATAAGCGACTTTCATTCTCGAAACAACTTTTACTTTAGGGGCTTTGGGCTCGGCCTTTTTTTCTACTTGAGCCGCTGGAGCCTTTTTTTCAACTTTTTCTTTTGCCATTTTATTCATCCTCCGAAGTAACTAAATCTGGTCGATCATTTCACTGCATTTTTTGCAGCTTCTGACTTTTTTGCTGTTTTTGCCTTCGCCGCTTACAAAATGAGCGATTCTCGTCGTTTTTGAACATTTCGGGCAGACAAGCATTACTTTAGTGGCGTAAATAAAACCTTCGCGTTCGATTATGCCGCCCTTCTGAACTTTCTGATTGGGCTTCTGGTGTTTTTTTACAAGGTTTACGCCTTCAACTATCAATTTGCATTTTGCACGGTTAACAACAAGCACTTTACCCTGTTTGCCTTCGTTTTTGCCGCACATTACGCGAACTAAATCGCCTTTTTTTATTTCAGTTTTTACAGTACACATCGTTGGGTTTAACCTCCCTTAAATAACTTCAGGTGCGAGAGAAACGATCTTGAGGAAATCGAGATCGCGGAGTTCTCTTGCTACTGGTCCAAATATACGGGTGCCGCGCGGTTCTTTGTCTTCTTTTATTATAACCGCAGCGTTGTCGTCGAATCTGATCAACGAGCCGTCCGGCCTTGAAATTTCTTTGCTGGTGCGAACTATTACGGCGAGGCATACGTCGCCTTTTTTTACGGTACCGTTAGGCTGAGCGTCTTTTACGACAACTTTTATGATATCGCCTATGCTGGCGTATCTTCTTTTGGAGCTGCCTCTAACCTGCATACACTCGACGCGCTTAGCGCCGGAATTGTCTGCCACGTTTAATCTGCTTTCAGCTTGTATCATTATTATTTCACCTCAATATTAAACTTAAAAAACGTTTTTTGTTCCGATTAGCTTGCGCTTTTTAATATTTCGACTACGCGCCAGCATTTGTCTTTTGAAAGCGGTCTTGTTTCGGCTATTAAAACCTGATCGCCCACCTGGCATTTGTTGTTTTCGTCATGCGCTTTCAAACTTTTGGTTCTTTTTAATATCTTTTTGTACAGCGGGTGCTTTACGCTTTTTTCAACTGATACCACTACGGTTTTCTGCATTTTATTCGATTTTACCACGCCTATTTTGGTTTTTTTCGCGGTTTCGCGTTCTGCCACTTTGTGTTCCTCCTCGTATTATTAAAGTTCGGCGTTAATTCCACGTTCTTTTTCAGTTATCACGGTGTTGACTTTCGCGATGTCGCGTCTTACCTGTCTGATTTTCGCCGTGTTTGTGAGCTGGCCCACTACCGCCTGGAACCTTAACGTGAAAAGGTCCTGTTTGAAGTCGTGGAGTTTTCTCTTTAATTCGTCAAGCGTATATTTGCGGAGTTCTGTTGATTTCATGCGTTATCACCCTCTAAATGAAGTTTTTTAACAAACATGGTGCGGATCGGAAGTTTGTGCGAAGCGAGGCGGAGAGCTTCTCTTGCTACCGACGGTTCTACGCCGCCGATTTCGAAAAGCACTTTACCCGGTTTAACTACGGCTACCCAGCCTTCCGGAGCGCCTTTGCCTTTACCCATACGGGTTTCGGCGGGTTTCTTGGTTATGGATTTGTGCGGGAACACTCTGATCCAGAGTTTGCCGCCGCGTTTGATGAAACGGGTCATCGCTACGCGCGCCGCTTCTATCTGATTGTTCGTGATCCATGTGGGCTCTAACGCCTTTAAGCCGTAATCGCCGAAATCTACGAACATGCCGCCTTTGGCTTTGCCTGTCATGCGGCCTTTCTGCAATTTTCTATATTTCACTTTCTTGGGCATTAACATTGGATATAATCCTCCTTAATCAGCTTAATTAGCGCTATTTTCGTTTACGTTGTCGTCGGAAACGCTGGAGCCTTTAAGTTTGCTCTGGTATCTTTCAGCGTCGCGTTCGGACAATACTTCGCCGTGGAAGAGCCATACTTTAACGCCTACGCAGCCGTAGGTGGTGTGGCCGGTCGCCGTAGCGAAATCGATATTCGCGCGCAGTGTGTGAAGGGGAACTCTTCCTCTTCTGTAGTATTCGCAGCGTGCGATTTCAGCGCCGCCGAGACGTCCCGAGCACGATATCTTGACGCCGAGCACGCCGTGCGCTAAAGCGGTGTCAACCGATCTTTTCATAGCGCGGCGGAAAGCTACGCGCTTTTCGATCTGAGCGGCTATGTTGTTAGCCACTAACTGAGCATCGAGGAAAGGATCTTTGATTTCCTGGATGTATAAGGAAACTTTGCGTTTGGTAAGCTTTTCGATCATGACTTTCATCTTCTGGATTTCGGAACCTGATCTGCCTATTATAACGCCGGGTTTCGCCGTGTTGATGATGACTTTTACCTTCTGGTAGGAAGGCCTTTCGATTTCGATCTTCGATATTTCGGGATCGATATATTTTTCTTTTTTAGCTTTGATCGCGGCGAAAACGTCTTTTATCGCCTTTTTGATTTTGAGGTCTTCGTGGAGGTATTCGATGTATTCTTTCTGAGCGAACCATCTTGATTCCCACGTTCTTGTTATACCAAGTCTAAGACCTACCGGATTAGTTTTTTGACCCACTGTGTAACCTCCTCCTGTTAAAAACAAACTTTATATTAATTACTTAGTCTCTTTTTTGGTCTCGTTGTCTTTTTTTGCCGTTACGGTTTGTTTTTCCTGTTTCTCGGTCAAAACGATGTATGTCGAGCAGGTTCTTTTTCTGATGCGTCCGACGCGGCCCATCGACATGGGGCGGATACGGGGAATCGTCGGTCCCTGTTCAACGTAAGCGCGATGCACGATTAAATTTTCGGCGTCCCAGTTTCTGGTATTTTCGGCGTTAGCCTTAGCCGATAAAACGACTTTCTCTATCAACCTAGCCGCGCGTGTAGGTGTGAACTTAACAATGGCTAAAGCTTCGTTTAATGCTTTGCCGCGGATAAGATCGAGAACGCGGTTGAATTTCCTTGCCGAGCCGCGCTGAACGTTCGCGCTGGCGCGTACGCCTTCTTTCTTTCTGCGATCGGCGGTAAACATAGCTTTCAATTCTTTTCTCGAACGCTGTTTCGCGCCGTTCTGCCTGTTCTGATTGTAAAATTTTTCGCGAATTTTCGCTTCTGATACTAACATTTCTGGTTCACTCCTTTGCCGCTATTTTAAAGATATTGTTCTTTCGGTATGGCTGCCGTGCGCCTTAAAGAAGCGTGTAAGCGCAAATTCGCCAAGTTTGTGGCCTACCATGTCTTCGGTTATGTAAACAGGGACATGTTTTTTGCCGTTGTAAACCGCTATCGTGTGTAATATCATTTCAGGCACGATCGTCGATGAACGCGACCACGTTTTAATAACTTTTTTTGTATTGGATGTGTTCAAAAGCCTTATTTTCTTTAAAAGGTCGTCTTTTACATACGGTCCTTTTTTTAACGATCTGGACATTATTTCCTCCCTTTGTGGATTGTATAAATCATTTTATTGAGCTTATTATTATAACACATTTCATTTAAGTTTTCAAGGGAATTTTAGATTTTTTCAATCTTTTTTTCCCTTTCAAACTTAAACTATGATTTTTTGCGCCTGTCGCTTACTATATATTTGCTCGACGGGTTCTTTTTGCTTCTGGTCTTGTAACCTTTAGCAGGAGTACCCCATGGAGACATAGGAGCGGGTCTTCCGACCGGGCATCTGCCTTCGCCGCCGCCGTGCGGATGGTCGCAGGGATTCATAACGGAACCGCGGTTATGCGGTTTGATGCCGAGGTGCCTGGAACGGCCGGCTTTGCCGAGCGATATGTTTTCGTTTTCGATATTCGAAACCTGGCCTATCTGGGCGCGGCATTCAAGCAATATTCTTCTCATTTCGCCAGAGGGCATTTTAAGAACGGCGTATTTGCCTTCTTTTGCCATCAAACGAACGAAGGTGCCTGCGGCGCGGGCTATTTGAGCGCCTTTGCCGGGTTTCATTTCGACGTTATAAATCGTAGCGCCGGCGGGTATATCGGTCAAAGGAAGGGTGTTTGCCGGTTTAATTTCGATTTCGTGGCCGGACATTATCGTGTCGCCCACTTTAGTTTCGCTGGAAGCGATTATATATCTTTTTTCGCCGTCGGCGTAGTTGATAAGGGCGATGTGCGCGGATCTGTTAGGATCGTATTCGAGCGCTACGACTTTGCCTTCTATGCCGTCTTTTCTGGGCGTAAAATCGATTTCTCTATAGAGTCTTTTGTGTCCGCCGCCTTTAAAACGAGCGGTAACGCGGCCCTGATTATTGCGGCCGCCGTGGCTTTTTATCTTTCCGGTGAGTGCTTTTTCGGGTTTTTTGTCGGATAACTGCGAAAAATCAGCTACCGTTTTGAAACGAACTCCGGGCGTAATTGGTTTAAAGCTTTTAAGAGCCATTATTTCCTCCTTAATTTCTATAAAACCTTAAAATGAAATTCTTACATGCCTTCGAAGAATGCTATCTTTTCGCCCTCTTTAAGGGTTACTATCGCTTTTTTCCATTCTGAGGTGTAGCCGGCGTGGGCGCCCATGCGCTTTACTTTCGGATGGCATTTCATAGTGTTAACGCGTTCTACTTTTACTTTAAAAAGTTCTTCGACCGCTTTTTTGATTTCGATCTTGTTAGCGTCTCTGAGCACTTTAAAAGAATATTTGTTAAATTCTTTGCCCATAACGCTTTTTTCTGATACTACAGGATAAAGTATTATGTCGCTTGAGAGTCTTTCCATCTTACTTTAACACCTCCTCAATTTTTAAAAGAGCGTCTTTCGTGATAACGAGTCTTTCGGCCCATGCAAGCGGATATACCGATATCGAATTCGAAGGAAGCACGGTAACTTTTTCGATATTTCTGAACGAACGGTAAACTTTTTCTTCCGATTCGCGGGTGACTACTAAAACTCTTTTCATCGCGAGTTTTTCTATTTTGTTTTTGGACAGCTTTTCATCGTTGGCCGGTTTTACCGACTTAACGTCGTTAATTTTAAGGTTAACGAGGATCTGAGCCATATTTTTGGTTTTGAATTCTTTGGGGTTGAATGCGTCTACAACGCAGACTGCGCCTTCGCGGACTTTATCTGATAATACCGAACGCATAGCGAGTCTTTTTACTTTTTTAGGAACGGTGTAATAGTACGAGCGGAGTTCGGGACCGAACGTTACGCCGCCGTGTCTCCATAAAGGCGAACGGTTCGAGCTGTGACGGGCGCGGCCGGTGCCTTTCTGGCGCCAGGGCCTTTTGCCGCCGCCGGAAACTTCCGAACGGTCTTTAGCTTTAGCGTTACCCTGTCTTTTGTTGGCCTGTTCCTGTATAACGCAATCGGAGATAGCGTTTTTGTGAAGTTCCACGTTGAAAACGCTGTCTGAAACTTCAACCTTATCTATTTTTTTTCCTTCTATATTAAAAACATCTAACGTAGGCATGTTATTTGAATCCTCCTTCTAAAGCTCGTATTACTGCGCTAAAACAGCCTGTTTGCAAACTATAAGGCCGCCTTTTGCTCCCGGCACAGCGCCGTTTACTAAAAGCATGTTTTTCTCGGCGTCGACTTTTACCACTTTAATGTTCTGCACGGTAATTTTCTTGCCGCCCATTCTTCCCGGCATGCTCTGGTTTTTATAAACGCGTGAAGGTGCCGACGAAGCGCCTATGGAACCTACCGCTCTATGAAACATCGAGCCGTGGGTTTCCGGGCCGCCTCTCCAATGCCATCTTTTTACGCCGCCGGCGAAGCCGCGGCCTTTCGATACGCCCATAACGTCGACGCGGACGTTTTCGCCGAATATCTGATCGACTTTTAATTCCTGTCCTACCTGATATTTGTCGATATCTTCGACGCGGAATTCGATAAGATTCTGCATAGCGTCAAGGTTGGCTTTTTTGAAATGGCCCGCCAGAGGTTTGTTGGGGAATACCATTTTCTTGACTACCTTGCCGTTAACGCGGCGGCGTTCGAATCTCGCTTTAGCTTTTTCGAAACCGATCTGTATAGCGTTGTAGCCGTCGGTAGCGACGGTTTTTTTCTGTACGACGAAGCAGGGGCCGAGGGCCAGAACCGTTACCGGTATGCTGTTTCCCGCAGCGTCAAATATAGTTGTCATGCCAAGTTTTCTTCCTAAAAGTCCTAAAGTTTTCATCTCTTTCTACACCTCCGCTATTAAAGCTTAACTTCGATATTCACGCCTGAAGGAAGGTCGATCTTCTGTAAAGATTCAACTGTGTCCGGCGACGGATCGTGAATGTCGATCAAACGTTTGTGAGTTCTCATTTCGAACTGTTCGCGCGAATCTTTATTGACGTGCGGCGAGCGGAGAACGCAGAACTTGTTTATTTCTGTCGGTAACGGTATGGGACCGGAAATTTTGGCGCCGGTTTTTTTAACCGTGTTGACTATCTTCTGAACTGACTGGTCCAATATTTTATGATCGTAGGTTTTTAAAAGTATTCTTATTTTATTTGTAGCCATTAGTTAATTTTTCCTCCTTAATACACGCTTTCGCAGTCTGGGCCGCCAGGCCGGATGTTCACCGGCCGCGGCTTTATAAAAGGTAATTAGTCGATAACTTCTGAAACGATGCCTGCGCCTACGGTTCTGCCGCCTTCGCGGATAGCGAAGCGAAGCTCT
>MWBZ01000044.1 GCA_002069765.1 bacterium ADurb.Bin243
CCGCCGCTGCCTCGATTTCGAAAAAGCTAAAAAGTATTTCGAAGAAGCGATAAAGATCGGAAAGTTGAATCCGCCGATCGATAAATACGTTAAAGAGCAGCTCGAGCTATGCAAATAATCTGAATGCATATTCAAACCAACTCCAATAGATAACGGCGGTAATAAAATAATGGATATATTTTCCGAATTTATAAATAAAAACCAGCGCGCGCTGGCCAAATTAATCACGCTGATAGAAAACTTCGACAGGAAGGGTTTCGAGATATTAACCCGGCTCGAGCGCCGTCACGAAGAAAATTCGGCTTCGAGAAAAGACGGCGGCGGAAAACAGATCGTAATAGGCATAACGGGCCCTCCGGGCTCGGGCAAAAGCTCTCTGGTAGATCGCCTGGCCCGCAAGATCACCTGCTCCGGGGAGCGAAATTCCATAGGAATAGTCGCCTTCGACCCGTCGAGCCCCTTCACCGGCGGGGCCATCCTCGGCGACAGGGTCAGGATGTCTAATTTCACATCGCCCGATTTATTTTTCAGGAGCATGGGCACGCGCGGCTCTCTTGGCGGAATGTCAAAGGCCATATCGTATATTTTAAGGATTTACGAACTGTTCGGCTTTGATTTTATAATAGTCGAAACGGTAGGCGTAGGTCAGCTGGAAATAGACGTGGTTAAAATGACCGACACGACCATCATCGCCGAAGTGCCGGGCCTGGGCGACGAAATACAGGCCATAAAAGCCGGAATATTCGAAATCGGCGATATATTCGTAATCAACAAGACCGACCGGCCGGGAGTGGATAAAATATACTGCGAAATCGCTTACATGCTAGGCCTCAGGCGCGATAAACTTCTGCAGGACGGCATTAACGATCCGTGGCAGGTGCCCATAGTTAAAACCAACTGCGTTTCAGGCGAGGGCATCGACGAACTGCTCGCTAAAATAATCGAGCACCGCGATCTTTCGTACGGCGACGGCCGCATCGCCCGCAACCGCAAACTGCGCCTGCGCGAACAATATTTAAGCTTCGCGAGAGATTTCATAGAAGACAATGTAATGGCCGCGCTCGCCCGCGACGCCGAATTTAAAACTCTAATAGAAAAAGGCAGCATCGATATATTTTCAGAAGGCGACGGGCCTAATTTCAAAAAAGTGATGTTGAAAATGTCGAAATTGCTTACAGAAAAGATTAACTCGTTATAACCGCCGCGCCGGTAATTTTTATTAACGCCCGGTGAACGCTGATTCATCCGCGCGAAAGGAACTCGTATGAAACTCGCCACTCTGTGTTATTTAAGAAAAGACGGCAAAACGCTGATGCTGCACCGTGTAAAAAAAGAAAACGACATGCACGAAGGCAAATATAACGGCCTCGGCGGCAAGTTCGAAAAGAGCGAATCGCCGGAAGCCTGCGCGGCGCGCGAAGTTTTCGAGGAATCGGGGCTGATAGCCGAAAATCTTATATTAAAAGGCGTCATCACGTTCCCGAAATTCAGCCGGGGCGAAGACTGGTATGTATTCGTGTTCGTTATAGACAAGTTCGCCGGAAAAATGATAGAGTCCAACGAAGGCAACCTCGAGTGGATCGACGATCGCGAGCTTCTTGATTTAAATCTCTGGGACGGCGACAGGATATTTTTAAAATGGCTCGATCAAAATAAATTTTTCTCGGCGGTTTTCAACTATGAAAACGGAATACTTAAAAATCATTCGGTAAATTTCTATTGATAGCCCGGCGGCCGGTCATACGGCCGCTTTTTTTCTCATCTTTTTATTCACGAAATAAACCAATAAAACGGCAAAAACGATAAACGCCGCCACCGGTAAAAATATCGAAAAAATAGAAAGCGTAAACGCGCCCGCGGCTTCGCCGGTGGAAACCGCCGGATTTGCGGTTCCGGCGGTAGTTACGCTCGAAGTGAGCCGCGTTACCGCGGTGAGGCCCTGAATGCTCGCCGCGGCTCCGCCGCCCGCGATTATTGCGAGGGTCCATTTCAAGAAAGGCGAAATATCGCCCGCGGCCGCAGCGGTGAGGACTATTCCGGCTACGACGGCGGCGGGAGTGGCAATCGTATCTAAAAAATTATCGACAATAGGAATGTAATACGCTGCGATTTCAGCTATGGTGGCTATTAAAAAGCAGGCGAGCGCGGCGTCGCTTTGAATCCATTCGAACCCGGACGATAATTTCACATAAGACATTTTCGAAGCGAAGCTCAATACGAAAAACGGGACGAAAACCCTGAAGCCGCATGCCGCGCTAAGGCCGATTCCCATCAGGGAGCCGAAAATAAATTCCATGATATACCTCTTTAATTTAAATTAAAACCGCGGACGGGCGGTTTTTATCAATTCAAGTATTCCAGCGTCGGCGATACTTTATAAACTTCCACTTCGGAGCTTACTTTTATTATATATTCGCTCAGGCCGACTTTGGTCGAAGGGTTTCCCCAGTCGTAAGTATAACCGAGCCTGGTCCAGGGATAAGAATTGGTTTTAACTTGATTATTGAACCAGTCTATATGGCTTTGAGGCGTGCCGGCGGGAAAAGTCAAACTAGCCTCGGTATCGTCGATTTCACGGTCGGGCGCAGGCCTGAATAAATCCGCCGGGCGCACCCACATTTCTACGAACCATGTTTCGCTTTTATTTGGCGGCATTCCAAGAAGCTGGTCTATTCTAAGTATAATATCGGAACCGGGAACGTTTTGCTTTTTCAGCGCGTCTTTGACTTCCGGCGCCAGGGTCACCCATACTTCGCGCACAAGGCCGATTTTCTTGCTCTGACTGTAACCGGGCCATGAAGCCCACGTGCTCACCAGGACTCTTCTGTTTTCGGCCGGATCTTCGGTGTTCCAGATAAGTTTTGAGTTTGCGGCGCTTACGGGGCTGAGCGTTTTGCAAATATCGGCCGCCGTGGGATTTTTCGAAGCCACGACCGCCCGGTTATAGGCGTCCCATGGTGTTTTAGCTATTTCGCTCGCGTCGTCCGAACTGAAGCACGACACCATAAAGACCATCGAAAATAAAATCAGTATGAGACGGGCGGCCTTCAAATTAAAGCCTGCTCCATTTTTCTTTACTGCGGCTGATTTATTCAAAACAAACACCTCTTAAGTTTATAAATTTTATGTAATATATATAAAAGCAATTTTATCACAAATCTCCGTTTTAAATCAACGATAATTTTAATTCAACTTTATAATATAACCATAAAACAATCCTGAATATTTTTCATGAATATTTTTTGTTGAGATTTACAACGATTTATGTTATATTAAGCGGCATTTAACAAAAGGCAGATGAGATATGCTGTACGATTTTATGGCTTCCGTGGCCAAAGAACCCGTTTTCGTGACATTTTTAATTTTATTCACGGGATTGACGCTGGCTAAATTTAAAATAAAAGGCGTTTCAGCCGGCAGCGCGGCTATTTTTATGACCGGCTTCATTTTCGGCATTTACGGCCTTCGCTCTTCGGAACATATAACGGCGCTGGGGCTGATGATATTCATGTACGCGATAGGCATACACAGCGGCCCCAGCTTCTTCAATTCTCTGGGCAAAAAAGGCCTGCCGTATTTAATAATAGCTATAAGCGTCTCGTTTTCGACTATCTTTTTTACCGTTATAGCGGCTAAGCTTTTCGGCTTTTCAACTCAAACCGCCCTCGGGCTTTTCACCGGAAGCCTCAACAGTTCTTCGAGCGTGGCTATCTTATACGACAGCGGCTGGGGCCATGCGATGCTTTCTTGCTACGGCATAGTTTACCCGCTCGGACTTTTAAGCGTGGTTTTCTTCGTTCAGCTTTTACCGGCGGCGCTCAAAAAAAACCTCATCAGGGAAGCTCGCCGCTCCGGCTATAAAAAAAAGGAAGAGCACCATTACATAATCAGAAGAAAATTTAAAGTAAAAAACGAAGAAGTCATAGGCCTTAAAGTCCACGAACTTTCGCTCGACGAGAAACTCGGAGTGCACGTGGCGCGCCTTTACAGGGGCGATCTTACGATGACGATCGTTGATAATATACGCCTTATAAAAAACGACGTCCTTTTGCTGGTCGGCGAAGAAAAACCTATCGAAAAAGCCGGAACGCTTATAGGACGCGAAGTGATTGATGATCTGTCGGTCGATCCGCTCGTAGAATCGCGGCAGATAATAATCAATAACCCGGCCCTTCACAACTCGCAGCTCGAATCCGTAGATTTTCTAAATAAATATCACGCCATAGTCAATAAAATATGGCGAAACGGCATCGAACTCGCTCCCAAAGGCAATTTCACATTCGAAAAAGGCGACACGCTCACGGTGCTCGGAAATCCTAAAAATCTCGATAAGCTCGAAGGATTTTTAGGCACAAAAAAAGCCATGACAGGCGAATTCGATCTTTCTTCCATTTCCTTCGGAATGGCGCTGGCGTTCGTTCTTAGCAAATTGAAGTTGAGCGTGCCGCATCTTGGAACTTTTACGCTGGGAGTCTCGGGCAGCGCTCTTCTTATAGGAATGGTATTCGGCTACCTGACGTATCTCGGAATTTTAAAAAGAAATATGTCCACCCCCGCTGAATCGATATTAAAAGAGCTCGGGCTGGGGCTTTTTCTCGCGGGAATAGGCACCAGGTCCGGCGCCGGAATATGCGATTTGAATCTCGCCGAAATTTCAGCGCTTCTTTTTTCGTCTTTAATGATCATGTACGCCAGCATGATATTCGTTTTTTCGGTCTGCAGCTTCGTTTTAAAAATGAATTTCGTAAAAAGCCTCGCCTGCGTGTGCGGAGGCTTTAACAGCACCACGGCAATAACCACTCTCACTTCCATCATCGGCAGCGAGGAGCCCGTTTCCTTTTTCGCTTCCGCTTATCCGCTGTCGCTTTTCGGCATAATTTTTTCCAGCCAGGTACTGGCGGTTATAATGCACCCGTGACCAAACACCGGATTCATAAGCTTTTCTACCGCGGTTCGGGAAGGCAAAATTTTAATATCAATTTTGTTGTAATTTATTATAAAATGATGTATAATTTTAAAAAGGCCTCGAATACAATCTTTATTTTATAAGGAGTATCAAAATGCTTACCAAAACGAATATTTTTATCGCCGTGCTCATCGGATTGACTTTATTATTAAAGGCGGGCGCGGCTTATTGCGAGCCCAAAAACGCGGACGAGCTGTATTACAAAAACATAATTCCCGGCAAAACCACTGCGGATGAAGCTTTTAAAATAGCGGGCAAAACCGAAAAAACTCGTAAAAACGACGACAACACAGTCAGCCATATTTACGAAACGAAAAAAGCCGGATACCCCAATGAAATAACCGTTAAAGGCGAACAGGTAGTCCACATGGCCATAACGATCGAAGACACCGGCGAACTCAATATAAAAGACGTTCATAAGCTTCTGGGCGAACCCAAAAGAAAAGGATATTCGTTTTACGCTTTCACGCTGCGCGTTTCTGCATATCCCGAGCAGGGAATGGTCTTCATATACGAAGACAACGGCGGCGCCGTAGTCGAAAAACAGTTTTTCGCCAAATGCACTTTAGAAGAATTCGAAAAGACTTTCGGCAAAAACTTTCCTGAAAAATATCCTTATAAAATGTAGCTGAAATCTTAAAAAATAATTTTAAAAAGCCGCCGGATTATTCTCCGGCGGCTTTTATCATATTATACGGGTGGTCTTTTTCATATCGTATGGGTAAAATATTTAAATTAAGTTAATAGTTCCGAGTGGCGAGTCGAGAGCTAAAGGACTTCATTCGAAGATAGTTTAAGCGTTCTGTCGTACATGATTATGCCGGCTGCGACCGAAACGTTAAAGCATCCTGTTTCGCACGGAATTTTAATTATATCATGGCACATCGAGGCGGCTTTTTTGGTTATGCCGTGGTCTTCCGCGCCAAGAAGATACACCGCGCGCGGCAGATGCTTATAGCCGCGAAGGTCCGAAGCGCCGGGGCTGTTTTCCACTCCGACGAGGCGGCAGCTATATGGCAGATGCTCGTAAAGGTCATCGACATCGCTGTAATTATAAAGCGGAACGCGCTGGAAAGAGTTATATATGTCCGTGAGCTGCTTTCTGTAGCGCGCGCCTACCGTAAAAATAAAATCCGCGCCGAAATTTTCGGCGCTTCTCCAGAGAAGTCCCATATTTTCTATGTTTTTACAGCGTTCAATTCCTATTCCGAAATACATTCTAGATCCTTCGCTAAATGCATAAACTCGTTTAATTTTTTGTCGATTATACAATACCCGGTATTTTAAGTCAACGGGAATTAAAATATTCTTTAAAAAAATCGTTTAAAAGCTTTACAAAATGATTAATTTAGTATATAATTTTGCTGATGAAGTGTTATTAATTAAATAAATAAAGGGGCTCACATGAAAAAGCACGTTCTTTGTATTGTTTTTGGAGTATTCTGTTTCTCTTTAATTTTCGCGGCAAGCGTATCCGCGAAGGAAACCGAAGTAAAAAAATGGACCTTCATGGTTTTCATAAACGCCGATAACGATCTCGACGAATTCGGCGTAATAGACATAAAAGAAATGGAACGCGCAGGCTTGAGCGAAAACGTAAACGTAGTCGCGCAGATAGACCGTTTCAAACTTCCCGCCAGACGCTATGACGTATCCGGCCGCCATATGAATTCCACCGCAGACGACTGGGGGCTTAAATCCAGAAACGCCGGCGAACTCGGCGAAATAGACTCCGGCGATTTTAAAGAGCTCGTTAAATTCGTCAAATGGTCGGTCGAAAATTATCCCGCCGAAAACTATATGCTCACTATATGGAACCACGGCGCCGGCTGGAAAAAACGCAGTTCCGGCGGCAGCTTAAAAGGCATCTCCTACGACGACGAATCCAATAACCATATAAGCACTCGCGATCTCGGCGTATCGCTTACTATGATCCACGGCATACTCGGTAAGCCTCTGGACGTATTCGGCATGGACGCCTGCCTGATGCAGATGCTCGAAGTGGCGTACGAATTAAAAGACAGCGCAAAATACGTGGTAGCCTCCGAAGAAACGGAGCCCGGCGACGGCTGGCCGTATCAGCTTATACTCGAGCCGCTGTTCAAAAACCCGGCCATGACGCCGTACGAACTGGCTAAAATGATACCGCAGGCTTATTTTCAAAGTTATTTTAACGCGCACGACGATCCCGTCGACTCCCCGTATTCAAGAAAATCCCGCCCGGGACTCGATAAACCGCAACAGAGAATAAAAAGCACCACGCTGTCCGCCATAGACTGCGCCTACATAGACCCGTTCATATCCGCTCTCGACGAACTTGGCGCAAAATTAATCGAAAAGGTGGCTCAAGACAGGGGCGAACTTCAGGCGATGGCTTCCGCGGTGGCCAGCGCTCAGAAATTTTATGTTTACGATAACGTAGATATCGGCGACCTGGTTTATTATATTTCTCAAAACACAAAAAACGCCGGCATAAAAGAATCCACCGACAAATTAAAAATGATCTACAAAAAACTCGTTATAGAAAATAAGATCACGGGCGACGCAAAACACGACGCCACCGGCCTTGCTATTTATTTTCCCATAGAAAATTACGAAGAAAATTATTCGAAATTGACATTCGCCCACACCTGCTGGGACGAACTTATCCAGCTCGTTTTAGCGGCCGGCCCCGTTTTCGATCCGGACCAGAGCAACGGCGGCGACGGCAGCTGGGACGACAAAAAATAAGCTCGAAAACAAAACAAAACCGATATAAGCAATCGTTAAAAATTTTTTCTCCCCGTTCTGGAAGCGTCATTAGACGCTTCCAGACTTATTTTTAAGAGTATAAAAATATAAGAGTTTACTAATAAATCACAGGCCGCTTAAATACTCGACATATCGCCGATAAAAAAGTTAATAAAACAAGCGTAAATAACTTGACTTTTTCTTAATAATCTGTTAAAATACTGCTTACTGAAATTACCATAACCTGGAGTACATTTGAAAATCGGCTATTTTACGGGAAAATAGCTATGTGGATTAATGTTAATTATTAAGTTTGGTCACCGGTCCAACCAGATTGAAAATTATAAAAAACCCGATAACTAAATAATTATAATGGCCTCTGGCTGCGAGCTCGCAAAAAAAAGAACGGGCGTCGCCGGCCGGAAATTTTATTTTTTTTGAATTTTGTTTTTTCGAAAAGTATTTTTTTTAGTATATTCTCAACTAATCTGGATAAAAAATATAACAATGTAAGGAGTTGTGATTAATGCCCAGGGTTATTAAAAATTACACAACTGGCCAGGAAAAGTTAAATTTCGGCGCGGACGACAATATTATCGACGTTCCAAATTTAATCGACGTCCAATTATCGTCATATCGTGATTTTTTACAGGCGCATCGTTCGCCTTCCAACCGTTTCAGACAGGGACTTCAGGAAATATTTCTCGACATCTTCCCCATTCAGGATTTTACGGGAAACCTCATACTCGAATTCGTAGAATATAAATTGGGACTCTCCAGATGCAAAGACTGCCCCGACACTAAAGGCGGCAAAGTCAAAGAATGCGGTTACTACGACTGCCTGTACAAAGAAAGAGAATGCACCTTCGCCTCCATCGACGGAGTTCCATACCGCATAAAATACGATCCTAACGAATGCAAAAAAAGAGACGTCACCTACGGCGTATCGCTTTCGATCATCGTCCGCCTCATCAATAAAAGCTCAGGCGAAGTAAAAGAACAGGAAATATTCCTCGCCAACCTTCCCTGCATGACCGCCCGCGGAACTTTCATCATAAACGGCGCCGAACGCGTCGTAGTATCGCAGCTCCACCGTTCCCCCGGCGTTTACTATAAATACGACAAACTCAAAAAACAGTATCTGGCTAAAGTTATACCTTACCGCGGCGCCTGGCTCGAATTCGAACTCGACGTCATAAAAGACACCATCCACGTCAGGATCGACAGAAAACGCAAACAGCCCGTCACGGTGCTTTTTAAAGCCCTCGGCTACTCGTCCGAAGAAATGATGGAATTATTCGCCAATAACGAATATATCGCCAACACTCTCAAATACGATAAAACCAAAAGCCAGTCCGAAGCGCTCGCCGACGTTTATTCAAAAATGCGCCCCGGAGAACCTTTTATTGAAGAAAACGCCCACACTCTCCTCAACATGTTATTTTTCGATCCGCGCAAATACGACCTCGCCGACGTGGGCCGCTATAAAATAAACCAGAAGCTGCGCATACGCGACCGCATACTCGGAAAACCCGCGGGCGCAACCATTTACGCTCCCGAAACGGGCGAAATAATAGTCGAACCGGGCGACGAAATAAGCCGCGAAGCGGTAACTATGATAGAAAACACCAACGTTCCCATAGTGAAGCTTATGACGGCCGACGAAGAAATTATAGAAGTTTTCAACGAATTCGACTTCGAAGAGATCGTTTTCCGCGATAAGGAAGCTTTCCGCAAATCCCTCATCGGCAAAACGCTCGGCGAAACGATAATAGACCCGAAAACGAACGCCATCGTCTATCAGCCCAAAACCACCATCACCCCCGAAATGGCTTTCAAAAT
Organism: bacterium ADurb.Bin243; assembly: GCA_002069765.1. Lineage (GTDB taxonomy): Bacteria > Muiribacteriota > UBA9980 > UBA9980 > UBA9980 > UBA9980. The sequence continues at coordinate 9,539 of MWBZ01000044.1, forward strand.
GAACCGCATGAAACTCCAGGCGGTAAAAATAATATCGGCCGACGGCACTCTGGTAACGGTTTCACGCAGCCAGTACGAAAAGCTCTCCTTCGAAGAGGAAGAACTGCTCAAGAAAAAAATCGTGGGCCGCGAAATCGTCCGCCCCATCAAATATACCGATCCTAACTCAAAACACTCGAAAACCGTCGAAGCCGGAACGGTTCTTACCAAAGAACTTTTCGCGATCCTCAACGACGCGCGCGTCGAAACTATATACGTTAAAAAAGGCCGCATACTAACAAAATCCGATATCATTTCGTCGGTCCGTTACCTTATAGACCTTTGCAACGGCCTAGGCCACATCGACGACATAGACCATCTCGGCAACCGCCGCGTAAGGCGCGTGGGCGAACTTCTGCAGAACCAGTTCAGAATGAGCCTTATCAGGATGGAACGCGACATAAAAGAAAGAATGACGATCCAGGACGTAGCGCAGGTTTCCTCGCAGAGCCTTATCAACGCCCGCCCCGTAGCGGCTATGATAAAAGACTTCTTCGGCACCTCGCAGCTTTCGCAGTTCATGGACCAGACCAACCCTCTCTCGGAGCTCACGCACAAGCGCCGTATATCGGCCCTCGGCCCCGGCGGCGTGCGCCGCGAACGCGCGGGTTACGAAGTGCGCGACGTGCACCCCACGCACTACGGCCGCATCTGCCCCATAGAAACCCCCGAAGGCCCGAACGCCGGTCTCATAAGCTCTCTCGCTATATATTCCAACATAAACGAATACGGCTTCATCGAATCGCCATTCCGTAAAATCACCGCCGGCAAACTCGCCGACACGGTAGATTACCTCGACGCGTACGAAGAAGACGAATACAAGGTCTGCCCCGCCGACCTCAGCTACAACTGCTCCAAAGACTCCAAATACAAAGCCATCAAAGATCCCGTGGTATCGGCCAAGTTCAAAAGCGGCGAAGAATCGGAATACGAATTTTCCTTCATCCCCGCCGCCGAAGCGGATCTCATGCAGATCTCCGCGCTGCAGGTAGTATCGGTAGCCACCGCGCTTATCCCGTTCCTCGAAAACGACGACGCGAACCGCGCGCTCATGGGCACGAACATGCAGCGTCAGGCAGTGCCTCTGCTCAAGACCGAACCCGCCTTCATCGGCACCGGCCTCGAACATAAAGTGGCTAAAGACTCTGGAGTTATGGTAGTGGCCAATTCCGACGGAGTCGTCAAAAAAGTTGACGCGGGCGCCGTATGGGTGGAACGCAGCCGCAAGACCTTCCGTGAAGGCCTTATCGGACACGTTTTAAGGGAACCCGTTTACAAGGCGAACGGTAAAGAAATACTTTACGACGCCGGAACGACCGTAGACGAAGCCATATCTAAAGAACTGGATTCCCTCGGCCATGTAAAATCGCTGAAAGTATCCACCATAGACGGCGAAGTGGTTTACGTAAACCGCGCAGACTTCAGCGAAAAGAAAACGCATTACGATAAATACGAAGTGCTGAAATACAAACGCTCCAACCAGAGCACATGCATCAACCAGAAAGTCCTCGCCCGCGTCGGACAGAAAATCAAAAAAGGCGACGTCATCGCCGACGGCCCCGCCACATGCGAAGGCGAGCTCGCCCTCGGCCGCAACGTAATCGGCGTATTCATGCCCTGGGAAGGCTACAACTTCGAAGACGCCATACTGCTGTCGGAAAAGCTCGTTAAAGAAGACTACTACACTTCCATCCACATAGAAGAATACGAAATAGAAACACGCGACACCCGCCTCGGACCGGAAGAAATCACCTGCGATATCCCGAACATCTCCTCCGACGCCCTTCGCAACCTCGACGAGGAAGGCATAGTCAGAATAGGCGCCGAAGTCGAATCCGGCGACATTCTCGTAGGCAAGGTAACGCCCAAGGGCGAAACCGAGCTTACGGCCGAAGACAAGCTGCTGCGCGCCATATTCGGCGAAAAAGCCCGCGAAGTGCGCAACACTTCGTTCGTGGTTCCCCACGGCGAAGGCGGAAAGATCGTGGACGTCATGATATTCACGCGCGAAAACAAAGACGAACTGCCGCACGGCGTAAATAAGCTCGTCAGGGTTTTCATAGCGCAGAAGCGTAAAATAACCGAAGGCGATAAAATGGCAGGCCGTCATGGAAACAAGGGCGTCATCGCCAGGATCCTTCCCGAAAAAGACATGCCGTACTTAGAAGACGGTACGCCCGTAGAAATCGTTCTCAACCCGCTCGGCGTTCCTTCCCGTATGAACCTCGGCCAGGTTCTCGAAACGTACCTCGGCCTCATTTCCAAGGAACTCGGCTTCAGAATAGAAGTGCCTATTTTCGAAAGCGCGCCCGAAGTGGAAATAAGAGCCGGATTATCGCTGCAGCGCCTCATAAACACGGGCCGCCTGTCGCTCTATAATCCCGCCAACCGCGACTGCTTCGCTTACTGCAAATTCGAAAACATGAATAAAAAAGAGCTGGTAGATAAATTCATAGAATTGTCCACCAAAGATTACAACCGGATACTCAAAGAAGGAAAACTCGTGCCGAGCATAAACGCTTATCTGGAAACGCTCAAATACGTTTTCACCACGTATCCTTCGATAGTTTACGACACGGAAACCAATACTCCTATCGGCATGACTAAAAAGCTCGCCGAAAAAGAATTCGACAAAATAATAATCACGCCTAAAGCCGCTGAAAAAGGCAAAAAAGGCATCAAGCAGACTTTCGATTTCTCCAAAATCATAACATTCACGAACGAAGTCGAAGTTAAAAACCAGCATCTCGAAGTCGTTTATTTCGTAGAATCGCAGCAGGACGAAAACGGCGAAATGAAATACACGAAAGTAGACGATAAAGAAAAATTCCCGCAGGTCAACAGCATGCTTAAGACCGTAGTCTGCGAAGATAAAATAAGCGCTTTCAAAAAGCTCGTCGCAACGGTAGATCTTACCGAATCCGAAGACGGCAAGCAGTTCATATACGACGGCCGCACCGGCGTGCATTTCGACAACCGCGTAACCGTAGGCTATATGTACATAATGAAGCTCGCCCACCTCGTCGACGACAAGATCCACGCTCGCTCGACCGGCCCGTACTCGCTGGTCACCCAGCAGCCTCTCGGCGGTAAGGCGCAGTTCGGCGGACAGCGCTTCGGCGAAATGGAAGTCTGGGCGCTCGAAGCTTACGGCGCGGCCCACATCCTGCAGGAGCTTCTCACGGTCAAATCGGACGACGTCGAAGGCCGCGTCGAAGTTTACGGAGCCATCATAAAAGGCGAAAACCTTATAACACCCAAAGTGCCGGAATCGTTCAAAGTTCTCGTATCGGAATTGCAGAGCCTTGGCTTGAAGATAGAATTGCAGAAAAATAACGCCCCGATACCGCTCAAAGAAGAAATCGAGGCCAAGCTCCCGAAACCGGACCAGATAGTGGCCGAAATAGCCCAGGAAACCGACACCTTCGCCGACGACGACGATGACGAAGACGACGAAGATCTCGGCGACGATAACGGCGACGAAAAATAAATCATAAAAACTGCCGGCCGCCGGTCTTACCGGCTTAAACAAGCCGCGGCGGCGGCCGCCAGATAGGTTTATTTTAAAAGTTATGAAAATGATTTCTATTTTTTTATAAATAATAATTACTAAGGAGGAATTTTCTGTGTGGGATGTAGATAAGTTTGATGCCATTAAAATATTGGTGGCTTCTCCTGACGATATTCAGAAATGGAGCTTCGGCGAGGTAAAAAAACCCGAAACCATCAACTACAGAACTCATAAGCCTGAACGCGACGGTTTATTCTGCGAAGTGATATTCGGGCCCACAAGAGATTACACTTGTTCTTGCGGAAAATATAAAAGCATACGCTATAAAGGTATCAAATGCGAACGCTGCGGAGTGGAAATAACCGAATCGAAAGTCCGCCGCGAAAGAATGGGCTGTATCGATCTGGCGGCTTATGTCGCTCACGTATGGTATTCGAAGGGAACTCCTTCTTATATCGCTCTGCTGCTCGATATTTCGCCTAAAGATCTCGAAAAAGTATTATACTTCAACTCATATATAGTAATCAACCCGGGCAACCTGCCTCTCAATGAAAAACAGCTTCTCACCGAAAAAGAATACCGCCAGTATTTCGACAAATACGGCAATCTTTTCGAAGCGCGCATGGGCGCTGAAGCTATTTACGAGCTGCTCGAAAAAATATCCATACCCAAGCTCGTAAGCGATCTCAAATCAAAATTGCAGGAAAAATCGAGCCTTAAAAAACACAATATAATCAAACGCCTCGAAGTAGCCGAAACATTCCTTAAATCGGGCTGCAAGCCCGAATGGATGATCATGAAATACGTCCCCGTCATTCCGCCGGACCTTCGTCCGATGGTACAGCTCGACGGCGGCCGTTTCGCCACTTCGGACCTCAACGATCTTTACAGGCGCGTTATAAACCGTAACAACCGCCTTAAAAAGCTCATCGATATGGGCGCACCTGAAATAATAATCAAAAACGAAAAAAGAATGCTCCAGGAAGCGGTCAACTCGCTTATAGATAACGGCAGGCGCGGCCGCCCGGTTACCGGCCCCGGCAAGCGCCCCCTCAAATCGTTGAACGATATGCTCAAAGGCAAACAGGGCCGTTTCAGGCAGAACCTTCTCGGAAAGCGCGTCGACTACTCCGGCCGTTCGGTCATCGTCGTCGGCCCGAACCTCAAGCTTCATCAGTGCGGCCTTCCCAAGAAAATGGCGCTCGAACTGTTCAAGCCTTTCATAATGAACAAGCTCGTCACCAAAGGCCTCGCGCACAATATAAAAAGCGCCAAGAAAATGCTCGAACGCGGCAAAGCCGAAATATGGGATTTATTAGACGAAGTGGTACGCGATCACCCGGTCCTTCTCAACCGCGCTCCAACGCTTCACCGCCTCGGCATCCAGGCCTTCGAACCGATACTGGTCGAAGGAAAAGCCATACAGATACCGCCCCTGGTCTGCACGCCTTTCAACGCAGACTTCGACGGCGACCAGATGGCCGTTCACGTTCCGCTTCTCTTGGAAGCGCAGACAGAAGCGCGCCTTCTCATGCTCAGCGCGCATAACCTGTTCTCGCCGGCGTCGGGAAAGCCCATCATGAACCCGACCCACGATATGACTCTCGGCTGCTATTACCTCACCAGGCTTTTACGCAATAATCCGACCAAAAAAGTCAAAGAGTTCTATTGCGAAAAATCCAAACGCAAATATACGATAGAAGACCAGCTCCTGCCCCCGGGCATGAAATACAACTATAAAGTCGCCGACGACATATTCGACGCGAAAACCGGAAAGCTGCTCATTAAAAAGCACGCTTCCATAAACAGTTTTATCATATCCAAGATAAAAGAAATAGGCCTCAAAGAAGTCGAAGTGCTCGTGCACAAGATATTCTCCTCGCCCGAAGAGGCTATCCACGCTTACGAACAGGGCCAGGTAAGCCTGCATACGGAACACGTAGTCAGAATCGGCGCAAAATATATCGAAACCAGCGTCGGAAGGCTTATATTCAACCAGCTTCTTCCCAAAGAGCTCGGTTTCATCAACAAGCAGATAAATAAAAACAGCCTTTCAGACATCGTCTCGAACACATACAAGGTCTGCAACCTCGCCCGCACGGCGAAACTTCTCGACGACGCAAAAGAGCTCGGCTTCAGATTCGCTACAAGGTCCGGCCTTTCGTTCTCGATTTCAGACCTTATAATCCCCAACCGCAAAGTCGATATATTATCCATGGCCGAAAGAAAATCGGACGACAGCTCGAAAAAATTCAAAGTCGGCGCCATCACGCGCGAAGAAAAACGCCAGAACGATATCGACGTATGGCAGGGCGCAACGGCCGAAGTCACCGACGAAATGATCCACGAATTCCAGCGCCGCGACGAAGACGGCGAGTTCAACTCGGTCTATATGATGGCTATATCCGGAGCCCGCGGCTCCATGCAGCAGGTCCGCCAGCTGTGCGGAATGCGCGGCCTCATGTCAAATCCTCAGGGCGACGTTATAGACTATCCGATCAAATCCAATTTCCGCGACGGTCTCACGCTCACCGAATACTTCATCTCCACTTACGGCGCGCGTAAAGGTCTCGTCGATACCGCTCTTCGCACCGCCGACTCCGGTTACCTCACCAGGCGTCTGGTCGACGTAGCGCAGGACGTTATAATCCGCGAAACCGACTGCGGCTCGACGGAAGGCATATATATGATCCCTCTTCGCGAAAAACGTAAAGTCAATAACCTTATCGCGAACGAAATACTCATATCGCTTACAGACCGCATACGCGGCCGTATCGCGATAATCGACGTAGTCCACCCTGAAACCGGCGAAGTCATAGTCAAAGCCGGCGAAGAAATAACAGGCGAAATCGCGCGCAAGATAGAACACGCAACCACGATGATAGAACTCGATTCGCCCGATTACGAAAAAATACTCGGCAAATTCGCCACTGAAAACGTTATCGACGATAAAACCGACAAGATCATCTTAAGAAGCGACTGCATGATCGACAACGTAGAGCTCGAGCATCTCATGAGCTGCAGAATCAAGCGCGTAAAAGTAAGACCCGCGGTTCTGGTAAGATCTCCTCTCACATGCAAGAGCAAACTCGGCATATGCCAGAAATGCTACGGCAACGATCTTTCTACCGGACGCATAATCGAGCTCGGCGAAACGGCAGGCATTATAGCCGCTCAGTCGATCGGCGAACCGGGTACGCAGCTTACGATGAGAACGTTCCACATAGGCGGTATCGCTCTCGCGCAAAAAGTCGAAATCAGAAGCAACACCGAAGGCGAAACCAGCGTCGACGGCCTCAAGTGGACCTACAAAGTGGACCGCAAGAAGCAGCTCATCGGCAACGTAGAATCGCTCGAAGAAAAAGAAGCTCCGGACATGGAAGAAGACTTAAGACGTATCGTTCTGGAAGGCTTTATAACCATAACCAAAAAAGACGGCAATAAAGAAAATTACCATCTGCCTACCGGCGCGTTCTTAAACCAGAAAATAGCCAACGGCGAAAGAATAGGCGTCGGCGACGTGCTTTGCGAATACAACCCGAACCAGGTAGTAACGCAGTACGCGGGCAAGGTAAAATTCAACAATCTCTTAGTTAAAGACGGAATCGTAGTTTCCAACGACGGAACGATCATCATCGAAAAATCCCAGAAAGACGGCGGTTTCGGCCTTGAAACATACAAGATACCGCTCGGCTCTTACCTGCGCGCCAATGAAGGCGACGTCGTAGAATCCGGTTTCATACTCGCCGAAAAAATCGCCGAGCAGAAAGCCGCTATCGCGGGTATTAACGGACAGGTAGAGTTCTTCGACATAAAGATCAAAAACCAGAAGGTTATTTCCGACAACGGCATCATCTTCATCAGCCCGCTCGACGAAAAAGAGAGCACGCGCGAAAAGAAATACGTCCTTCCGCAGGGCGTAAAGGAATTCAAAGAAGAATCCAACGCGAAGTACGGCGTCGAATTAAAGGTCCGTTCCGGCAACGAAGTAAAGAAAAACGAAGAACTGCTCGTCATTTCCTCCGAAATCGACGGCGAAGTCAGCATAAAAAATAAAGTCATAAACGTTAAAAAAGACGCGAAAAAAGAATATCTCTTCCCGACGAATATTCCTTTCGTGGTCAATAAAGTTAACGAAAAAACCAACACCATCACTTTCGTTTCCGATACGGCAGGTCTGGCCCGCGTGGTGCAGCCCAAAGGCTCCGCGTCTAAAACCCTCGACACCCGCCGCATAATCGTGACCGATGAAGAAGAGCACGAAATTCCTCAGGACGCAAACCTTCTTCTATCGAAGCTTCGCGTAAAACCGGGCTCGAATATCGAAGCCGGCGAAAAGATATGCGACGAGATACACTTCAAATCGACCATAGACGGCGAAGTGGAAGTTACGACGGAAACACGCACTCTCACAGACGGCGACAGCTATGAAATAGGCCTTATCGACAGGCCGCGCGTTCAGAAGAGAACCGAAAATTACAATAAAGTCGTAATACGCGATATCAAAGACCTTACGATCAAAGATATGCCCGGTTCGCTCAAAGAAAAGATAGTGGACAAAACGCTCGCATCTCCTATCGTAGAAGTCGAAACAAAAGAAGTGCTCGCTCGCGCCAACGAAAAAATCAGCGCCGAGCTCGCCGACAAAATACTGAAAGTGTCCACCATCGGCGGTTATGTAAAAATCGAAAACGATATGCCGCTCGTCAACCTCGACGTGCAGTCGCTGAATAAATTCATCGGCAAAAAGATCACGCGCGACGTCAAGAACAAAAAGACGAAAGCCGTCGCATTCAAAGAAGGCACGATAATCGATAACAAGACCATCGTCGAAATAGACAAGCTCAATACCGATTTATCCACCATCTACGTAGAGTGCGCGCGCGTTAAAGTAGAAAATGAAATAGTCGTCGCAATCCGCGACACCGCCGCCATACGCGAAAAACTCATCGGCAAGAAGGCGAAAAGCGACGTTTACTCGCCCGAAACCTCCGAGCTGATCTGCCAGGCGAATACCGTTATCACGGAAGAAATCCGCGATAAGATACTCGCCGATCACACCATAAAAAGAATAGAGCTCATCGACTACAAGATATTCGATATCCCCAGCCACGCAACCATCAGGGTAAAAGACGGCATGCAGATCAAAGCGGGAGCGGAGCTCGTATATCCCACCCAGATCGAAGGAATCAGAATAATCAATAACGTCGAAGAGTATGAAATACCGCAGAATATAAAGCTGCTCGTTTCAACGGGCGACACGGTCAAAGCCAACGACGACCTTACCGAGCCTATCGGCGCGATAGTATCGAAAATCGCAGGTAAAGTCAACTATATCACCAAATACAGCAAAAAGGTAAATAACGAAGTCGTCAGAAAAGTGATAATCTACTCCGGTAAGGAATACGAAGTTCCGGACGGACTGCAGATAAAAGTTAAAAACGGCGATACGATAAACGTAAACTCGCCGCTGACCGAACCTATCGAGTTCGAAGGCAGCGTCACCGACACCGAAGATAAGCACCACAAGAGATTCGTTAAACCTGAAAAGAGCGAGAAAAAATATAAAATCACATCAGACATGCGCGTTTTAGTAAACGACGGCATGCAGGTGCGCGAAGGCGATAAGCTGGCCGCTCTTGTAAACGATAAATTCAACCCCGTTAAGTCCTATAGCGAAAAAATTACGATAAGCGGTAAAAATATCGCTCAGTTGAGATATTACCCGGTTATCCACGAAAGCCTCGTTATAAAGGTTAACGGCAAGAAAATAAACTTCTTCAAAGAAGTGGACCTTACCAAACTCAAAGCGGATTCCATCAATGAAATCGTCGGAACGCGCGTAAGCAAAACCATAATGAACAACCTCGACGGCACATGCGTCATCGAATCCGAACATGTAATAGACGCCGCTACCGCCAAGTTCATGGTAATGAACGCGGCCAACCTCAGCGACAGCAAACTCAAGCTTTATCTGCCCGGAATATCGGTCAACTTCACTCTCGGCGAAATTCACTTCGAAAAGAGAACCGCCGAAGAAATCGAAGTGGAATACGATTACGAAGTGGCCGGCGTTATCAAACTCATCAAACGCCAGGATAAAGAAGGCAAAGAAAGAACCACTATCGGAAGCATCATAGTCCAGATGGGCGAAGCGCACCAGATCCTCGACGGCGCCGAACTCAAAGTCGAAGACGGCCAGAAAGTCAACGTGGGCGAAATCCTCGCTAAGTGGGGTTCTTCATCCAAGAAAACGATAGACATCATTCAGGGTCTGCCCCGCGTCACCGAATTGTTCGAAGCGCGCAGGCCTAAAAAAGAGTCTATCATAGCCGAATTCGACGGCGTAGCCAAACGCGCGGGCAACTCGCTGGTTATCGAAAGCTTCAGCGGAGAACGCAAGCAGTACAAGAGCCAGTTCGGAACGCTTTCGAACTTCCTCGTATTCGACGGCGAGCTCGTTAAAGCCGGCGACCAGCTTACTGAAGGCAACGTGGCGCCCAAGAAGCTCCGCAAGATCGCGGGCGTAGAACGCACGATGCGTTACGTCATCGACGAAATCCAGCACGTGTATAAAAACCAGGGCGTTCAGATCAACGACAAGCACATAGAGGTAATCGTCCGCCAGATGTTCCGCAAGATCAAAATACTCAACTCCGGCGACACCAGGTTCCTCCCGCGCGAAATCGTTACGATAAACGAATTCTATATAGAAAACGAACGCATCGGCCAGCTCGGCCTCAGAACCGCCGAAGGCGAACAGATCCTCCAGGGTATCACGAAGGCTTCGCTCACCACCGATTCGTTTATATCGGCGGCTTCGTTCCAGGAAACGACCCGCGTTCTCACGCAGGCTTCGATCCGCGGCAAAGTCGATTATCTGCGCGGCCTGAAAGAAAACCTCATCATCGGCAAGCTCATCCCTGCCGGCACCGGCATATCGGCTTACAGAAACGTTACGCTTCCCGATTTCGCCAGAAAGACCGAAGTGAAAGCGGCTTCAGCCACTCTCGCTCTCAAGGCCGACGAACTCAAAGAAGTCATGGAAGACGAACAGATGATCAGCTCGAAAGATAAAGAATTAGACATCATGACCGGCGGCGAAGGCATGGAAGACGACGGCGGCAACGAATAATTCCGCGGCGCTTCAAGCCATTCAAATATAAGCTATATATAATATAGCCTTAAATAAATTAGAGGAAGGGTTTTATTTAAATCCTTCCTCTTTTCTTATAGAATACGATAACGATAAATTTTTCAATCATTTTAAAAACGCTCAAAAAATAATTTACATTTTATCCGATATTTGTTATAATTTATCCGTATGGCGTATGTTGTACGCTCTTAATTATATATTTTTTTCACTAACTTCAGTTCCCGAGTATATTCAAATATAATAATATTGAAAGGGTTGGTATGAAATGTCCACTTTTAAACCGTTTTACGGTTATCATCCTGAATCTAAAAACGCGGCGGAGGTCATCTGCCTTCCGTACGACGTAATTAACTCCGAAGAGGCGCGCGAACTGGCTAAAGGCAAGCCGAACAGCTATCTTTACGTAGATAAATCCGAAATAGAGCTCGAACCCGGCGTAGATCTCCACGATCAGCGCGTTTACGACGCGGCGGCAAAAAATATGGCAAGGCTCATAAAAGATAAAGTGCTAATCAAAGACGCAAAGCCGTGTTTTTATATTTACAAGCAGATCATGGACGGCCGCGTGCAGTACGGCCTCGTCGGCTGCGCATCGGCCGAGGAGTACTGGAAAGATATTATAAAAAAACATGAATTGACAAGAAAAGACAAAGAAGACGACCGCACGAAGCACGTGGACGTCTGCAACGCCAATACCGGCATGGTTTTTCTTACATACCGGGCCAAAGATGAAATAAACAAGCTCGTAGAAAAAACGGTTTCTTCTTCCACTCCCGTTTTCGACATCACGACCGAAGATAAGGTAACGCATACTCTTTACAGAATCGACGACGACGCTACTATAACAAAAATATCCGAAGAATTTAAAAAAATAGGCGTTTTATATATCGCGGACGGCCACCATCGCTCAGCTTCGGGCGCGCGAATCGCCCAGATCAGAAAAGAAAAAAATCCCGGGCATACCGGAAACGAAGAATACAACTTCTTCATGGCCGCGGCATTTCCTCACGATCAGCTTTACATAATGGATTACAACCGCCTGGTCAAGGACCTGAACGGCCGCAGCGAGGACGAATTTTTAAAGCTTATAAAAGAAAAATTCGACGTAAAAGACATGGGCGAGAATCCCTGCAAACCTTCTAAAATGCATACATTCGGAATGTATATGGACGGCCGCTGGTACGAACTCAGCGCTAAGAGCTCCATCTTCGATCCCAAAGACGTAATAGACTGCCTGGACGTAACTATACTGCAGAAAAACGTCCTGGACCCGCTTTTAGGCATAAAAGACCCTCGCACCGATAAGCGCATCGATTTCGTGGGCGGAATACGCGGCATGAGCGAACTTAAAAAATCCGTCGATTCGGGCAAATTTAAAGTGGCTTTCGCCATGTTCCCCACGACGATCGAACAACTGATGGATATCGCCGACGCCGGTAAAATAATGCCTCCCAAATCAACATGGTTCGAGCCCAAACTCCGCTCCGGCGTGCTGGTTCACAAGCTGGACTGATAATTTACATTTGAAACTCTAAAATAAGGCGCAAGATGCTAAAAAAAACTCCCCGGATTTACCGGGGAGTTTTTTTATTATTTGTTTTCGAGCTCTATTATTTTTGCCATTATTCCGTTAACGGCGTCTTTAAGCGCTTCCGCCTGCCGCCTTTGAAGCGGGGTAAGCTCTTCGAGCTTTCGGAGTTTTTTGAGAAATTTTAGCGAAGCCGCTATGTGGTTCTGAAAAGAAAGTTCGTTAACCGTCACTTTATTGGTATCGATTTCGGATTCATCGATAAATGGCAAAAAAAGGGTATTATCGAAAGACATTATTTACAACACACCATTTCTATTTAACCTGTTTTAATATGACCTCGTTGCCGGTGTAAAATTCGTGCATTTCATAGGTTTTACCGCATACTTCCCATTTAGACGGCATAAGTATGGAGTATTTATTGCGTAAAAGCTCGAACCATACTCGGTTTAAGTCGTATTTTCTTTTGGACACGGTTGTAACGGTGGCAAGCACCATGAATCTTACTTTATAGCACTGCATGGGAACGCCGTCGATAATCTTTTCGTAAGGCCCCTGCTGTTCCATGATATCTATATCGGGATCGTCGTACATGGCGAAGAGATGGTCGCGCGACACTTCACTTTCTACCGAGTCGTATTGAGTGTGCGTGGTAGAAATTTCTTTCCAGTATGAGTCGGTGATTTCGCTCGACAACTCGCGGCCCAGGCGATAATAATACTGCGGATCGGCGTCGCCGTAGCCCGGAAAGTATTGTTTTTCAAAATCGTCGACGCTCGAAATTTCGAGCATATCTATTTTAAACTTTTCGGGAGCGTTTAAAAGCAAATATTCGACTTTTTTGATAATAGGCGTGCATACGAAGTAAAGGGGCTGGCGGTCGTAAACGGCCTTTGACTTATAAAGCGCCGAAAACATTTTAAGCGCCCGGATATCTTTATTAGTCGAGGTCATTTCCTCCAGAATGTAATTGGAAATTTCCGCGGCCTGGATCTGCATGGAATCGCAGAGTTTTTGATAGGCTTCCTGCAGGCCTTCGCCGTTTTCATAAGCCGGGTCTTTGATCTGGTTAAGCACATCGAGGCTTTTCCAGTAAGTGGCGATAAGCGAGTACGACTTATGAACGACGACGCAATTTTTATAATTGGAATCCACTTCGTTGTTGACGTTTGAAATGACGAGCCGTACGGAGTTTTGCTCCGCGGCGGCATGGGCGGCGTGAAAAACCGCCGCGAATAAGAATGCGCAAATCAACAGGGATTTTATAATATTATTGGATTTGATTTTTTGAATTAAATACATGTAAAGCTCTGGCGTCATTAAAATTTAACGTCCGCTATCACTTCTTCGTTAGTGTAAAAATCGTGCATCTCGAAGGTTTTTCCGCATACTTCCCACTGCGAGGAAGACATTACGGATTTTTTACGCTTGAGCAGCTCGAACCATACTTTGGTAGCGGCGTATTTTTTCTTTGAGCGGGTGGTGAGCCTGGTGTGCGTATCGAAGCTGACTTTGATGACTACGACGATATGGCCGCCGATATCTATTTTGAAAGGTTCGCCGTGTTCGCGGTAGCCGGTGAGATTGGGATTGACCCTTAATTCGGCCGCGAGTTTGAAATCTATAGTGCCTTCAAAATGCTGAGCGGTTTCGATTATTTTTTCTTCTTCCTGCCAGTATGCATGCAGGAACTGCGATTCGATTTCCTTGCCGCGGCGGTATTCGAAGCCGGGTTCGGCATAGCCGTAGCCGGGGAAATATTCTGCCGCGAAATCTTCGGCAGACGAAAATATGGAAACTTTACCGGAAGCAAGCATATCTTCTTTCACTTTTTTGATAACCGGTTCGCAAACGCTGTACAGCGGCTGTCTTTCCCAGCTCTGTTTGCATTTGTAAAATTCGCTGAACTTTCTGAGCGGCCCGAGATTTTTCTTGTTCATCTTGGTGATAATGTGAGCGGATAATTCGGAGGATATTTCATCTATCTGTTTTACCAGCTGTTTGTACTGGCAAACTAGATTATCGCAGCGTTCGGCTTTGCCTTCTATGGTGTAAATGATATCGAGCGCCTGCCAGTATTTTATTATCATCTGGTTGGCCATGCGCGACTCGTAAACGGTAAGATCTTCATCGTAATTAAGGGCGAATGCGGTTGACGAGAGGGACAAAAAGACTAAAAAAGTTAACGCGAGAACCGAAAAACGTTTCATTATACTGCCTACCTCCTGGAATTTTGCATATTCCTGTAATACTTTAATATTTTTTATATCAAAACTAAAAATTCAATAAAAAAACTAATTAATAATGCTAAAAACTTAGATACTTATACTATTTGTATACACTAATTATACTAAAAAAATAGTTAATGTCAACAATAAATTAAAAATAATAATAAATTTTTTGAAAAAAAGTCAATAGAGCGGCAGTATAATTGAAAATGAACGGCCCGGTTTGAAAAACTTATCTTTCGACCGTTAATTATTAGGCGAGTATTTCTTTTTATAGATCAGGTGCTCATCACTTGTTTCACATAAAAGTTCGTCCTGGTCGTAGTTTAAGCTATCAATCCTCTGGCGGGCAATTTCAATGCGCACCTTCTGTTTTTCGACGCTGGATTTGACTTTTTGCAATTCGAAGCTGAAAAGCCAGAACTGTTTTATGATAACGAGTTCTATTAAAATCAGGGTTAGAAGTATTAAAACGTTGAACGCTATTATCATATTCTATCCCTCCGTTTTTTAATTTTCTTTCATTCAGCACTATTGATTAGCATAATCCGTGCCGCGGCCCTCGAACTCTTTATTTTATTATTTTTCACTTGAATTTATCTTAAAAATGTAGTAAAATCATAACAAATCGGCAGGCATTAATCTGCCGGCAAATTGCAGATAAGCGTTTCAAAGATTCCGGCGTGTATAAAATTATACAAAACCCGTTAATAATCCGCAATCGCAGTAAAAAATAATACATGGGGTACAAATGAAAAAGGTAGTTAAAATTGAAAAACTAGGCGGCGAAGGCGTCGGCATCGCCCATATCGACGGTAAAGTGACGTTCGTTCCATATTCCGTGCCAGGCGACGAATTATTGGTAAAAATAGTGCACGAAACCAACAGCTACTATAAAGCCGAGCTAATCGAAGTGCTCAAGCCGTCCAGGAGCCGCGTGGAGCCGCTTTGCCCTCATTTCGGCGTATGCGGCGGCTGCTCCCACCAGAACATCAAATACGAAATGCAGCTCGAATATAAGCAGGACCTTCTCAACGAGATATTCCGTAAATTCGTCAAAGACGGCGTTAAGATCGAAAAAATCACGCCTTCGCCGGAGCAGTTCGGCTACCGCAACAAGCTGCAGATGCAATGCGCCGCTTCGCGCGGCGGCAAAATAGGCGCCGGCTTCTATAAGATCAGATCGCACGAGGTCGTCGAAATAGACTACTGCCCGCTGCATTCTGACCCCATCAATAAACTCGTCAAATCGACGGTTTCAACGCTCAACCAGTTCAAGGTGCTTCCTTACAGCGAAAAACTCAAAAAAGGCACGCTTCGTCACATTGTAGTCCGCGAAAGCAAGCACAGCGGCGATATGATGATGACTTTCGTCTCCAACCACGAAACGCTGCTCAACCAGACCAAAATTTCAAAAGCGCTTTTTTCTAAAAATAAAAGCCTTAAAGGCCTTTATATTTACCACAATCCGCACGACACCAACGTCATTTTCGAAGACAGCGAAGGCGTAAAATTAAACGACAACCGCTCGCCGCTTCGTAAAATATTCGGCGACGATTTTATAACGGATTCTATCAACGGCACTTACTTCAACATATCGCCGCTTTCGTTTTTCCAGGTAAACACCCTGCAGGCGATGAATATGGCAAAATTCATCGAAGAAAATATCGGCTTTCAAAATAAAAAAAGCTCGCTTATAGACGCCTACAGCGGAATAGGCACGCTCTCGCTCGGCCTCGCGCATAAATTCGAAAACGTCCTCGCCATAGAAATAGTCGCCCAGGCGTGTGCGCTGGCCCGTCTTAACGCTAAAATGGGCAGGGCCAGAAATTATCACGTCCGCCGCGGCGACGCCGCCGAAATAATCGCAAATTCATTAACGAGCGTTAAAACCGGCGACTTCGCCGACAAATACCGTTCAATCATTTTAGACCCGCCGCGGGCCGGCATAGACGAAGATATGCGCAAATTCCTCTGCGACGTTAAAATACCTGAAATTCTCTATATATCATGCAACCCGCACACGCAGGAGCGCGACGTGAGTCAGCTTTGCTCGAAGGGCGGATATAAAATAGCTAAAATAGCTCCTTTCGACATGTTCCCGCAGACGTTCCACATAGAAAACATAATCAAGCTGGTACAGTAAATTAATGCATCCGAAAGGGCATGGCAAATGAGTCAAAAGTATCATTCAGCCGTTTTTATAGATATAGACGGCACGCTGGTAAGCCGCGAAGGCGCGCTGCCGGCTTCGGCGGCCGAAGCCATAGCCGAAGCCCAGAGCAAAGGCTTCATGGTGGTGCTGACCACCGGGCGAATGTATAAATCGGCCGCGGCCGAGGCCGCGCGCGCCGGCATAGACCGCTCGGCGCCGGTGATAGCGTTTAACGGCGCTTTCGCTGCTCCCGCGGAAGCGAGCGGCGATGTGATCCATTACGAACCGGTCGCTGGAACGCTGTTTCAGGAACTTATCGAAACGCTTGAAAAATTCGAAAGAAAAGATATAACGGTATTTTGCTACACGCCTTTCGAGCTTTTTACCGACTGCGAAAACGCTCTGCTGGCCGAATACGCCGCGCGAACCGGCGCGAGTTATAAGCTCGTGAAATCGTTTTCGCAATTAAACGAATCGCCTAAAGTCCTGGCTCTGGCAAAATTCGACGAACCCTGGCGCCTCGAACCTCTGTATAAAGCCATAGATTGCGCTTTCCGGGGGCGCCTCGAATACGTGAATTCGTTCCCTAATTATCTGGAGATAAATTCCGCCGGAGTGAGCAAAGGCATGGCTATCGAAAAAGTCATCGCGCGCTTCGGCCTGGATAAAAGCAAAACTTACGCCATAGGCGATAGTTTTAACGACATTCAGATGTTTCATGCGGTCAACAGGTCGATCGCCATGGGCGACAGCGACGAAGCCGTAAAAAAACAGGCCGCCTGCGTCACCAGGCGGCTTGCGGAAGACGGAATATATTACGCTTTTAAAAATTATATATTCGGCTGAGCGGATATTAAAAAACGGGTATGGGAAGGTTCGTTTCGATCGCGCCCTGAGGCTTTTCAAAAAGTTTTTCGCCTACCGGCTCCAGCTTAAAATTTTTGAGCTCTATAAAAAGTTCCTGCGCCCCGTTTTTATTGAAAGTCGTAAGCGACTTTATTTCGTGCGTAGCCTTGTCTATGGCGGCGTTAAAAGATCCGCGGGCGTTTTTGGATTTTCCGCTTAAAATAATATTAGCGCCTTCCTCGGAAGAAGCGAGATCGAATTCGGCCGGAAGCCTGCCGAGCCTGGTATTAAGCTGCTCTACCGTGGCGGGGATTTCGATGCCCCTGGTTTTAGCGCGAGTGATTGCGTCCAGGTTCGTTATTATATTGGCGGTGGGAAGGTAAATAAAGCCGTCGCCGTTTTTAAAGGATATTTTAACTTCGAGAGCCGTGCTTTTAGCGTCTATGGCAAAGCAAAAAGGCGCGTGAAAGCGGAATTTGCCTTCAAATGCTATATCTTTGATCTTCGAGTCCACTTTAAAATCGAGCGTAAAATCTTTCGCCTGCTTAAAATAAAAATCGCTGACTGCTTTAATGGTTTCCGCTGGCGACGCGGCCGGCGCGGAATTGACGAACACGGTATGGCAGGCGAAAATAATA
>MWBZ01000045.1 GCA_002069765.1 bacterium ADurb.Bin243
CTTAACTATTCACTATCCACTCTACACTATTCACTGATAAACTTACCCACATGAAATGAATAAGAGCCATTTTTTCAATGCCGGCGTTAAAAAGGCATTTCCGTTGTTTTTGTCTTATCGGCGGAGCTCAGAAGAGTTATGCCATTTCCGATAATGTTAGTATAAATAACGGGAAGCTTTCCGGCTTCTTTAGATTCTATTTTACCGTAGCTTACTTTTCCTTCTATGAAAACGCGGGAGCCTTTTTTTATATATTGATTGGCGATATCCGCGGTAGTTCCAAAAAGTTTAACTTTATGCCATTGCGGGATTTGATCGTATCCGCCGTTTTGATTTTTAACCGATTCATTGGTAGCGACGCTGAATGAAGACATAGAATTTCCGTTTTTCGTTACCGAAGCTTCGGGATCGTTTCCGACGTTTCCGAGAATAAATACCTTGTTTACGCTTTTACCCATAATTACCTCCACTTTATGTTTTCGTGAAAGTAACTTAAACAATTTTTATGCCATCATAAAATAACTTGAAAAATGCCGGAAATAAAGAAAAAATAAACTTATTAAAATAATCGGTATTCTCAAAACGATACAACTCGAGTATCATATTGAGAAAATTTTATGTTTTTTATCGAATTGAGAATGAGCTTTTTATAATACTCGATTTTTGCGGAGTATCGGGAAGCGTAAAGGCCTGAAGAAGGGATATTCCGTTTTCGCTGTCGGCGGCTTCGAAGTGCGCGCCTTCGTATCCGGCAGGCATCAGAAGCGAAGAATATTTCGGAAAGTAGTCGCATCCGCTATCGCCGTAGCTTACATAAATATCTTCGCCTATATTCATGAAAACCGAAAAGACCGGAAGCTTGAATTTATAATCGAAGCCGCGCTCGCCGCTGAATTCATAAGCCGCGACGTCAAAATATGCGTTGGAATTTAAATGCGTGACCGATCCGCCTTTAAAATCGCAAAGCCGCAAAGCGCGCGGAGCGTTTACATTGATTTGATCATAATCGACGCATTTAAGGGCTTTTTTTATGTGCAGTTCGCGGGTTTTGCCGTCGGCGTCCTTTCTGGCGTAATCGTAAACCCGGTAAGTGATGTCGCAGTTTTGTTGAATTTCGGCTATGAGAACGCCTTTTCCGATAGCATGGACGCAGCCGGGCCGTATAAGGAACGTGTCGCCTTTTTTGACTCTGATATGGTTTAAAACGCTTTCAAGCGAATTATTTTCGATATGGCGCCTGAATTCGTTCTCGTCTATTTTACGGTTAAATCCGAGTATTATCTCAGAATCCGCAGAAGCGTCGAGCACGTACCACATTTCGGTTTTGCCGCAGTAGTATTTTTCGAGTTCGCGTGCCTTTTCATCGTCGGGATGCAGCTGTATGGACAGGCGGTCGTCGGCGTCTATTATTTTCATTATAAGCGGAAAATGGTTATTTTGAAAAGGGCCGCCGAGAAAACCGACCGGAACGTCTTTTAAAATATCTTCGAGCATGAATAATTTATACGGCCCGTTAAGCGCGACTATATTATGATTTTCGCATAAACTCCATATTTCGCCTATTTTAGGGCATGAACCAAGCCGGCCGTTTTCGGGATCGCGGCCCGAATACAATCTGCGGCCGCCCCATATGGTCGATTTAATTTTTCTGCTGAAGATAATCGGGTATATTTTATTTTCGTTAATTATGTCAGACATTTAAATTAGCACTACATTATTTTCTTCGTATAAATTCTTTTTTCGTTGATCTTTTCGATAAACACATTGAGCTCTTTGCTCTTCGACGGAATTTTAGCCATAACGTTAATCAGCTTTGAAACGTGGCCGTAATTATCGCGGTCTCCGCCTTTACTCACGATAGAGCCTATCCTGTGCTTGAACAGATCAAAAACTTCGTCGGGCTTTTCATTCATTATAAGGCCGCAGATGCTTGAAAACATATAGTCGTCGGCGGTTTTATTGGCCACTCCGATGACCAGATCGTGCCGGCACATTTTTTTGAAAATTTTAGCCTTGAAAAGGTTGTCGCAAACGTCTTCGCTGATAAGGGTTCCGGAAAAGTTTTCCATGCTTATATTTTCGCCGGCGAGCTTAACCGGGACGCCCTGCGAATTAAGCTTTTCGATTTCATCTATCACGTTAAGAAGTTTATCGACCACGTCGAGGTTATTGTTATATACGGCCTCGGTGTATAGCGCGCGGTATAAATCTTTCAGGCATGCCGCTTTTTTCTGCCTGGAGCCGGCGAAATTCACAAGCGAGGTGAGTATTTCGTCCATGCTTTTAACGGCGGCCGAAAGGGCTTCCTTCAATTCGTTGAACGTGCCGCATTTCAGGCCTTCCCTTATTTTTTCAGGATTTTTATCGAAAATTTTCAAGATTGCGGCCGATAATTTTAACGCTTTTTTATGCTCGAAGTTCTTCATCAGAAATTCTATATATTCGCGATGAAGAATAATATTCATCTGCCAGTATTTTTCGGCTATCTTGACGGCCCGCCCGGTTTCCCCGGAAATATTGAGAAGGTAAAAAGCCTCGTGCGCGTTCTGGGCGTTGATATAAGGCGGGCAGCCTGTTTTCGGGTCGCTGTTATTTATGAGGTTTTCGTTGATGAAATCCAGCATAAATTCCACCGCGCCGTGGCGGGAACATATCAGCTTGAGCCTGTCAAAATTTCCCAGCCGCCTGTCGCTCGAAATTCCGGAAGAAAAATATATGGCGAGAAGTCCGTTATAAAACCATCTGGCGTCGTCTTTTTCAAAATTTTCAGACAGCGCGATTTCTATAAGCGCGCTGAAAGCCTTATTAAGATGATATTTAACGCATCCTTCGAGGACTTTATATATTTTTTCGTCTATGGCCGCTTTTATATAGCTCGCGTTAAACTCCTGAGCGAAGTTGTAAATGGCGTGTAAAAAGCTCGCTCCACCGCAAATATCGCCCATTTTAAGCGAACGCTCCGCCTTGGCGTAAAAAATATCGAAAATATAATCCGCCGATTTCTGAAAATATCCGCGGTATTCTCCGGCACCGTAATTTTCAACGCTGATCGCGCCGGAAGAAACTATATTAGCGCGCTGCGACATATAATTTTGAGGCTTATAAAATTCGGCCTTCATAAAAACGCTTTTAATTTCATTGATGGAATCTTCGACGCGCTTCTGGTAATAAATGGCGCCGCTTTTTTTCCGGCCGTCTTCCTTCAGCGAATACACTCCGTCGTAATACGCCTGAAATTCCTTGAAAGATTCGGGAAATTTTTTAAAAAACTCCGCTATAGGCTTTTTAAGGCTCTTTTCTTTTTCGACGCGCTCGAGATATTTTTCGATTTTTTTATCGTACATATCGTCAGGCGCGCTTTTGATTTTATTTATCTTTTTAAATTCGGCTTTTATCTTTTCATTATTCTGCATTAAATGCACCAGCGCCGCGGCTATGTGCTTGCAATAATCGTCTAAATCGTAAGGGCAGTCGCACGCCGCGCTAAATTTTGACGAATCGCCGAAATACAGCTCTACATGATACAGCTTGGCCCCTTCGACCGAAACGCTTATGACGCCGTCTTCGTTAATATTCAATGATTTGACGTTTCCCCTGTTGTAATAATCGAGCCCCTTTACGTAAGAAGAGTAGCTCGAATTATCTATTATAAAAGCCTTGTCGATAGTCGGAAATTCATTCATAACGCACCTGTTCCATTAATATTATACTCACATACGCGCCCGGAAGTTTTGCGCCCTGTAATTTACCATTAAGCCCTGTAACGAACTATAATATAATTTAAAATTAACGATTTGTCAATTAAATATGTTAAAATATGATATTTTTAATGTTTATAAAAAAGCGGCGGCGGCCCGCTAATGCCGACCGTCGCCGCTTATGGCTTTTATTGGTTTTACCGTATTATTAATTTGCGTTTACTCGCCTGAGTCGATATTTCCGCCTTTGATTTTTTCGGACATTATCTTAATTTTAACGCTATCCGCGGTTGAAGCGCCTGGTTTGCCCTTAACCGTCCTGGTATATTTAACCGCGGTTTCAGACGTTGCCGCGCTCGTTTCGGCGACTGGAATATCTTTAATTTCCGACTGGCCTATGCTTATTATAAGCGAACTTGTATTGCTGAGCAGTTCCGCTATTTTACGCTTTTCGTCGGTCTGGATTCTTCTGGTGCTTTCAGCGTTTACGGTATTGATTTCTTCAGCGAATTTAACTTTAAATCTTTCGAAATCCTGCGGATAATTAGCCGCAAATATTTTAATAAAACTGCTTAAATTGGGAGATTTTCTGAATTCATCGCTTGATTTTATATTTACTATATTTTGATAGCCGTCATAAGGGTTATCGTATGACATGGCGATTCTATGCAGGATCTTGGCTATAAAAAATTCGGTATCCATAAGTTCGCCGGTGTTTTTAACCGTATCGCTCCACTCCAGAGTGGCGCTCACTTCGTTGGTACCCTTGCTGAGCCTGTAGCCTATTTTATTTGCCTGAAAATCCTTATCGGCTATATTATCTCCGTCGTGGTTAGGATTTAAAAAGAACGAAGCCGTAAATTCGGCAAAACCCTCTTCGAAGGCCGCCTGCGAGCTGATGACCTTGGCGCGCCAGTGCGAATCCGGCATAGGATCGCCTTTTTTCATAAACTCGACCACCTAAGTATCGGCTCTTAAGTTTTCATCGACAAGAAATAAAGGGTTCCTGTCTTTATAATCCAGGTTTACGTTTCTAAGATAAGTTGTATTATTGCTTATTACATGGCCTGTTTCATGCGCCAGAACGCTGAGGCCTTCGAGTTTTGTGGTTTCATTGGCCATGCTGACGAATTCATCATATTGAAGCATTATATAGCCGGGCGATTCGATGGTTTTCATACCCGATCTGGCTGCTGGAGAAGAAGGCGCGCTGAATTCGATAGGGGACGCCATCATATAGCTCGTTTTTTCTTCAGGTTTTCTGCCTACGACTATAGCGAGCGGAGGGGCTTTTTGTTCGCTTATTTTTTTGAGTTCCTGATTGTAATAGTTAAGGTCGAATCTGGCGTCGCTTTTACTTATTTTTCTTTTAGCCAGCATTTCTTCGGTTTCTTTAATTTTATCGTTGAGTTCTTTTTTCTTTGCGTCAAAACGTTTTTCGTGGCTTTTCTTATAAAAATCGAGCATCGCCCTGAATTCGGGATTTTCGCTGAAGTGTCTTGCGGCGGTAGTCATTCCCTGCATAACGACGGGGTCTTTAATATTATTTGCGCCAGCGGCTTCAAATTCGCCGTTTTCTTTCTTGACCAGGAAAACGAAATCATCGGTTTGAAATGAAGGTTTTACGCTGACTTCAGACGATTCGGCGATTCTTCTCGGTTCGCCGGTTTCCTGCGCGGACGCCGTAAAAAGCGGCGCATGAGAAATTATTAAAAATACCGACAATACAAGCGATATGAGTAAAATTTTTCCGTTCTTATAAGTCATACGCGATCCTCGATTCAATAAAATTTAATCAATTATAATTTTGCAGAACTGCCGGCTGAGCGGCATTTTTACTTTATACTTATTCGGTTATGAGTCCCTTATTTTCTGAAACCGCTTTTCTGAAATATCTTTTATAATCTATGGCGCCTGATTTTTTAGACATTTGCGCCAGGTTATAATAAAAATAACCCGCGAGTGATTTTTTTAAAACTTCGTTTTTGTATAATCCGCTTTCATTAATTAAATTTAAAACGGCCTCGTAATTTTTAATTATTTCTTTTTCTCCGTCTTTTTTATTAATGCAATTTTTAAAATTCACGGTAAAGTATAAGTTATAATAGGCCGCTATATAAACATGCTCCGGCCCGTTGTTATTAATATACTCAGCGGACGCTTTTTTTGTTTCATTAAAATATTTAAAACTGGTTTCTATAAATTCGAACACTTTTGCGTAATCGGCCGCAACGGATTTTAACTCTTTTTGGGAGGCGGTTTTGCCATTTTCGCCGATAGCGGCGGCCGGGTAATTATAAGCGTGAAGGCCTTTAAAATAATCGTTTAAATCTTTTAAAAAATCGCAATTCGTTCTTTTAATGAACTTATAAAAACCTTCCTTGCTCAGATCGAAAATGCCGCTGTATTTTGCTTCGAACGATTCTATTTTATTTAACGCGTCTTGCGTGGATAGTGAAGGCTTCATATTTAAAAATTCTTCGCCTGCGTTTTTTTCAAAATATAATTCGGGATTAATGGCGCATTCCGTTTCGGTAATGATTAATTTAAATGGAATCGAAACCGAGTAAATTTTTGAATGAAAATTAATTTTTCTGGTCAATTTTTTAACCTCGTACAGATCCGAACCGAATTTTTTTTCAACCGCTTTAATTAAATCGGCCGCTGGATATGCCGTTGAAAATTCCGCCGAAAAATCGCCATAGACCGGTTCGGTTACGACAAATTCAAAATCACAAAATGTTTTACGCATATTTGAAGTTTTTATTTTTTTAAGATCGGCCTGATTTAATTTAACGCTTTTTGAGTTAATATTCAACGATGTTTTGAATTCAAAATCGCCTTCTATAAGGGGTTTGATTGAAAAGCGAAGAACGCCTGCCGAACCGGTTTTTATATTTGCGGCTTTGACGAGGGCTATATCGGCCTCATACCATTGCGGTTCGGAAATAGTGCCGGTTTCAGCGTAAGATAAACCGTGGTTTAGTGAGATCATAACAATTATTAATAAAAAAATAAAATATTTATTCAGCATGGTACAATTATACTAAAAAATAATAGCAAAAGCAAGTTTCCTTTGCATTTTCATTGATTGTGCCGGGCAGGGGGGCCAGGAAGCTTTTTTTCAGGGATTCGTTCGGGTTGAAAGCATTGAAGAATTTAAGTTCGACGATCTTATCGAGCAGATTATTCGTTAAGTTGCGCGGCAATATTCGCATATTTCGCTTGCTGATTAACCATATTCGCAAACAATATACACTGCGATTGCGCTTGATTTATATAATTGCCTCCGGACACTTTATCGAGATCGCCATTTGATATTTCCTTTTTTGAACCGGTTTTATTTATAAGCTCATCAGTAAAATTTTTTATGTCTTCCTTTGAAAAGGATAATCCCGCCGTTTTTCCTAATTCAATAAGTTTATTAGTCATGGCTTTTTCGGTTTCCGCAAAGTGTGAAGCCATCAATTCCACATATTTTTTCTTTAACTCTTGATCAATTTGAATTTTTTCGAACAGCTTTATAAGATTTTCTTTACTCATCGATATCACTCCTTGAATGCTAATGTGCTCTTAGTTTATTAAAAAAATTATAAATAGTCAAATGAATTTAAATTTTTAATAATTATAAGGGATTATATGTGCTAGTGCTTACCACAAAACCACAAAGCTGACTTACCAGCAAGCCATTATTGCTGCGCAGGCGCGCGCGTAAGCGCGCGTCTGCAAACAAACGAAAGGCAGCGAAGAAATTTGAGGCAGTCATCCAAAAGAGCATAACTGAATTGAATTAAAGCGCCGGCAGAAAAGCCGGCAATACCCAAAAATAAAGCGTCAGGCTAATCAGGGGTTGGAAGGGATTTTAAGGGAAGGGAGGGGCCTTTGGCACCTCGCCTTCCCTTATCAAAAAAAGGCGTTTATTAATACATACTTGACAAAAATATTTTAGTTATTGTATAATTTTTCAGGTTTAAGCGTAATTTTTAAACGCTTAATCACTATCAAACAATAAGGAGGACGGTTAAAGTGAAAAAATCAGGTTTATTTCTTTTACTTTCTACTTTTCTTAAAATCAACGCGGCCGGTTTACTAATTTTTCTTTATGTTTTAAGTTGCAGTCAGGCATTTGCCGCCTCCGGCGCTTCTATTCCGGCGGATTCATCTGGAGTGGAGCTGGTGGCCGACATAGCTGAAAAGGTATCGCCCGCCGTCGTTTTTATAAACACCATAAAAGAGATCAAAGTAAGAAGGCCTTATGTATGGGGATTTGAAGAAGGTTATCTGGAGCAGCTTTTCCCTCAAAAAGGCAGCGGCTCCGGCGCTATAATAAGCAAAGAAGGGTATATAGTCACCAATGAGCATGTCATTCACGGCGCCGATAAAATCAGCGTTACGCTTCTTGATAAAAGAAAATTCGATGCGGTCCTTGTGGGTTCCGACATTAAAACGGACCTGGCTGTAATAAAAATAACCGCTGAAAATTTACCGGTTCTGGAGCTCGACGATTCTGATAAAATCAGGGTCGGTCAATGGGTAGTGGCCATAGGAAATCCGTTCGGCCTGGAGCACACGGTGACATGCGGCGTCATTTCGGCGCTCAACAGAACGCTCGCCATTCCGGGCGAACGCAACTATAACAATCTCATACAGACCGACGCTTCGATCAATCCGGGTAATTCCGGCGGGCCGCTGGTTTCGCTCAAAGGAAAGATCATAGGCATAAACACGGCCATCATTCCTCACGGCCAGGGCATAGGTTTCGCGATTCCCGCCAATCTCTGCAAAAACATAACGGACCAGCTTATTAAAAATAAAGCCGTAGTGAGATCTTGGCTCGGCGTTTTCATACAGGAGCTGACGCCCGACTTCCAGAAGATGTTCAAAGTAAGCGAAGGCGTGGTCATAGGGTCCGTGGTGGCCAATTCTCCAGCGCATAAAGCCGGAATTCTGCGCGGCGATATAATGATAAGTTACGACGGGCATAAAATCAACGACAGGAATTCGTTAATAGAATTGATTTCGACTTCGGAATCCGGCAAGCCAAAAAAAGTGAAGGTTATCCGCGAGGGAAAAGAAATAGAGCTCACTGTAACTCCGGAAGCTATGCCCGATGAAAATAAAATCGCTGCCGCCCAGGCGGCGCCTGAAAACGAAGCGCAAAAAGGAAAGTCGCAGGCGGCTGAAATAGAATATTCACTTTTCGGAATAAATTGTAAAGACGCGGGAAGCGATAGTAAAAACGCCAGCGGCGCGGAAATTACGGCTATAGATCAGGCCGCGGAAGCTTCCGAAAAGCTGACTCCAGGCGACGTCATAATACAGGTAGGCGCTGAGCAGATTAAAGATGTAAAGCAGCTCAGGGAATATCTGATTAAAAACAAGAATGAAAAATCCTTCGTGGTAGCCGTTACAAATAATGGCGTTTCGAGGTATTTAACCCTCAACGCGGAAGCGCCCGATAAGTTCAAGAATATGACGGCCGAGCCTAAAAAGGAGCAGAAGCAGGATAAGCGGAGCGGAGGCAATTTTAAATATTATGTAATCCCGCCAAATTCGATACCGCAGGGGTTTGATTTCAACGATCTTTTTAATCAGCGGTTTATGGAAGAATTTTTAAACGAGTAATAATTTATATTGAATTTTAGCTTAAAATTAAATATAATATATAGATTTTTTAATGCGTTCATTCTAAGGACTTAAAATAGTTTTTAGAATGAACGCGTGATATTGAAGGGGTGTATAATTGAAAGAAATTAAAAACTCTTACGACGTAGTCGTTATAGGAAGCGGGCTCGCGGGGCTCACCGCGGCCAATATGCTGGCTAAAGCCGAAAATTCCGTGCTGTTATGCGAGCATCATTTTAATCTGGGCGGGCTTGCCACATGGTTTAACAGAAAGGGCGGGCATATATTCGACGTATCGCTGCACGGATTTCCGGTCGGCATGATAAAAACCTGCCGCAAATACTGGAATAAAGAAATCGCCGATTCGATAGTCCAGTTAAAAGATATCAGATTCGACAATCCGCAATTTTCTTTCACCACCACCTTCGACGTAAATGATTTCAAAGACAAGCTGGTAAATAATTTTAAGGTGCCTCAAGCCACGGTGGACGATTTTTTCACGACGGTGCGCGGAATGGATTACTTTCAGGACAACAAAATGACGGCCCGCGAGTTGTTTAACAGATTTTTTCCGGGCAGAAGCGACGTGGTAAGGCTTTTAATGGAGCCAATAACTTACGCCAACGGCTCCACGCTGGACGACCCGGCCATTTCGTATGGAATAGTATTTTCAAATTTCATGAGCAAGGGCGTTTTCACTTTCGAAGGCGGCACCGACAAGCTTATAGGCGCCATGAAAGAGGAGCTCGAAAAAAACGCCGTGGATATAGCGCTTAAAAGCCGCGTCGAAAAAATACTTACGAAAGGCAAAGCCGTGAGCGGGGTTGTAGTTAACGGGCGCGAAATAAAATGTAAATCGGTCGTTTCCAACGCCAACATAGTTACCACGGTAAACGACCTGTGCGGGCGTGAAAATTTCAGCGAAGGATTTTTGAAGCAGTTCGATACGGTCAGGATCAATAACAGCAGCTCGCAGGTGTACATGGGGATTAAAAAAGGCGAAAAGATCGATTTCATAGGCGATCTTATATTCACCTCTTTCGCCCCCGAGTTCTCGTCGTCCGAGCTTATCGATAAAAACACGTCCAGCCGCACATTTTCGGTTTATTATCCAAAGACGCGCCCCGGCCATGATATGTATTCGATAGTATCGTCCACGAACTCCAATTACAACGACTGGGCAAAGCTTTCAAAAGAGGATTACCAAAAAGAGAAGGAAGCGCTGATAGAGCGTTCCATCAAGCATCTCGAAAAATACGTACCCGACGTCAGAAAAAAAATCGACTATGTAGAAGCGGCCACTCCGCTGACATTTAAAAGATACACGCTGCATCCGGGCGGCTCTTCTTTCGGCACTAAATTTGAAGGTTTGAAACCCAGCATGGAAATAGGCAACGAAGTAGGCGGCCTTTTTCATACGGGCTCGGTGGGGATAATAATGTCCGGATGGCTCGGAACGGTGAACTACGGCGTGATTGTGGCGAATAACGCCGACAGGTATGTAAAAGCTAATAGTTAATATTAAAGTCGAGAGTGATCAAATAAATGAGCGATGAAAAATTAAAGGCCGTATATGATGCGATACCGCACAGGCCGCCGTTTTTATTCGTGGACGAAATCGTAGAATCCGCTGAAAATAAAATCGTAACGCGTACAAAAATGGACGGCGGGCGCGATTTTTTCCGCGGCCATTATCCGGGCCGCCCTATAGTTCCGGGCGTAATTTTATGCGAAGCGGCCTTCCAGAGCGGAGCTATTTTGATTTCTTCCCTGCTTAAAGGTAAAATTGACTTGTCGCAGTCCGTTCCGGTGGTAACCCGGGTGTCCGAAGTCAAATTCAGAAAGATGGTTTCACCCGATGAAGTTATCGAAACTACGGTTGAAATCGTAGAAAAAGTAGGGCCGGCTTACTTCATGAAGGCGCAGATTTCTTCGGGCGGCAAAAACGCGGTCCGCTGCGAATTCGCGGTCAGTTTAGTAGAAAGCGAAGGCGGTAAAGGTCAATGAGTTATTTAAACATAGAAAATAAAAAATTTCTAATATTCGGGGTGGCTAATAAACGAAGCGTGGCTTATCATATAGCTAAAACTCTTGAAGAAAACGGCGCCGTAGCGATTCACAGCGTTCAAAACGAAAAGAACGCCGAGGCCGTTTTAAAACTTTTCCCCAAAGCCGAAACCCACATCTGCGACGTTGAAAACGAAGGGCAGATTTACGATATGGCAGCTATTTTAAAAGAAAAGCACGGCGAAATACAGGGAATAGTCCATTCGTTAGCCTACGCCAATTATTCTGAAGGCCTGAAGCCTTTTTATGAAACTAAAAAGAAAGATTTTCTTCAAGCCATGGATATTTCATGTTTTTCATTAATATCCATAGCCAACGCGATGCGCGATATAATAAACAAAGACGGCTCGGTTATAACTATTTCAATATCGGCCACCAATATGGCCGTTGAAAATTACGGATATATGGCGCCTGTAAAGGCCGCGCTGGATTCTTCGGTCTGTTTTCTTGCAAAGTCGTTCAGCAAGTTTTCTAATATAAGGTTTAACGCGGTGGCGGCGAGCCTTTTAAAAACATCGGCTTCGGCCGGAATTCCGGGATATCTTGATTATTACGACTTCGCCGAAAAGTTCACGCTCAGAAAGAAAAACCTCATGACGGAAGAAGTAGGAACGCTCGGCGCATTTTTACTGAGCCCTGCGTCGAGCGGAATAAACGCGCAGCGTATAGTTATCGACGCCGGAATGGGAGTCAATTTCTTCGACAACGAAGTGATAAAACTCGCCACTATAGGAAGCAAATACGCCAACGGCCAGTAAACCGCATATAAAAAGGCTCTTTTTCGTTTCGTACGGGCAAGTTTATCAGTGGATAGTTAAGAGTGGATAGTGAATAGTTAAGGCTGGGGCTCGCCCTGCGAGCTTTATATATAAAATATTAAAAATGAAAATAAAAATAGCCCGCACCGCGGGTTTCTGCTTCGGCGTAAAGCGCGCCATGGATAAAGTTTTAAACACGTCCAACCGCCTGCGTTCGGCGATTTATACCGACGGCCCGCTGATACACAACCCTCAGATAGTAAAAGCGCTCGAGCAGCGAAAGATCAGCGTTCTCGATGACGCGGCGGCGCCGGGCGGCGGCGCTACCGTCGTAATACGCGCCCACGGGGTATCTCCCGCGCGAAAAGCCTTTCTCGAATCCAGGTGCGCCCAGGTAATAGACGGCACCTGCCCGCTCGTATCTAAAATCCAGAACATAGTAAAAAAAGAAATAGAAAAAGGCCGCTACGTATTGATAATAGGCGAAGCGGGGCATCCTGAAGTCATCGGGATCCTGGGGTTCGCCTCGGGTATGGGCGCGGTTATCAACAGCGAAGAAGAGATATCGCGGCTTACGGAAGAAAAAGAAGGAAACGCCGGCGATAAAAGTAAAATCGCGGCGCGGTTCGCCGGCGGTGTTTCGGTAGTGGCGCAATCCACGCAGGAGCTGGAGCATTTTGAAAACCTGGTTTCGGTTTTAAAATTAAAATTTAACGACATAAAGGTTTTTAATACGATCTGCAACGCCACGCGAAAAAGGCAGGAAGAAGCGGCGCAGCTGGCCCGAGAAGTGGACCTCATGGTCATAGTGGGCGGTAAAAACAGCGGAAACACGAAGAGGCTGGCTGAAGTGGCCCAGTATTCAAAAACTCCGGCTGTGCTCGTAGAAACAGAAGAAGAGCTGAGCACGGAAATGTTCGCGGGCAAGCACACGGTCGGGATAACGGCCGGGGCTTCCACTCCAAACTGGATGATACGAAACGTCGCGCAGAAAATAGAGGAAATATCTTATAATTCAAAACCTTTTCCATTGAGGCTTCTAAAAAAAACCGTCAACTTTCTTATTGACAGCGACATTTATATAGGCATCTGCGCCTTCGCCATGGCTTATGTGGCTTCTACGCTGATAGCCAAAACCATACATCCTTTCGAAGCGTGGCTCGCCGCGCTTTATATCTTTTCCATGCACACCCTGAACCGTTATATAGACCGCGACGCGAGCCGCTACAACAGTTCCAGCCGCAATAAGATATACCATAAATTCTCGAAGTATATAATGGCCGGAGGCGTGCTGGCGTCGCTTTCCGTGGTCGCGCTCTCGCTTCATTTCGGCGTATGGCTCTTTTTATTTTACGTGCTTTGCTCGCTGGCCGGCGTTTTATACAGCATTAATTTCGTGCCGGTCGGCTTCCGCCCTTACGTGCGTTATGCCTCGCTCAAGGACATACCGGGTTCGCGCGACCTTTTCATTTCGACTGCCTGGGCGGTGGTTTTGACATTCTCCCCGGCGGTAAGCGGCAAATGGATATTCGAGTGGCGCCTTCTTTTCACGTTCTCGATAATATTCATAATGGCTTTCTGCCGCACGATAACGCTCGACATCAAAGACATCCAGGGCGACAGCATAGTGGGCAAGGAGACCATACCAACGCTTATAGGAAGCAAATATTCAGTTTTACTGATGAAGTTCCTTCTTCTCTGCGCGAGCGTAATAACTATAGTGGCGGTGCTGGTAAACGAATACGAGTACTACAGCCTTTCTCTCATAGCCAATTTTGCATATATGCTCGTTATCATAAATAAATTCGGCAAAGAAACTAATTATTACGGAAATTATATTGAGGGCCTGATAGATTTTAATTTTATTTTAGCCGCTCTGTTTTTGCTTATAACCAAATGGACGCTGATTTTATTTTAAGCAAGCCGGGCGATGCGAAGAACGAGCCAATCGATTAAGGGCGTTATTTTATGAAAAAAATCATGGACAGATTCATAATAATATTAGCGGCGGCGGCTTTAATTTCAATGCTGCCGGCGGCGGCTTATTATCACGGGCAATATTTAGAAAACGCGGCGCGCGGCCCGCTCGAAAAAATAAAAAACGAGATACGCGATTCAATAAAAAAAGAAATTTATAATTACGCCTGCGATGAAAATTACTCCGGCGATATATTCTACGATCCTGTTATACGCCTCGGGCTTTCGGATATGAGCGTGTTCCCGCCGCGGTATAAAGCGAAGCTGCTGGCGGAACTTGAGCTCAAGCACGCATATTTCGATTCCTCGGTTTTAGAAAGGCTTATATCGGCGGTTAAAACTGCGCCGCCCGAAACGGCCGCCCCGCTGCTTTCGTATTATCTTAACGACCGGGCCGATACATACGTTTATGAAAAAGCCGTTTTATATATTTATCTGATAAAAATTAAAAACGATCTTGGCCGCCCTTTCGACGAGGAGCTTTCGGCTTTTAAAAATCTCGCGGCGGCGGTTAAAAACGATAACGAAATAAAATTTTTATATGAAAAATTAAAGCTTTCGGTAGTCTCTTCAAAAACCTCAGCGGCGGATTCCGCCGGCGATATTTTAAGCGGCGTAAATATAACCGGCGGCAAATCCGATGACGCCTATCCGGCAGACGAAAAAATTCCGGCGCTTTTTCTCAGCGTCAAAAGCGAAGCCCTTTCGGGAGAATCGAGCGGCGGTATAAACATAAGGCCTTTAAATATGGACGGCGGGCGGGTGCACATGCTGGTTTCGGCCGTAGTAGAGCCTTTGTCCGGCAAATTGAAAGAGGCCGGGCGCGGCGCGGCGGAAAAAATCGCGGCGGCGGGCGTCGTTAATATAGATAATTTGAACGCCGCCATAAAAAGAAAACATAACGCGAGATTGAGCGTCGAAAACGGCGGCGGCATTAATTCGATGGAATTTTGCGGCCCTTATAAGCTCATCGCGGATAACATGGATTTTAACAGGAATTATTTTATAGAAGCTGCGTTTTACCTTCCGCTGATAATAACTATAATAGTTTTTTATATTTTAAAGAAACGCGAAAATGAAGCGTACCGGCTCAGCGTTAATATGACCGATTTCGTTTCTAAGATTTCCCACCAGCTTAAAACGCCACTTTCATCGTCGCTGCTATACCTGGAGCTCGCCGAAAAGCATCTGGAATCGGGCGAAGAAGAAAAAGCGCGCGGCGCGATAGCTCTGGCGCATGAACAGGCAAAATCCCTTTCGTTTTTATTCGAAAATTATTCGGTCTTAAACAGGATTTTTTCCGACAACGTTCTTCTTAATATTATAGAGGCGGACATCGAAGAAGAGCTGATACTTCACATTAAATCCTACGGCGCTCAAATCGAAAACGCCGTATTGAAAGTGACTTTCGAACTGGCTGAAGACAACAGGGCGCTCATAGACAAATGGGCGTTTTATAATATCATAGCCAATCTTATTTCAAACAGCCTTAAATATTCAAAAAAAAGCACGACCGAAATAGTTTTCAGATCGGAAATATCCGGCGGCCGCCTGGCTCTTTCAATTTCCGACAACGGCCCCGGCGTGAGCGAAACCGACGCGCCGAAAATATTCGATAAATTTTATAAAGGAGAAGCTTCCGGCGGAGAATTCCGATCGAGCGGGCTTGGGTTATATATAGCGAGGGCGCTGGCCGTTAAAATGAACGGCGAACTCGAGCTGGACGATAATTACAAAAACGGCGCGAGGTTCGTTTTATATTTGCGCATACCGTCATAAAGAAAAGGTAAATTATGAACGAAGAATATTCAAAAACCAAAATATTACTCGTCGAAGACGACGAAGCGCTCGCTAGCGGATTAAAAGAGGCGCTGGGATTAGAAAATATAGAAGTTGTAACGGCCGGATCCGCCGTGGAGGCGGGCCGCATTATTAATGAAAGCGGCCTTTCCGGGTTCGACATAATGGTGCTCGACCTGACGCTTCCGGACGGTTCCGGGCTCGATATCCTTAAAAAAGTCCGCAGAGAGTCGCTGGATTTCGCGGTGATAATCCTTTCGGCAAGGTCTTCGGAACTGGATAAAGTGGTGGGCCTCGAGCTGGGGGCCGACGATTACATGTGCAAGCCTTTTTCGTTAAAAGAGCTGCACGCGCGGATAAAAGCTTTGATAAGGCGGTCGAAAAGAAACGCCGGCGGCGCGCCCGATATTTTCAGGCATGAAAATCTGGCCGTTAATTTAGGCTCGCGCGAAGTGTTTATAAATGATAAGGCCGCTAAATTAAGTTTTACCGAATTTGAAATACTTAAACTGCTGTTAATAAATAAAAATATGGTCGTCGAAAGGCAGACATTAATAGAGCGCGTGTGGAATGGAATTTTTATAGATTTAAGAAGCGTCGATCCGCATATATCCAGGCTCAGAAAAAAAATCGCGCCTTACGGGGCGCTTATAGAAACGATTCCCAATATAGGATATAAATTTAAAATATAAGGTGATTGTAACGCCGCCGCAACACTATTGCAAGGTCCCTGACGGATAATAAAATCAGGAAGTGAAAAAACTGATTTTAATTTAAGGGGGAATTTTTATGAATAAAAACAAAACTATCAGGTACGGTAAAATTTTCGGCGCTTTTTCAGCTTTATTTCTGGCGGCGTTTATATTAGCATTAATTCCTGCGGGTTATCTTCATTCGCAAACTCTGTCTGAAGGCCTGTGGAAAGAATTCGTAGAAGGCGATACCGGGGGGGCAAGAGCGGTTTACGAAAATATAATCGGCAAAGCGGCCACCGACGAAACGGTAATTAAAAAAGCGCGGATGCGTCTTGAAGCTATCGGTAAAAACCCAAATAGCGGCATACCTTCCGCAGTTAAATCCAATTTCGCCATAGCGCATATTAATTTAAAATTCCTGTTAAATAAATTAAGATCGAGGGCTTCGAATAAAGAAGATGCCGCCAACGTCAATATCCTGATAGAAAATATTAAATCGGAATTATCCACATTCATAAAAGAAGATTTAAAAAGCCATTCGCTGCCTGAAGTTTTTATTATAAGCAGAAATTCGTCTTTAAACTTAAACGCCGTAGATATAATATTATCTTTCGATAAAGACGTAACTTTCAAAGCCGGCGAAGCGGCAGCGGCGTATAACATGAACGGATATAATATCGACTGGAAAACGTTATTGATTTCATCCATATCCAGCGAATCGGAAATAATTTCAGAATATAAAAAAATAGGGTTCTGGAACGAACCAGGCAATAAAGCCGGAAGCCCTGGCGCATTATATAATATTTACGAACATTGCTTTAAAAATGCGCCTTTCGATCTGTCTTTTTATACAGATGATTTAGAGCGTTTTATCGGCGTAAATAAAATTTTGCCGGCTTATTTTAAAAGCGTTCCAAAAATAAACGAAGCTTCCGTCATGCTGGATAACAAGCGTTTGATACTGTCCACCTCGGCTGAATTAAACGATATCAACCAGTTTCTTTCGGCGCTCGATTCGTTTACCGGTTTAAAAATTCTTCCGGCAAGCATAATACATAATGAAAAAAGCGGGCATCAGGTAAAATTGATAGGCATCGAAGAGCTTTACGATATTTTTATGCAGGCGCTGCCTTCCATCAATAAAAAATACGGCGCCGCCCGGCAATTATCGATATATAAGGCATGCCTTGCCAATTTAAGAAATATAACGTCCGTCACCGAATTATATTCGATGGAAAATGTAAATTTTAAAAAGGAAAATATTAAAGATAATTTCATTCACGAACTTTTTCAAAAACAATATTTAAAAACCGAACCGGTGTGCGCGGCAGGCGGAAAATATATTTATAAAAATTCCGAATTTGTTTGCTCGGCGCATGGTTCAAATTCAAAAATTATAGAATTCAAAATAGTAAAATTAACTGACGGCAAAGAAAAGACCATATCCGCGCCTAAAATTAAAACTCTTATATTCCATGATTCGGCCATAACCATAGGCTCTCAGAAAGCTCCTGACGAAACCGCTGAAATTGATATTAATAAAGCCGGGCGCACAATGGACGGCGTGGCGGAAACTCTCAAATTTTTAAAGCTCGCCGTCAGAATTTCAAAAGACGAAGAAACCGCCGAAACAGACTATATTATCGCAGCTATATCAGTCAGCGCGATATTATATGCCGGCGAAAATAAAGAACGCAGCGTACAGTTCAATACAAAATATAAAATATCCTGCGGCGGCGAAAAATGGACGGAAATAGGCGAAGTTCAAAATAACGCATTAAAAGACTTTAAAATTTATATGAAAATTTACTAAAATACGGTTATCGATATATTTAAAAAGCCGCTTTCAGTTTATAATAAATCTGAAAGCGGCTTTTTTATTAAAGTTTTCTTCCATCGCTCAAATAAAAAATATTTTAAGCTCCGCGTGATGAGCTATCGATTTAGCCTCGAGCGTTTATTATTTGCTTTCATTAGCGTTTTTAGCTTCGTCAGCGTGCATTTCATTAACAGCGTCATCATCGTAAATATTTTCAAAATTAAATTTTATATTCTTGAATTTATCGATCAGTTTTTTCTGTTCGCTCAATTTCAGGCGATTATTTCCCATCGTCACGCTCAGTTTTTTTAATTCGGAAAATGATGCCGGAAGGTCTTTGACGTCAGTATAGCTGATATTGAGCTCCTCTAAAGCCGTAAGGCGGCCCATAAATTCAGGCAGCGACGCTACGGGATTGTATTCGAGCGATAGTTTTTTTAGAGCGGCGAGCCCCGCTAACTGCTCCGGTACTTTTTTCAGATTGCATCGGCCAAGGTCGAGCTCTTCGAGCCCCGACAATTTTGAAACGCTTTTCGGCAGAGGCTTAGCGTCCAGGTCGAACGCGCCATTCAGATTAAGAAATTTTAGCTGCCCGAGGCGGCCTATGGATTCGGGCAGAGCGCATTTCATCGGTTGCGAGTCGTTCCCCTGCTCCATATGTAATTCCGTCAATGCGGCGAGGTCGCCTATTTCTTTAGGGATGGATTTGAGGTTATACAGGTTATTTATATACAGTTTTTTAAGTTTTTTGAATTTATTTATTTCAGCGGGCAGCGATTTTATTTTGTCGGCGTCATCGAGGCCGCTGATCATAAGTTCGCTCACTTCGCCGGCGTGCTTCAAAGCGGCTTTGTATTCGTCCAGGGTAAACGCGCACGCCGCCGGCCCGGCGTAAATCAAAACGATTAAAGTTAGAAGGAGCGGCGATAAAATTTTACGCATAATATTACGCAGCATATAACCTCCATAAAATTTTTACTGGTTAACGCACTTATTTATTTCAGCGGTTAAAACATTTACATCCCATGGTTTCGTTATAAAAGCGTTCAATTTTAATTTAGAACATATTCTTTCAATAACTTCCGGAGCAGCGTAGCCTGATATCATTATAGTTTTAATATCCGGATAAGTTTGATGCACTTTTAAAATAAACTCGTCGCCCTTCATTTCAGGCATAAGCCAGTCGGAAATAATCAACGAAATTGCGATACCTGAATGAGTCAGTTCTTCGATGGCGTTTAAACCTTCTAACGCGCTTAAAGCCGTTTTATATATAAAAGCGTTGCCATAAATGTTCATAAGAGTATTCTTTAGAAGGTTTACCATTATCATATCGTCATCGACTATTATTATAGCTCTTTTTGGATCCATTAGAAACTCCTCGAAAGAAATTATTTTATTAAAAATGGCTGAATATAACTTTAACTTAAACTTATACTATCACATTAAATTTATAAATTCAACAATAATAAATAAATATTTCAATCGCACGGCCGATATAAAAAACGTGGTCTATAATATTTTATTAAAAATTAAGCATTTATTATTTATGATGTTATATAAATTAATCGAAAAAACAATTAAAAATAACATTTCAGCCCGTCCGCAAGCCGGTTTGACCGCCGTTTGCGCATTCGCGCTCGCGTTTTTATTTTTTACAGCATCCTCGATGGCGGCCCCTTTTACTGACGTTTCAAAAGACCACTGGGCGTACGAAGCTATAGACAAACTCGTTCAAAACGGCTATATGGACGGCTTTGCCGACGATACGTTCAGGGGAAGAAAAGTCGTAACGCGCTATGAAATAGCTCTGACACTGGCTAAAATATTGACAAAAGTAGAGGACGTAGAATCGAGCGGCGGCATAATATCGCCAAAGGACGCGGAAATAATTAAAAGCCTGGCCACGGAATTCCGCGAAGAATTAAACACGCTCGGAGCAAAAGTCAACACGCTCGATCAGAGAGTCACCGAACTCGAAAAATTTAAAAAGAACGTAGAAAAAATTAAATGGGCCGGTTATTATCAGGTAACCGACGTAGCCGTGTGGGACAGGCTTACCACTATCGATGACGGCGACAATTCTGACGACGATTTCGACGAAGGCGACGCGAACGGCCTCGGCAAACTCAAAAATAAGGTAAATTTAAAATTGACCGGCAAGCCCTTCGATAACGTAGAAACTTATACTGAAATCAAAGCTTTTATAAATTCGGCAAAAGGCCCTTCAAAATCTTATATATATAAAAGCGACAACACTATCAGGCCTTATCTTGAAAAATATATGAGCGACTTTTATAACGACCGCGACCTTATAATGGAAAAAATGCATCTTAAAATAGACAGCCAGTACGCCAATGTGCGAGCGTTCAATAATGAAAGCATCACAAAGCTCAATGACCCGGTTATATTGCTTAACAGCTATGGTAAAAATATTTTCAATCAGTATTCGAGCGATACTTTTTCCGGAATAGAAACCAGAGGCACCATTAAAGACGTTACATACAATGTTTCCGCGCTCAAAGAGTGGAATAACACTTCGGATATTTACGCGGGCCGTATGGTATATATGATGCCCGAGCGCATATTGAAAACTACCACCGCCGAAGTTATATTCGGCGCTTCTTTCGTTGAAAAAGCTAACGATTACACTAAACGCGGCAATTTTTCTCAGGTCAACGGGCTTGACCTGAGTTTTAAATTCACGGATGTAGGCACATTGAAGGTAATGACCGAATATATGGAATCCCGTAACGGCGAAAGCGTCATATACGGCGGTTCCGGCACTGAAATTTTAAAAGACGACGGCGTAAAGCTCGATCTGGAATATCAGCTTGAAAACCTGACCATGATATTTAACCATTATAGGTACGGCAAGGATTTTGTAGTCTCTACCGCAAGATACGATACGCTTTATATGGACACCGAATTTCAGCAGACCGAATCGAAAGTACATGATAACTACGGCAGAAAAAGCATATTTGGAGAAAGATTTTCAAGGCTCACGCTTAAATATAACATACCGTTCACGGATGAGCAGGCTTTAAGGCTCGAAGGCATTATACAAAATAAAAAATGGGAATATAACGAGAAAAAACCTCATGAAACAGACGGCTACGAAGGCCAGAAATTTTCTTTCCAGGCGGACGCCGACCTGGCTAAAGACATGACTTCAAAATTTTATACCGAACTGCATAAGGACGCTCTTAAGGACGAAGTCGGAAAAACCTATACGGAAATAGAGCTCAACGCTAAGCTTAATGAAAGAATAGCTTCCACGACGCGTTTTTCAAATTCGCAGGATATGGATTATATAAATAAAGAAAGCAAGTCTTATAAAGAAAACTCTTTCTACGGCGAATTATCATCGCAGCTTTTAAAGAATATATGGGGCAAGGTTTTCGGCGAACGCAGGATAAAATATATAGGCTGGCACGATGCGAATACGGTCGATCCCTCAAAAGATAATACCGAAACACTTATAGATGAAACCGGATTTGAAACAAACTTCACGCTCACTCCTTCATTGACGCTTAAATTAACGACCGCTTCGCAGCACAACGTTTATAACGCTTATACGCTGCAGAATGAAAAATTTAACTGGTTCACCTCGGAACTGACCGAAGTATTTACCGATAAACTTAAAGGCAGGATATTATACTGGTGGAAAAACCCTCAAAACCACGAAGGCAAATCAAACGATAATTTAAGAAATTTAACGGCGGAAGTAGCGTATGATCCTACCGATAAAACAAGAATGCGCGTAAGATACGGCGATTTCATTGACTCGGATCAAAACTGGAAAGACATTGAAACTGAAAAGAAATTAAGTTTTGAAGCATCGACAGATTTTTAAAGTAAAATATAAACAGTCATACAATAAAAACAAAATTTTATAAACAATAATACGATACCATCCGGACGGAGATATGTAATATGAAAAAGACAAAAATCAGCGGCATAAAAATATTCAGAAAGAAACTGGCGACGCTCGTTTTTTTATTCGTGATTTTTTTCGCCACCGGCTGTATTCAGGAAAAACTGGCGGATAAGGTTCTGCCTCCAGGATCCCCGACCCAGCACGAACGCTGGACCTGCACGGTAAGGGCGCCGATAGGCACATGGAAATACAGAATAGGGCTCAACTCTAAACTGGTAAATAACACCTGGGTGACTAAGGAATGGACTATTTCATCCTCTGTCGATCCTCTGCTGCCGGTTACTTCGGCAAAAGTGGACCCTACTTACCCCACGCCGCCTGCGACCGGCGAAGTGGCCATTTACGGCAACAGAACTTTCAGGTTTTATACCGACGACGCCAAAAAGAACCTTGAATCGGGCGAACCGCTTCTTTCTTCCTCGCTTCTGTTCGAGCCTTTCAATTACAACATAGGCAAAGATTTTTTTATCAACCAGATGGTCGTGCGCTTTTATCTTAATAAAGCGGTTTACGAAGGCGAGTACGGGCCGATTACGAACGCGGCGGTAGCCGGCGAATTTAATCAATTTGGTTCCGGCGGCGAGCGCAACCGCCACGAGTTCAAAGACGACGGCGTGTGGCCCGATAAAACGGCAAACGACGGTACCTGGACGGTAGAAGTTCCCGTGGAATCCACATACACATATAAATATCAGTTTTATATAAACCCGCAATGGGACGCGGCGGCCGGTAAATGGCAGGCCGACTCTTACAAAGCGGTTTACGACATGGCCAACGCTAAAAACGAAAAAGAAGACATGTCGGGAAAATCGATTATTACTATAAAGTAATACGCGGCAAAAACTATTTACAAAAAAAGGCAAAAACTATTTACAAAAAAAGGCAAAAACTATTTACAAAAAAAGGCAAAAACTATTATGAACGAAAAAATGAGATTGGATATATTTAAAACGGCAAAAAGCGCTCCCGATAACGCTAATAACTCCGCGCGGGCCGAAGCGAAAAAAAGCCGCAGGCAGGCGGCTTTCATATTATTGTGCGCGGCCGCGGCGTTTTTATATGTAATGATCGGCGCCGGCGCGGCTTCGGCTATAGAAGGCCCGAAAAATTCCAAACTTTTATTTTCATACGAAGACGACAAAAATGACGATTACGGCCCGGGAAGCTATTCATATCCTCGCGGTCAGGTATTTAAATCGAACCCTTATATGTTCGATATAAAAAACGTTAAAATTTACGAAATAGGAAAATTTTACCGCTTCGACATTGAATTCAAAGGCAAAATAGTCCGTTCATGGCCCGGATTCATGGGTCACCGCAACGGCTGGCTGTTTAACATAGCGGAAATTTATATAGACACCGACGGCCGCTGGGGCTCGGGCCATAAAAACGCCGCGCTCGGCCGCAATATATCGTTTTCGCAGGATTCCTGCTGGGACAAGCTCGTATTCATAAGCCCGGTCGCAAGCGATATAATGGTAAGCGAAATAAGAGATAAAACCGACGATCTGGATTTCGCCGCGTCGCTGAACGATTTCGTTTTTCCTTCCAACATAGACGTTTACGACTATACTCTTTCGGCCACCGTCAACAGATCAGAAATAGGCGATTTCAGCGATAAATGGGGCATACAGGTGCTTTCGACCGTTTTCGACAACTCATCGTCTTACAATACTTTTTACAACAAACGCATATACAAAAGCCCTTCCGACAATGAATTCGGCGGAGCGTCGGATTTGTTCGGAGCGCCTAACGTTTTAGATATACTGGTCCCGCAGGGCATGTCGCAGAAAAATATATTGTCCGGCTACCGCGTTCACCCAAATTATTCAAACGCTCAATTCGCGGTAGTGCCGATGATTTATGGCGGAGGAACGCAGATATCCGGCTGCCGCGATATAGCGGCAAATAAAACCGGCGGCCCGTCTAAAAAAATGAACGAGAGCGAGCAAAAACTCGAATTGAAAGTCGATAAGCTCGACGAATCGGAATTCACCGTAAAAGAAAGAGATTTTGAAGAATTTAAAAAAGATAAAGAAAGCGCTAAAAATGAAATACCCGACGATAAAAAGAGCTTATCAGCAGTCAATGCGGGCGCTTCAGACGCTAAAAGCAAAAATTTAGATGAAAATTCCGGCGAAAAATTAGAAATCGCGGATTTAAAAATTGAAAATATCGAAAATAATAAATCCGGCGAGTATAAAATAAATAAAGTAAAATCCGATAGTAAAAAGGTAGATACCGCTAAAAAATCAGCGGCGGCTAAGAGCGGCGGCGCAGCGGCTAAAGCCAAAACCCCCGACAAATATGACGAATTCATGGCCAAACTCGAAACGCAAAAATTAAAAATGAAAAACGACGACGAAGACGAGTCGTTTAAAGATATTGAAAAATTTTTAACGAAGAAAAGCGACTCTATTTATAAAAAGAACGCCGCGGCTGAAAGCGACAGAGACTTCGACGCTGATATTTATGAAATGGCCCGGATCGAAAGTAAAACGAAGAAAAGCGCGGTTAAAGAAAAGGCTCCGGCTAACGCAAAATTATCCGTAGCGAGCGCTAATGAAAAAAAAGAACCGGCGCCCGAAGTTAAAAAAACGGAAAATAAAAAAGATGAAAATTTAAAACCCCTTATAGAAGACGAAAACGAACCCAAAGACAACAGCATAATGGGAAGGCTGTTTGGAAAGAAAAAAAGCAGAAACGCTAAACACGCGGTCAGCGACGATAAAAAAATAGTGAGCGAAGAATCGCTGGTCGATATAGCCAAAAACGAACTGCCGGATAATTCCATAAAGAAAGAAAGAGCGGAACCGGTTGCCGGCATGGAAAAACAGGGAAGCCAGTGCGCCGCTAACATGAAAAAAATATATGAGATCAGCCTTAAGTATATAGAGCAAAACCCCGACGCGCAGAAAATATCGATGAATATGCTGATAAAATCAGGCTTACTTGAAAGCGCTTTAAAGTGCGAAGACGGCGGAAGATATTTGATAGAAGTTAAAAATTCGAAACCCAGAGTAAACTGTATAAACGTCAACAACAGCGGCCACGGCGTTTATCCTTCAAAATAAAAGACAGTGGAACCGCTCAGTTATAAAACAGGAAAACCATCATCAGCGAACGGTAATAATATTTATTTGATATATTACACGACAAAATACCTATCAGGAGGTTATTATGAAAGCCGTAACACCGGGCCGCAGCATTTTTAAAGCGCCATTCGCAAAAATTACTTTCGCATCATTCATATTATTCATCTTATTAACCTGCGTGATATTCGATGCGGCAAAAGCCGCTACCAACGTGATTCCCACGCTTCCCGAACAGCGCGGCGTGCGCCCTTCGGGTTTCGGCGAAGCCGGAACCAGGCCTATAGGAATGGGCGAAGCTTACGTGGCTATTTCCGACGACGCTTCGGGTTTCTTCTGGAACCCGGCCGGCCTGGCTTTTTTAAAGCAGGGCAAAAGGATAGCGGAAGTGATGGTAAAAGCTAACGACAGGCACAGCACCACATACGATTCCATAGCGTTAACCGGTTCGGTTTACTCCGAAGCCAAAAAAGCGGAGTTCTCCATTCAGCAGTACCTCGAAAGCAATCTCAAATCGCCGGTTTATGACAAACAATTAAATTACAATTACGGCGTAGGCGGCATATTCACCAATCAGTACGGCGGAGTAAGAATCAACAACTTCGTGTTCGGCGTGGGAAAGAAAATAGATAAAGTAAAAGGCCTCGCCACAGGCACAAAAGTCAGAATAGTAAATTATACCGATTATATGAACGCTCAGAACCAGCTCGAAGGTTTTACCGAATTTTCAGCCGGCGTAGGAGCCATATATGAAGTCAACAAATACCTCAAAGCCGGCGTTAACATAGATAATATAATTAAAAACAGCCGCTACGAGCTTCCCGCATGCTTCACCATGGGTCTCGCGCTCAATATCGCCGAAGGCACCGTTA
Source organism: bacterium ADurb.Bin243 (assembly GCA_002069765.1). GTDB lineage: Bacteria > Muiribacteriota > UBA9980 > UBA9980 > UBA9980 > UBA9980. The sequence continues at coordinate 26,344 of MWBZ01000045.1, forward strand.
TCGCGATGGACGGCTACAATCTTATAGACAGCAAAAACATACTCGGCAGAACCGAATTTCGCGCCGGCGTAGAAAAATCTTTCATGGATAACGCTTTTACGATAAGGCTCGGCACTAAAAACGGCAATTTAAACTTGGGCTTTGGCATGCAGTTCACCCCGGAATTCCATTTCGATTACGCCTTCATGGGCGATTACGACACCAACATCCAGCAGCATTTCGTGTCGGGCAATATCAAGTTTTAAAAGCGTGTAACCGTCAAAAAGTTTCTTATTATCGAAAACTCCTCAATATTATAAAAAAGGCCGCCGGAAAAATGAAAATTCCAGGCGGCCTTTTTTTATCAGCCGGCGCAGTTTGTAAAAACCGCGCTATTTATGATATTTTTTCTTTAAGTTATTGAACCTTGAATGTTCTATAGCTAGTGAAAGACACGTTTTCAGAGCCGCTTTTCTTCGTGGCCACGAGCCATTTATACGTTCCGGGCGAAAGGGTTCCTGAATATTCAGAACTTGTCGCGGTTTTGTCGCCGTCGCCATTCCATATGTTGTTATAATTTTGATCGACTATTTCTACCCGGTAAAGCGCTCCGGGGAAGCTGACGGGTTTCCACTGGAATAAAGGTTTTGACGACAGAGTGGCGCCGTCCGCCGGGGAGATTATTTCGGGCGCCTCGTCTATAAAGTTGTTTCCAAGATCGAGCGTTTCGGTATATGTATTGCCGCCCGATATTATCGTAAAGGTATATGTAAGAGCGGTAGAGGGCCTGGAAACTCCAAAGCTCGGCATTGGATTCGGCGCCCATCTTGTCGGCATATGCGAATAAAAACCGTATGTCATTGAAGAATTAGTCGCTCCGGGCCCGTTGACGGTAACTGAGGTTATCTTATGTTGAGGATCGTCGACGTAAACTTCCACGAAATAATTGAGCCTGTCCGATAAATATTTTTTAAAACACCTGTGTTTACGCTAAAATATCAAAAACAGAAATTTCGAATATT
>MWBZ01000046.1 GCA_002069765.1 bacterium ADurb.Bin243
CCAATAAGCAGACTTTAAAAGATTTAATAGCCGCGGGGCATATAATCGATATGAACCCGCCGCTGCTATACGACGACTACGACTGCGTTTCAATCAAAAACCAGCCACTGAATTCTTCTTTCGGCCGCAACGATAAAAGCGCCGACACCAATTCGCAAACGGATTTCATTAACTTCGCAAAACCGACGCCGGGAAAACCTAATATAGCGCAGGGCCTTCCGATCGCGCTCACCTGCGACCGCACCGACGATATAATCTACGCCAACGCCGATTCGGAACTTAAAATCACGGTGCGAGCCATAGACGTCGCCGGCGAAACGGCGCCCGCCTCGTCGAATATAATCGTTATCACATCCGATTCCGAAGGAACTAAATTTTCCGAGGACGGAATCAATTATTACTCCAAATTAGAAGCCACTTTAAGGTACGGGCTCAAGCGCGTATATATAAAAGACTCCGTGGCGGGGACTAAAATAATCAATATAAAAGACAAATTCGACGCGCGGCTTAATTACAATTTAAAATTCGTCGTAAGCAGCGCCTATAGCGTTCAGATAAACGAAATCATGTACTGCCCCCCGGCTGATATAGTAAAAAACCCTCTCGATCTTCAATGGATAGAGCTTTACAATAACTCGAGCGCGAGAAAAGATATTTCAGGCTGCAAAATCAAATGCGGCTCCAAAACTTACACTTTCGCCCAGAACACTCTGATAGAAGGCTACTCGTTCATAGTGGTCACGGCGCGGCTGGTCAAATCCAGTTCCAGGGAAGAAGCGGCCTTCGCAGACGTTTACGGGAACAAAGACGGAGTCTGGCATTCGAGCGACAGCGCCTGGACTTCCAAGGACGGTTTCACCGCCCTCGACGCGGGCGATTTCCGCATATCCACGGGCGGCGGGCGCATAGCCTTCACCACGAACGACGATATAGAGCTTTCGGTAGTGGAGTATAGCTCTTCACAGGGCGGCAAAGCCAACGGCATGACGCTGGAAAAATCTGTCCAGAGCTCATATTCGATAGGCGATTACGAAGTGGACAGGTATAATTTTTACCAGAGCGTCAAGCAGTACGGAACGCCTGGCCAGACGAACTCTAAAAACCAGAACGCTTCCGGCGCCTTGTTCTTAGAGCACTCGCCCGTGGCGGAAGCGGTGGTGAACCAGCCGCTGACGATATACGCCAGGGTAAGCGGCGCGGATATAATCGAAATAGGATACCGCAACAGCAGGGTGGCGGGCATTTACACATATCTGCCCATGAAGAAAATCGATAACACCAGCGTTTACAGAACGGTAATTCCGGCAATATCGGTCGCGCTCGACGGCCTGGATTATTATATAAGGGCGATCGACTTCAACAAGGAAGCTAAATATTCGCCCGCGGAAGGCGCGGATTCCCCACATCATGTGACGGTAATAGACAACGCGCCAAAAATAAGGCTTACTACTCCCGTGCAATCCGCAGCTCCCGCCGAAAGTTTCTTCGTGGACGTAAATATCGAAAACGCGCCGAATATATCTAATTTATCCTTCGAACTGTATTACAACGCGACGTATTTAACGGTGGAAGACCTCGACCCCGTAAGGCCCGGTACCCAGATCGCACCTGGGAGCCTTTTTAGCGATTATTACTGCGAAATAAACGAAGTTTCGCAGAGCGAGGGGAAAATAACCTTTAAAATAGTTGACCAGACGGGGTCTGGCGGCCCGGCGGGCCAGGCGGCGCGCATAAAATTCAAAAGCGTTTCCAATTACGGAGAAACTTATCCGGAATTCGTGAACCTGAATTTTAAAAACGTTATCGTTTCATCCTCGGCGGACGTAAATGTTTTCGACGATAAAGTCAAAATCGGCGACAAGGCGACTTCGGTGGTCGGAATCAAAGGCGGGACGGTAGGCGGCGAAAACCAGGCCAGGCTGATTATACCGCCCGGCGCCGTTAAAACCGACACCGCTTTCAGCATTAAAAAGCTCATTAAAAGTGAAATACCGCCGACAAATATAATAGATAACACGAACGGCATTCATTCCACCGACGTCGCTTACGATTTTCAGCCATACGGATTCAAGTTCCAGAAGCCGGTCGTAATTGAAATACCTTACACCACAGCCGATCTCGCGGCAAGCGGCCTGGACGGATCGAAGGACCTGAAGATTTATTTTTACAACACCGCTCACCTGGCATATGAAAAAATAGGCGGAATACTTTCCTCCAATAAAATAAGCGCGAAGGTGAACGATCTTTCGCTTTATATGCTGGTAAACGACCAGTCTAAAGCGGAATTCGATCTGACGAATATATTCGTCTCGCCGAACCCGTTTTCGCCCAACGGCAACGGCTGGAACGACAGCGCTTTCATAAACTACACGACCACGGTAGATTCGAATATAACCATAAAAATATTCGACGTGCGCGGGGTTCCGGTGAGAAGGCTTTTAAACGGCGAAAGCGTTTCGGGCGGCAATAATAAAGCCGAATGGGACGGCAGGGACGATTTCGGAAGAATCGTAAAAACCGGCGTTTACGTTTACCAGCTCAAGTCGATGAGCCCGGCTAGAAGCACAAAAACATATCAGGGCACCATCGTAGTTTCGAAAAATTTAAAGGACTAATTTTAATTTAAAACGAACCGGAAACGATGAATATAAGAAAAAAAGAATATTCAAAAACAGCATATTTAATCCTGGCGTTATCGATTTTCGCCGTTTTCGCCTTAGCGGGCGGGGCCCGGGCGGAATTCGAAGACAAGAACCTGGGCGTGAGGTCGAGCTCGATGGGCGGCGCCTACAGCGGGCTTTCCGACGACGGCGAAGGCCTGTTTTACAATCCCGCCGGAATTTCGAGGCTCAAAAGGGCCGAGTTCACGTCGATGCACACTTCGCTTTTCGCCCAGTCCGAGCTCGCGCTGGATTACTTCAATTTCACGCAACCGCTCATGCCTTTCGCGACGGTATCCTTCGGCTACTCAAAATTCGGCTCGGGGCTTTACACTGAAAAGGAAATCGCGATGGCAATAGCCCGCCAGATAACCGAATCGCACAATTTCGGCCTGACGCTGAAACAGCTCTCTTCGTTCATCGCCAACACTCCCGACAGAACGGGGTTCGCGATGGATTTCGGATTTTTGGTCAGGTTCGAAAAGAATCTCACGGCGGGCATTTCAGTGCTCAATCTGAACAATCCCAAGATGAACGAAGTCGTGCCCAAAACTTATAAAGCAGGAATAGCTTTCAACCCCAAAGAAAGCCTCACCCTGTGCCTTGATTACAGCAAGCAGTCGGCGGAAGGCAAAGGCAGCTTCAATATAGGCGAAGAATTTAAGCTGACTCGCAATTTTAAGATACGCGCCGGATATTCCACATACCCTTCGCGCTTTTCAACGGGGTTCGGGTTCGAGTTCAAGAATATAAAACTGGATTACGGATTCAGAAACCACGACACGCTCAATTCCACGCACCGCGTTTCGTTCACTTATATGATGGATTAAGTGTTTGCCAGGTAGCGCTTTATCTGCTCGAAATTGCCCTTCAGCGAGACTTCCACGATCTGAAGCGACGCGTTGAAAGCGAGCTTCGTTTTCTCCGAAAGCGTTTTGGCGTATTTTTCTTTCAATTTTACTATATCTTCTTCGACACGCGGTTTTTTCACTTCGATGAGCTTTTCGAGTTTTTCGACTTTTTCATGGAGCCTGCGGCGCTTAGCTTCTATGTTAAGATAATACACTTCGCCGCCTATACTGCCGTATAACGGGGTAAAAAGCATAAAAATTACGAACATTACATAAGAAACGGGCTTTATCTCGACTTTCATGAACATAAAAAGGCATATGACCGCCAATATTACCATAACGGCAAAAATACAGCCTATAAGCGATTTGATGAACAGATAAATTTTCTGTTTTTTCCAGCTCACCGAAGCTTCGACTTTTTGATCGACCGTTTCTACTTTGCCTTTTATGACTACCTTCTTTTTGATTATCTGTTCTTCGCGGTCCGGCGGATAAGTTTTTTCGAGTTTTTCGAATTCCGTGACCGCGGATTTGAGATCGGCCTCTAAAGACAATAAAGGAGCGCGGATAGAATCTTCTTCGCCCTTATAATCTTTTATGACATCTTCAGCGACTTCCCTTATTTGATAATACGCCCTGTTTTCGTTCACTTCCTGAAAAACAGCCTGAAACTCCTCCAGTATTCTTTTAGAATGATGCTGAATGTCTTTCATTTCAAAGTAATTTACGTTGTTGATGCGGTCCTGGAGCACCCTGTACTCGTTTTTAATGGCCGCGAGCTTCGGAGCGTTTCCCAGGTATTTGCTCATCTGCGATATTCTGTCTATGGAATCGTCGATTTCTTTGAAACTATCGATGGACGAATTTTTCATCTCGGTTACCAGCGATACGACAGCTTCTTCTATCTGCGGAAGAAAAGCGTCGAAAGCCACGTCGTAAATCATCTGTAACGCAGTAAATTCGTTGGTTTTGATCAGCCTTTTTATTAAATCTTTGGCGGACGTCGCGAAGCTGGATTTTTGAGCGAGCGAGGCGCACGACTGGGCAAGAGCATAGTTGGCCATGGAGTTCTGATTGTCCAGGTTATAAGCCTGAGTAAGCGCGCTGTATGATTCTTCCAGCAGGTTCTGACTGCGGGTCACCGCGGCGAACAGCCTCAGTAAAAGGCCAAAGAAAACTGTGCTGCAGATGAAAATAACGGAAGATTTATTCTGGGAAAGTTTCGCCGCTTTTTTAAAAGAATTGCACGCCTCGTTGTAATCGGCTTTTTCGAAAAAATAAATAAGGCCCAGCTGATAATGGGTGGTATAATCGGATTCGTTCTTTTCATCGGACTCGTTGAACTGCCTGACGGCCTCGTCCCACTGGCCGTTTCGATATGACTCTTCGGCTTTGCGCCTGAGTATCCTGGACATTTTCAAACGCGGATCTTCGTTGGGCTGAGTGATAGATCTAAATTTCTTGAGTTCTTCGGTTTCGCAATCCATCTGGAACAAAAGCGGCGCGAAAGAGTAGTTGGATATGGAGTAAAGCAGATTGTAATTACGAAGCACTTCGGCTTTAAATAAAGAGGCTTTGCTGTCTAGAAATTGCGGGGTAAATAAAATCTGGCATATGGCGGCCCTTTTCGCGTGAGCTTCGGGAGTGCTGTGGGCGGCGATAAGCGCCATTCCGGGCTTGGATATATTGCTTATGAAAACCGGAGTGATGGCCGCTACCGAAGCTAAAACATCGGGCCCGGACGAGCTGTAAATGGATTTGTTGATAAATTGATATTTTTCTTTGATCTGAAGATATTCAATTGATTCGTTTAAACTGAAACCGGCCATTTTTTTCTCTCACAAATCCAGTTATTTACAGCCTCTAAAAGCGCAGGTGCGATGTGCCGGCGCAAAAAATCATATCATCGATTTAATTTGTTCAAAATTGCCTTCCAGACAGGCTTCGAACATTTTTTCGCTTACGAATTGAGTGAGCTTCGTCTGCTCCGCGATAAGCGTAATATACTTAGCGGATATCTTTTTATCGATCTCGCTTATCTTTAATTTATTGATATCGATTTCACCTTTATATTTTTTAAGGTCCGTCAGAATATTTCTTCTTTTTATTTCGACTATGTTATAATATATTTCCGCGAGCACGGTAGCGTAAAGCGGCATAAAAACAAGAGCTATCAAAACGCCGATCACGCCGAAAAAGCTTCCTATGCCTTTTGAAAAGATCGTCGATAAAACCACAATAATCAAAAATAAAAAAACGAAGGTCAAAACGCCGGAAAGTATTTTAATTAGAAGAAAAAGGCCGCCCTCGCGCCAGAATTTTCTTTCGGGGTCGATTACCTGATCGGCGCTATTGAATATATTTACCGCCAGCTCGTCGAACTCGGGGTTGGGATAGTAAGAATTCAATTTTAAATATTGCTCTTTAAGCTCGTTGAACCTGTTTTCCGCATCGCTGTAATGCTTGGTGAGCTCCTGAAATTCCTCTTTATAGTTTTTTATGGCGGCTTCAGCTATGGCGCGGGTTTCGGAATATTTTTTATTGCGCTCGATCTCTTTCGCCATTTCTTCCAGCTCGGCCGCGATACGCGAACTCGCGCCGTAAGACTGATCGATATCGAAAAAAGTTTTTTTATTGTTTATCTGTTCGACCAGTTTTTTATATTCCGTTTTAATAGAAACGACACGCGCCGGTATCGTAAGATACTGCTGATTGTTCGAAACCAGATCGAGCGCCAGGTCTATTTTTTCAAAAAGCCTTGTGACGTTGTTGATAAATTCGTTATATATGGCTTTAAAAAGCTTGTCCAGCTCATCGATATAAGAATTAAAAGCGACGTCGTAGAGTATCTGAATGGCAAAAAGTTTGTCCGCCATAACCAGATTTTTGATGAGTGAATTAGCCTGCGCCACGAGATCGCTGCGCACGGCCATGGCCGCCGTGCATTGCGCCAGCGCGTATTTTGAAAAATTATAGCCGGTATCGGCCGCATAAGCCTGATAGATTGCCTGATAAGCCTCGTTAAGCATATCTAAATTTTTGATATGAAGAGCGTAAAATTTAAGCAGCAGGCCTGTAAATACCATTCCGTGTATGAAAATAGGGTTATATTTATTCTGCGCGTATTTGCTGGCGAGCCGGAAGTTTTCCATGGCGCGTTTAAAATCGGCTTTTTCAAAAAAATAAATAAGGCCCAGCTGATAATAAACGGTAAAATCGTTTTGATATTTTCCGATAGCTTCGTTAAAAAAAATTATGGCTTCGTCGAATTTATTGTTGCGGTATGCGTCTTCGGCTTTGCGTCTGATGTTTCTGATTAAAACCGCCTGCGGGTCCTCGTTGGGGCCTGTGCGAAATTTTTTAAGGTCTTCGGTTTCGCATTCGTACCTGAAAATATAGTCGGCAAAAGCGAAGTTAGAAACGGCATATATGGAATAAATATTTTTAGAAAGCCTGACATTGAACTCCGAAAGGAAAGAGCTTATAAGCTCCGGCCGGGCGATTAGCGAAAGCATTTCTTTTTTTTTATTGACGAGTACGAGTTCTTTGTTGAGCGATTCCTGAGAGGCGGCGCCGTTATCTGCGGCCGAAAGATTACGCACAATCTCCACGTCGCGGTCGGGCCTGTTGACAATAAGCGAAACGGCGGTAAAAACAGGGTTGGAATACCCCTGCCCGCCGTCGGTCACGCTGCTTATTATCTTTCTTATTTCCTTAAGTTTTTGATACTCGACCGAACTATCAAGATTGAATTCCTGCATCAAGATTTCCTTGCATTTTAATCAGGGCATCAGCGCTTTTATCTTTTCGAAACTGCCTTCGATACCCGCGTCCAGCATTTGAGAAGCGGTAAATTTGGACACCTTTATCTGTTCTAAAACCATATTGGAATATTTTTCGCGAAGACTTTTGTCGATTTCATTTATGCGCGTTTTATTGAGTTCGAGTTCTTTTTCAAGGCGCGTAATGGAGTTGATAAGGTTTTTTCGCTTGTTTTCTATGACTATGTAATAAATTTCGGCGAAGATGCTTCCGTAAATAGGAATGAAGAGCATGTTTAAAACTACGAGCGATACGGGAACCCAGATTTGCTGCTCGAATTTTTCGCGCATAAAAAGAAAAGCTATGAAAATTGCCGCGCAAACTATCGTAAAAGCGAAACAGCCTGAAATGAATTTGATCACAAGAAACATCTTGCCCTGGCGCCATCCGACTGTAGCCGGAACGATTTCTTCGGAATTGGTGGCCTTGTTTTTTACGGTGCGTTCGCTCTCGGCGACGGGATAATTTTTATTTATCTCGGCCAGATTAGTCTTCATGGCGGCGCATTTTTCTTCTTTCTTGGTATGAGATTTCACCGTTTCTTTATATTCGTCGTTGAATCTCTTAGAAAGCGTTTCCACAAGATCGCGCACTTCGAAATAAGCCTTATTTTTTTTGACTTCTTCAGAAAAATCGCTCAAGCTGTTTAGAATGGAACCGGCTTTATCGTTGGCCGAAATAACGTCGAAACAATTTCGTTTTTCGATCATTTTTTTTATTTCTTCGTAATCTTTTTTTATTCCGGCGAGTTTAGCCGGAATGGTAAGAAATTTGACCGATTTTGACAGTTCTTCGAGCATGGAATCAATCTTGGCGAAAGTCTGGCCGACCGAATTCAAAGCGTCGCCCAGAAGCGATTCGTAAAGCGATTCGATATCGTCGAGAACGGGGTCGAAAGCTCTGTCGTAAATGATTTGAATAGTAAAATATTTTTCCCTTTTGATAAGGTCTTTGAGCAGATTGAGCGATTCCTTTTTAGACGATGAATTAAAGGTGTTAGCCTGCACGAGAGCGTAAATTGAAAACACGTAGGACGGGTCGGAATTATACGCCTGTATTACGGCCTGATAGGCTTCGCTGAACATGTTCATATCGGACGAAGCGTGGGCGCAAAGCCTTAAAAGCAGGCCGGTAAAGATCATGCTGTTAATGAAGACCTGTTTAGATTTATTTTGAGAATATTTGCTGGCTTTTCTAAAATATTCCAGCGCGATGGGATAATCGGGTTTTTCAAAGAAATAAATCAGCCCGAGCTGATAATGAACGGTAAAATCGCCCGGATATTTTTCATCGGCTTCCTTGAAAATTTTAATAGCTTCATTGAAGTTGCCGGCCTTGTAGCATTCTTCGCCTCTGCGCCTTATCGTGCGCGCGAGCCTTATGCTCGAGTCTTCCGTTCCGGTGCCTACGCGGTATTTTTTTAGCTCGGCCGACTCGCATTCGAGCCAGAAAAGATATTCGGCAAATGAATAATTAGCGATAGTGCAAACGTTGACCACGTTTTTTACTATACTGGAAGACACTTCGCTTATGGCGTTATCGAGGCTTTCGGGGGTTATTACCTTTGAAAACAGCTCGTTTCTGCGCGAAAGGAGTTCCGTGGCGTTATCGTGCGGCAGTTTTTCCGAAGGAAGCTGCTTAATAACGGCGCTAACCACGTTAACGAAACTTGCTGCGAAATCGCCGCTGGTATTGAGCATGTTCTTTGCCAGCCGGCGCCGTTCCTTGATTTGATTATATTCTATGGAATATTCCAGCTTGAAATTACTCATTCTTTACCCTCATGACAACTATATAAAAATTAAATTAGTCTACCGAAGGGACGTGATCCGCCGCGCGAGGGCCGGCGCTCTGACGAACGTTGGTTTTTCCGGCTTCCGAAGGCTGGGTGAGCACGACGCAAAGGCCGAGCGAAGTGAGCATGAAAAGTATCGCGAGAGTGGTGGTTATTTTTCCGATAAAATCGATGCCGCCCGTCGAACCGAATATCGTCTGAGAAGCTCCGCCGCCGAAAGCTCCGGAGAGGCCCGAACCTTTATCGGCCTGCATCAGCACGACGACGATAAGGCCTACGGTGATTAAAAAGTGAAGAAAATAAAGCAAATTGACTAGCATGATTAACTCCTTATTATTTTTTTTGTTTATTTTTATAATAAAACGACATTAGAAATTGATTATACCAAAAGCTCGCCCATTAATCAAGAAAAAAATTATAACTTCTTAAAAAGTTGACAGCCGAGCATACTTTTTGATAGAATTACCTTCATAATTTTAATAAAAGGCGGACACAGGAATTGAATTATTATATGGAATCAATAAAAAAGGGGAAAAAGGCATTCTGCGGCGGCGACCGGTCTAAGCGGATTTTTATAAAAATCTATTTCGCGGCCGTTTCTATCGCGGCAATTTTTATATTGTTCCACCATGCCGCCCCTTGCGCGGCCGAAGGCCGCCAGCCGATATTATCCGGCGGCGAAGAGACTCGCGTCGGCGGCGCGGGCATGAAAAAATACGAAAACGCCTTCTACGGCTTCGGCCTCAGTTACCCCAAAAATTACGAGTTAAGCGCAAAAAGAGGCGGCGCGGTAACGGTGACTCCTAAAAAAAACGATAATTACCGTTTCCTGCCTGCGCTCGTCATAAGCAAATATTTCGTAATTAAAGGCCAGCCGCTGAAGGCGATCATAGATCAAATCGAAAAAAAAATGTCCGCTTTGCCCTATTACAGGCTCAATTATATATCAAAAAACGCGGGAGGCATTGAAACACAATCCGAAAGGACCGACGAAATCAAAGTCTGCCGCGAGTTCGCCGACGCAGTTTCCGAAGAAACCGTTTATGAAGTGAGCCTTTATAAATTAAAAACGGAATACCTCTACGAAATAAGCTGGCAGGTCCCGCGGCCGTTTTCCAATTCGCCAGTCGCCGAAGATTTCGAGCGGATAGCGGCTTCGTTTAAAATACTCGGGGCAGAAGGCACCGCGGAAGTGCTTGCGGGCGCGCCAGTCAACACGCCGGCCCAGATACTCGGCGAAGCCAATTCGCTCAGCGCCTCGGGCCGTTTCCTCGAAGCGCTGGCGCTTTTAAAAAAAGCGGCCCAGGCCGGCCCGGCCTCGCCCGACATCCATCTGCTGACGGCTAAATGCTATACCGGGCTTAAAGATTACAAACGCGCCGCTTCGAGTTATGAACAGCTATTAAAAAGTTATCCCTCAAACCTCGAGTTTTTAAATCTTTACGTGGACGCGCTCATAATGGGCAAAGACTATAAAAAAGCCCTGAAATTCTGTAAAAAAGCGCTCGACCTTACCGGGCCGCAGCAGGCCATGGCTATGGCTTATATCAATCTCGGCAACGTCTTCCTGGATATGAAAATGCTCACCGAAGCGCTAAATTCTTATTCGCAGGGCATTTCACGCTTTCCCGGCAGCGCCAGGCTTTACAATAACGCGGCCTACGTTTATTATCTGCAGCGCGATTACAACTCGGCGGCCGATTATTACAACAAAGCGATATCGCTCGACGCCGGCTATAAAAGCGCTCATCTCGGCGCGGCCCTCGTGTACGTCCAAAAAAAAGACCTTGCCGCGGCCAGTTTCCATTACAGCAGGGTGCTTAAAATCGACGACAGATGCGAAGAGGCTTATATCGGGCTCCTTAAAATATACCGCGAAATGAATATGCCTAAAAATTACGACGAGCTTTTAAACTCGCTGAGGGCCAAAAACGCCGGTTTGTACGACAGAGTGGTGAAAAAGGCCAGATGAAAAAATATATCGCGTCGGCCCTGATCGCGGTATTTATCTGCCTCGCGGCGCCTCCGGCCCGCGGCGCCGGTATCGAATACAAGCTTTCATGGCCGCCATCCAGATACAGCGATAATTTCGTTAAAAGTTTTTTCCCCTCCGACCGCGAGATATCTAAAATGAACGTTTGGGCGTTTTTTTACCTTTGGGGCCTGGTTTCCTTTATAGAAAGCAATATACCGGAAGGGCTCGACGGAAAAAGGTACGCCATACTGGTGCGCGATTTAAAAAAAGACATAGGATTTTTGAAAAACGACATGATGTTTCTAGTCAAAGAAGTCTGGGACGTTCGCAGGCTCGATAGAGACATTATAAAAGTGCAGCTTTTTGAAATATATTCCAAGCTCCAGTCGATAATAACGGCGGTGCAGAAGGTGCGGACCAATCTTATAAAACCCGCTTACTTCCTGTTTTACAATTCTCTCGACCACACCATTTTCATCGACGGCGGCTTCGACTTTTCAATAACTCTGAATTATATGAGCGTCGACAGCGTCTGGAGCTCGTGGCGCTCTAAAGAAGAAGTAGCCATGGAGCTCGACTGGGCCGAAAAGATCGGCGTCAATACCGTTAAGGTAACCGTCCTGCTAGATTACTGGGTATATAAAAACACTTCCCGCGTCAACGAAATAAAAGAAATGCTCGGCTCCATAAAAAAAAGAGGGATGAAGCTTTACATAACTTTTCTTGGCGTCAGGGAGTGGTACGGCGAAGATTACACTTTCCAGCCGCGCACCGGAAGAATATTCGGAAAAGTTAATTTTCTCACCTGGCGCTATCACTGCGAGCAGGCCATGACCGAAATAATAGGCGAATTCAAGCCGGATTACGCTTGCGTCATACGCGAACCGCTCGTAGACATGCAGGAGCAGCTCGCGCATGCCACGAAGATAGACGACTGGCTGGACTGCTTTTCCCTCATGGCCCGCCAGATATCGAAAATATCGCCGGCCACGGTAGTCGTTCTCGAAAACGGCGTTTCAACCCCGGCCGACTACGAATTGTTCGAAAAAATCCAGAAGCTTAAAAATAAAAATATAGCCTTCGGCGCGCTGATTTACTCCCTGAAAGATATTTTTTCATATAACCAGTACGCCAAGATGTGCAAGGTGCGCAAAAAAACCATAATCGCCGAATTCTGGGATTCAGTAGTAATTTATATCGACGAATACGCCGAAGACTTCATATATCTGGTCTACCGCTGGGCGCTCAACCATAAAATGCCGCTGATAAACCTTTCATATTCGTTAAACACCCACACTTACGATTATTCGCCGACGCCTGCGTTTTACGTTTATAAAAACATCATCACGCGCACCTTTATGGAAGGCGTATGCAAAAAAGGCGTCAAATCCAACCCGGACGGCATCTGGGGCACGCTTTACGCCGAATACGACGAAGCGGTCAATATAAATTACCAGTTCCGCAACGGCGGTACTTTAAAAGATTACAAGGATTGAACGTGCAGACGATTTACTCTCTGACCGTAAATTTCATAGAAAGATTCCTGTCTAACAAAGACACGCGTTCCGGGCTGGAAACGCTCGAAGCCGCCCTGTCCGAAAACCGCTCCGCCGACGCGCTTAATTCGATAGATTCCCTGCTGGTAAAAAGCGGCCTCGAAATCCACGATCTCAGGCAAAGGCGCATATTCGTCTCGGAACTTAATTTTATAGCGGCCGTAATACGCTTCAAGCTCCGCGAATTTTCAAAAGCTCGCGAAGGCTTTATAAAATGCCTCGCGCTGAGGCACCTGGAGCCGTATTCATCGCTTTTTCTCGCCCTTTCCTCCGCCGCGCAGGGAAACCACGCGGAAGCCCGCGGATACATTACGCAGCATGTTTCCGGCGGCGGCTATAATTACTTCAAACTCGCCGACCTCAAATTTTCTTTCGAAGCGGGGCAATACAATAAGGTTGCGCAGGACGCAAGAAACCTTATTGAAAGCATGAGCGCCAGAAAAAACGATATAAAGCTGCTGCCGCCGGTCGAATTCAATATTATGGACCCGTTTTATATCAAAGGATACATAGAAAGCCTTTTCGAACTCGACAATTTTCTTTACGAAATTTTATATATAGCGGCGGAATCCAACTTTTATTTAGAATCCTATGAGACGGCCTTCGAATATTACAAAGAAGCTTCTTTCTGCTGTAAAGACCCGGAAACGCAGTCCGGATGCTTTTATAAGATGGCGTGTTCGAAAATGCGCGTCTCCGATTTCATTACCGCCCGCGGCCTGCTCGAGAAAACGCTTGAAATAGCTCCCGGCAGTGGCTGCAAGACCGTCGATTACGCGCTGGCGCTGATGGACCTCGCCAACCTTTACGAATATCATTTTTCCGAAAACGACCTCGCCATAGACGCTCTCATAAAATACGCAGAATGCGCGCCCGAAGACCCCGAAGCCTTATACAGGCTCGCGTCGCTGCTCTACGCCAGAGGCCGGTTCAACGAAGCCGTCGTCTATCTTAACTCTCCTGGCGCAAAAGAGCTCGAAGCGGGTTTCGAATGCGCTATTTTAAGCGCGAAATGCCATTATTCACTAAAACTTTATTCGAAAAGCCTCGGCGTCCTGGACTCGTTTATGGCTAAAAACGACGCGCTGTCCGGGGAGGAAAATTATGCCGTAATGGAGCTGGCGGCCAAAAATCTGATCATGCTCAACCGTTACGGCGCGGCCTCTGAGATCGTGGAAAAAATAGAATCCGGACGGTTCGCGGGAGAAAATAAATTTGCCGCGGCCAATTTCACGATTTTTTTCAATTCTCTTAAAAATTCGCCTTACGTTATCTGCGCGAGGCCTTCCGAAACCCCAAACGCAGAAAGCGCCGACGGCAAAAAATCCATTTCATTGAACGTTTACAAAGGGTTTTTAAATCACGGCCGGCTGGACGCGTTTTTGAACGAAGAGGAAAAAATCAAAAATTTCGTTTCCGCGGCTGTATCGGGCGACGTTTTAATAATCGCTTCCCGCGATCTCGGAGATGAAGAATACGCTTTTCTAAGGTCTATTTTCGATAAAAATATAATAATCCATGAAAAGCACCTGAGTTTTATAAATCCGGCGCGCTACGCGATACACGTCGGCGAAAATCCTCTCGGCTGCAAGAACGTTGACGAGACGCTGTGCCGCTTTATAATACTGATTTCATTGCTCGGCAAAATAAATATTCATAAAATGCCTCGCCTGTTCATAAATCCTGACGAATGCGCCGACGGAACCGAAAAAGGCTTTTATTCCGGAATTTTAAAGCTTTACGAGCTTTTCAGGACCGGCGGCAGAAAGTTTAATATCTTTCTTTCATACGCGCGGGCCGTTTCGTTCGACGGGCGCGGCGGCGAAGAAGATAAAAGCCGCCTGTGGCCTTTCGTTATCAGTTTCAAAAACATAGATATGCCCGCCCGCGCGCCGGAAGAAGACCCGGAGCGTTTTCTTATAAACGGCTGCGCGGATATTTTCATATACAATTATCTTCGCGAACGCAAGGAAGAAATAGACTCCAGGTGCGGCGTACACATATTCACGGAAGCTTCTAAAACCGCCTATTACAAAAAAATCCTCGAGTTCATCCTTAAAAAGCTCGGCTATGCCGGCAATAAAATATTCGATTTCGAGAACATCGGCGACGTATTCTGCCTGAAAAAAGTGAACGAACTCATATCGCTTCCCGCTTCCAGCGAAAGCGAATCTTTCGATATCCTCTCGGTGGTGCTTTCGATGAGTTCCGGCGCGAGATCTTTCGGCGGCGAATTAGATTCCCTCGGGGAAAGCCTGGCTGAAAAAATTAAATTCCGCTCCGGCGACTGCAATTACGAAAGCTGCCCGGAAAAAAAATCCTGCAGAATCAACGCCATACTCGCGCGTTATTGCGAATGCGGCCAGGGCTTTTATATTTCGCCTTTCAGTAATTTTTTCTTCGCGGCTTCGCTCAAAGAAAAACCGGCCCCGTTCATCGAGTACAGGCATATATTTTCCGGAGCGGCAGGCTTTTACCGCTGCGGCGAGTCTTATCACCGCAGCTCGGTTTCCATAGGCGACGCGTGGAAAGCCGCTGAAAAACTCCTTCAGGAAGCCGCGGCGGCCAAAAGCGACAGAAATATGTTAGAATTTTTCACCGCTTCGCTTAACGGCGTTAAAAGCTTTTTTGACGATTTCGCCGGATTCACCGACGACAAAAATCTTATAAAAAAATTCTGCGCGCGGCTCCTTCCGTGCTCGGATATCTTACGTTCCGGTGAAACTCGCGATCCGCGCCTTCAAAAATTTTTCGAATTCGCCATGAAATGCTTGAATTCAAAAAGTTTTTTTAAAGCCAGGCTTTATGGCGGCCCGGACGGAGCCGGCATGTCGCTGACCAACGAGAACTGGAGCGAAGAAATCATTTTCGACCGCCATACAAAAAAGATATATTTCACCAGCGAAGAAGATCCCGGCGGATACTACGATAAAAAACTCGCGGGCCTTTTCAAATTTTTCAGGCGGGCCGATTTATCCCAAAAATATTTCCAGGCGGCCGCGATAATGGCCAACGTGATGATCCAGTCCGAAAACGAGGCCGAATATAAAAATATTTTAAACAAGTTCGCTTCAAATTCAAAGAAAACGGCCGTTTTTTTTCTCGATTATCCGGACAGGCCCGCTATAACTAAAAGCGGTCCGGAAACGGTTTACCGATACATAGACCTGGTATCCGACATCGAAGCGGAACTTATCGACATAGATTGCGCCGTCATTAATTATCACTATCGCGGCAGGCGGCAGGCGCTTTCGATGCTGGCGTCGCTGAAAAATATAATGATCAAATACAACGCCAATATCTTCTGGATGATCGTTTCCACCGAGCTCGCCGAAAACGCTTTCGCCCGCGGCTCGGAATTTTACAATATAGAAAGGCTTAAATTTTATTCAAACGAAATAGAGTATATGAACGCGTTTTACGGCGATCACGAAAGCATGAAATTTTTGAACGCTCCTTCGCCGGGAGCGTATTACGATAATCCTGACGCTCCAGCAGTCCTCGGCAAATACGATATATGCTTTTCCGCTTCGTACCAGTATATGCAAAAAATATGGCAGCAAACCTTCGAAAACATAATAGATAAAAAAATAAGGACCATTTGCGCCGGCCGCAGCGACGTTTCTGAAAAAACAGCCATGGCCGCCATTTTAATGTCGCTTCACAGACGGTTTAAAAAGCACGTTATCGTTTATCTCGGCGAGCCTTTTCATAAAACCAGGTTCGACAGTTTTTTATACCGCGCCGGATTATTCGACGACAATTACGAAAGCGAAAAAAAACGCGTAATTATTCTGCAAGACGGCGAATTCGAAAATTTTTCGCCGCGCGAAAACGGGCTCAAGCATTCCGAAACTTTGCTGATAAATTATCAGGCGCGTTTCATATTTTTCAATTCCATCGACTTTAATCCCGTCAAATATAGAAACTGGCTTTCTTTCGAAGATAATTTCGATCACGCCGTTAACATTATTTCAATTTCTCCCCGCGAGGAAAGGTTCGATTGCGGCTCATACGAGCGGTTATATTCCGAAATAGCCCGCAATATAGCCGCGAGCGGCTCAGGCATGCATATCGTGTGCTCTCAGCCGGAACTCGCCGTTATCTTTAAGCAAAATATCACATCTGCGCTCGAAGAAAAAGCCACGGCCGTCAGGCTCTATTGCATATCTTACGAAAACGCCGCGGCCGCGATAAAAAATATCATCGAAAAAAGCCCGGCCGCCGAAGTTTCCATACATCTCACGGCCGTTTCCGGAATAGACGGCGACCTGAGGCTCACGGCGTCTTACGCGCGCGAATTCAATTTTTTCTCCCGCGCGTCAGTATTCAATTATTATTGCAGCGGCGAGACCCCTCATTTAAAACTGCCTGAAATTTTTTACAACGAAGCCGCTTTTCTGGACGCTTTCATATCGCAATTCGCTCCCGCCAGGATGTCTATCAGCCTTGACGAAATCGCCAGCTACCTTCCCGCTTCGGTCTTTTCAAAATCGGCCGCCGCGCGTTGCCTGGCCATACTGGCGGAACGGGAAAAAATAAAGCTATGCGCCTTAAAAAAAGAAGACGAAACCGGCGCAGTATATGAAACCGACGCTTCGCTTATCGGCGAGTTAAGCGACTGCGGCGTTATAAATATTTTCTTCGACCTTCCGCAGGCGCTAAACGAAAAATTCGATTTCAGGGGCCTTTTAAAAAGCGGCCTGGTCAGCATCACCGACCGTTACGAGCTTATGGACAAACTTTACCGGCTGGCGAAAGATCCGTTAAAAATATCCGTAAGCATAGTTAAAACGGAAGCCGGCGTTTACGATTCGCTGAAAAAACTGGCGAGGATACGCAAAAATATGCTCCGCTGCCTTTACGACATCGAAGGGTTCAAAGAAGGAAAGCCCATAGCGCTTCCTATTTCGGATTTCCACGACATGGCGCCCAACGACTTTTATTATATGCGCGAATTTTCTTTTTTGAAATGGCACGGGGCGTGTTCTTTCACGAGAAGCGAAACCAATTCTCCTCAGATCAGAAGGATTATGAGCCAGATACAGATAGAGCGCATCACCGAAAATATAGAGCACGATTTGAACGAGCTTTATTTCGTTCTGACGCGGCTTGCCGAAGAAGCCTCTCTGGAAAAGATAACCGGACCCGCCGAGCTGATAGCCGCCGTAAAATCGCACGGCCGGCACGCGCCTTCAAAATTAAAAGAGAACGCTTCTATCGCATATTTATTAAAATTGCTCAAACATCTTTTCCTTTACGGATTTATAAACCTTAAAATCGAAACGCCTTTTGAAACGGACTGCCAGGAAGTCGTTATAGAAACCGGCCCTTCGAGTTCGAACCTCGATTATAAAAGCTTCGTCGAAAGTTACAATAAAATGCATAAAGCCGACGGTTAAAACTTTCGCCGCGCCGGAGCGTAAACATTTAAAAATAAAAAAGGCCCGTATCGCTACGAGCCTTTTTTATTCAATGGATTTATTCAAATTGTTTATGCGCCGGATAATGTTATCAGCGTGATGTAAGTTTCGAATTTTTATTTTAAAACCGATTTCAATTTATAATGCTATGACTTCTTCGCCGAATAAAATGCTAC
This sequence comes from bacterium ADurb.Bin243, assembly GCA_002069765.1. Lineage (GTDB taxonomy): Bacteria > Muiribacteriota > UBA9980 > UBA9980 > UBA9980 > UBA9980. The sequence continues at coordinate 18,259 of MWBZ01000046.1, forward strand.
AAATAATGCTTCGAATAGTGCGGTGTACAATTGTTGCGGTCTCGGGACGAATCATCGGCCCGGAAAACCCGATTTTCATAAACTAAAGCGTTTACATTCGATATTAAAATAACCCTTCGAATTTTTTAAAAGAACTTTAATTCTTACTCTAGAAATGCTTGTTTTACCCATTGAAACGTTCGCCTGTTATCCTATTGCAACTGTTTTCGTTTTTTATTTCCCGTCGATCTAATATTTTGTATTCGTTTTTTATCGCTTTTCAAAACTAAATATCGGAAGAAAATTAAAAACCTTTAGCAAAAATTTATAAATTAGAATTTTTGCCAAGGTAGTTAGTCAAAACTCCGCGCACAAAATTTTCAGGTTTAGCGATATTTACTCCAACTATTTCATGATTGATTTCTACGTCTGAATATCCGTTTTCTTTTAAGAAGATTTCTATTGTCATCCGCCTCATCCCCTTTTTTATTAATTTTGCTTGCGTTCGACTTACACTAAAAGTATCGGCCGTAATTTGAAATATTTAATAGCTATTTTTATCGAGGTTATTAATATTTTTGACCGCCGGCTTTAAAACCATCGTGTTTATTTTAGAATCGTCCTGATAGGTAAGCGTGACTTCCGAAAGGCCGTAATCGGACGCGGCTTCGAATTTTTCGTCGAACGCCGCCGATTTCGCGGGGCCGATATCGCCGAGGCGTATTATATGATCGTCATAAGCCGCGCCCGCTGCGCCATATATCCGGACTCTGATATTAACCGAATATGCCGGTTGATTGCCGAAGTTAAAAATTTCGCCGCCTGCGAAATAGGCGCGCTTGCCGTTTTCCAGCGTATAGCCTCCGCCGAAATGTTCGTTTTTAATTGCCAGCATGGGTTTTTCAGAATTCAAATACGGCGAGTCCGTAGTGATCGAATTCACGCGGCTTTCGGCGCAGCCTGCCGCGAAAGCGGCCGCCGCGAGCGCCAGCAAAATAACGAGAGTCCTTATAAAACCGGGCCCGGCCTGTTTAGATTTAATAAATTGCATATTATTTGTCTTCATATTAATTCTTATCGGAAAATATAAATTTTACTTTAAAATTAGAAATTTTTATGTTAATATTTCATATTGTTATTATATAAAGCAGAAATGCGGATCGAACTTAATTATGAACGATAATATTTTTTATTTCGATAAAAAACTCGCCGGCGATTTAAAGCCGGTATATGAATCCCACGATTCCCCGGCCGCGGTCCTTTTAGAGCACGAAAACGATTTCGCGGCGGCTTCAGGCGCGCTAAAAGCGTTTTGCGAAACTCTTTCCGACGCCGTTTTCATGGAAGGCGCGGCAGACTCGCCGTATCCTTTCCTGGTCCCGTGCGGGGCGTTTTTTTATGCAATTTACTCCGCCAGAGAGAGTTTTAATAATTTCTGCGGCATCGACGCGAACCGGGTGGACAAGATAGCGGGGGCCCTTAAAATTTGCGGCGGCGCCCGCTCGCCCCATCCGTTCGACCTTTTGACCAGCTTCTACGGCTTCAAGCGCCACGATTCGGCATCTTCCGGAAAAGCCGAACTTTTTCAACAGATAATAAATATCATTTCCTGCATATCGGAAAAAAACGATATAGTTTTCCATATCGGAAACTGCTCTTCTATGGACGAAGACAGCGTTTCCTTAATAAATTATATCTGCCGCAACGTCAAGAATAAAAAAATACTGTTCGCGCTTTCTTATTCCGCCGCTTCGCCTCCCGGGGCAAGGCTTGCCGCGGCTCTTAAAGAATCGGTTTTCGGCCACTTCAAGCTCGAACCAGCCGGCCGCGGCGAGTCCGCACAGATCATCCGCGCGGAAAACATGCCGGCCGAAGACGCAGCTTTTCTGGACTATATTACGGCCGGAAGCCGCAGCGCTTTAAAACTGGCGGTAAAATTTCTTGAAAGCTCGGCCATATTAAATTATAACCCTGCCTCGTCCAAGTATGAATTAAATCAGGGATACCAGCCGGGTTCGATAAAAAAGGCTTTTGCTGAAGCCGGCCCCGGGCGGCTGCCGGGAGCTTCGGCCGCCGGACGCCTCGACTCGGTCACGCTCGGAGTTTTAAAAGCGGCTTCGATTTTCCACGGCGGTTTCAGATGCGAAGAAATATCGGCCTGCCTGCAAAACGACTCTCCGGAAATAAAAACCTCGCTATTACGGCTCAGGGACGCCGGAATTCTTTTCCAGAGCGCGCACGGTGAAATTTTCCGTTTCGCCGCGCCCGGATGCTCCGCGCTCGCCTCATCAATATGCACCGCCGAAGAAAGCGCCGCGTATAACGACAGGATCGTCGATTATTACATGCGGGCCGCGGGCAGCCTGCCTAACATAGGCCTCGGAAGGCTTATTTACCACAGCATGAAATCGGGTCGCGTCGAAGAGACGGTTTTATTCGCCAGAAGGCTCGCGGAATCGCTTTGCGAAATCGACGCCGCCGGAAACGCTTTAAAGCTTATCAGATTCATCCGGATGGCCGTCCTTAATAAGGCCGGCGTCGCAAATCCCGCAATCGAAGAGTTAAAAGCGCAAACAGAACTGATTTATGCTAAAATCCTGATATTACTCGGCCGCTTCGGCGCGGCGCATAAAATTTTATCCAGGCTCTGCCAGAGTGCTCCGCTAAACGCGGCTTCCGCCGAGGCCGCGCCGTTCGCGGCGGAAATTTATAAATGGCTCGGCTACGCGTATATGGTCAAACCGGCCCTGGCCGGCGAAGACCGCGACGCCGCGCTTAAAGCTTTCATGTCGGCTTTAAACCGGCAGATGGCGAACATGAAAAAGCGCATTGAAACCACCAATTTAATCGCGTTAATGCATTACCACCGTTCCGAGCTCGAAAAGGCGTCTATTTTTTACCGCGACAGCCTGAAGACACTCGCCATGAAAAAAAATGAAGACGGCCTCTGGCTCGAGCTCGATTCCGCGCAGCGCGGCCTTTCCTCCGTTTATTTAAGGCAGGGCGAATTCCGCAAAGCGCTCGCCTATCTTAAAAAATGCGAAGAGCTGTGCGCGGCGGCGGACAACAAAAAGATGCTGGCCAACACATATCATTATATCGGAATGCTCCATCACAGCCGGGGAGAATATAACGACGCGATACAAAGCTATGAAAAGGCCATCGAGATATCCGATAAGATTTCAGATATCCTCGCCCAGAGCCGCATCTGGACTTCGCTCGGCGTCACGCACCATAACCTCGCCAATTACAAAACCGCCCTTTCTTTTTTCAACCGGAGCATGCAGGTGGCCCTGGACACGGGCAATAAAAAAGCCATGGCTATTTTAAACGGGAATATCGCCAGGGTGCAGGCCGTTTTAAATAACATAAGCGCCGCTTACTTCGCGCTCAAAGAAGACATCGCCATCCTCGACGAAACGCGCGATCTTTACGGCCTGGCTCACGCATACGCTTATCTCGGCGACGCCTATTGCATGGACGCTAAAGACGCCGAAGCGCATGAATATTATCTGAAATCTTTTGAAATATCTAAAAAAAGCCAGTTTTTAAGGCCGCTTATCCTGTCGGCCTGCGGGCTCATCCAGAGCACGCCGCCTCACCTTTTAAGCCAGCAGGCGCAAAGCATAGTCAACGAGCTTTTGCTGGTAGATTCGCGCGAAATAGATATAGTCTCCAAATCCATGATTTTAAGGGCCAGATGCGCCTATGAAACGGCCGGCGGCACCTATCATCGGGCCACATGCTTTATAAACCAGGCTTTGATAAATTTCGAAAAGATGAATATGCCGCTGGAGACGGCGCTTTGCCTTATCGACGAAGCCAATATAATGAAGCTCAACGGGCTTTTCGATATGGCCGAGTCAAAAAAATCTTACGCCGTCGAAATTTTCAATAAAATCGGCGCCGAATATTACGCAAAAAAATACCGCGGCGGCAAGTGATCCAAGCCGTTTTATTTTTTTATCCCCGGTCTTTTCAAATTTCTTTTTAAATAACGGTTTTGAATGGAAAAATAAGCGTATATCACAAGCAGAAGAATTATCAGGGGATTTTTCATAAAAAAATAATAAATACGCGTAACCGCACCGTAAAAAAAACTCTTGATATTTCCGAAGTGGGAAGAATAATGAATTGAAAGTTTTATTTTTCCGGCTTCGTAAGGGCCGTTGAATATAAGCTCGTTTTTCTCTTTGTCGATTATAGCCGCGTACTGGACGGTTTCATTCTTTGCGTTAGTGTAATAAATTTTATAAAAAGGATAATCGGCGTTGGCGATTACGGCTTTAAAAGGCGAATTGACGAAAGCCTCCACGTTATAAACTCCCGCCTCTTCGCTGTCATAGCCCGCCACAATCACTTTTCCCGAAAGCGATTTAAGATAAAGCCCTTCGGGCGGCCGATCGACTATGAAAATATTGCCGCTCTTATTCGGCCCGGCGTTTATATATTTCGAGCCGTTTATTTCATTAAAACCCATAACCCCGCCGGAAGGGTCTATCATTGGATATCCTTCGAAGTCCCACCTGAAATTATCCATTTCTCCGTTATTTTCATATCTATATGCGTACAGGCACTTCAATTCCGCCGCGTCGTAATAAGGCTTCGCCTGTGCGGACAGCTCTATTTTTTCAACGGGCCGCAACGCCGTTATCCGGCAATTCATAAAGCCGCGCAGCCGTTCGATCCACGCAGAAACGCTCATAAAAGAAAAGGACTGAGCCAGCGCGAATTCATAAACTTCTTTCAAAGCCGCCAGGCTTTCGGGCTTCGTACCCGAATAAAAATGGTAATAAATGTTCACCGGGGTCAAAAGATATGGCGAGGCCGTATTTTTAAAGCCTTCGATAACTTTTTTATAATTGTCATAAGGTTCGCTCCAGTGCTCCGTCATAATAAATTCGTTGACGTAGCGGGCGTTAAATTTTATCCGGCCTCCGCTCGGGCAATAGTGCGGCCTTAAATTCGAATACAGCTTAAACTCTCCGTCGTAGCGGGTATCGCCGCCGTTGATATTGTAAATCCCTTTGTCTTCACAGAGTTTTAGCGCTTCGCGAGTGGGATTGCACATTCCCGTCCAGCAAATAACGCGGCACTTACGGCCGGAAAGATCGCCGATATATTTAACCGAACTTACTATCTCTTTTTCGAGACAGGTTTCGCGTATCCTGTTGGCCGGATTATAAATTTTCATTTCCTGGATTTGATCGGTTTCCGCCGTATCGTCGCTGTATTTTTCTATGGTGTCGAGCTTGAGCCTGTGCCACTCGAAAGGATGGTACCAGCTATGGGAAGCCGGTTCGACATAAGGTTTTTTTAGAAGTTCGGCCGCTTTTTTCTCCAGTGCGGCATTTCCAAAGTCGTTGGGGTGAACTTCCGATACTATCAACGACGCCGTGGTCGGAAGCTTATAACGATCTATTATTTCATCGGCTATTATTTCGCCGCTGTACCTTTCATCGTTATGTTCGGTTTTATAATTGAAGCCGTCGCCGTCGATATGTATAAAAGCGGCCCGACGGCCCGATTGAACGAGCGGGTCCGGCACGACGAACCGGTTTCCGTCGGAAAGCAGCAGCCCGGCGGCTTTCATGGGATCTATCATCCAGCGCCGGTTAAATTTTTCATCCACCGCTAAAATTTTACCCGTAAAAATTATAGCGCCGTCTTTCGAGCTCGCTATTAAAGGGCATTCCACGGAATCGCCGACGGCGGCCAGATGGACCCTGGCGTCGGCGCGGTCCGGCTTTGGAACGAACATAAAGTAGTCGCTTGTTCGAGTCAGTTTAAGTTCGATTTCTCCGGAAGCAAGACCGGAGTCTCCCTTCCAGGAGCGGATCAAATCGCCTTTAATAAAATCGCGGCAGTCGAAGCCGAGCTTTTCGATAAGCTTTTCCTGCCGGCCGGGCGCTCCGGGCAGCTCCATTAAAATGATACGCTTGCGGCCGAGCGCGCCAGTCAAAAAATCGCACAATTCTCCGGCATGCTTATGTATCGCCTCGTACTGGCAGACCACATAAAGATCCGCCGATTCGCGGATTTTTTCATCGCCTATTCCCTCGTCGAGATTGTGAAAAGTAAAATTATAACCGTAGTAATTAAAAAATATGCCGAACAGCTCGAATACGTCGTTTGAGTAATCGTCGCTGCCGTTCGAAGCCGAATAATATACCAGTATATTGCGCTTGAATTCCATTTCTGAATCGCCCGCGGCGGCTTCGCACGCCCTATAAAAAAAAGCGTGGGCCGAAAAAAGCGTTATCGCAGTCAATAAAATTCCAAAAAAACGCTTTATGCAAATTCCATTATATATCTTCAGAGGTTTTATAGTCATAATCAAAGTTTATAATAATATTTAAGATACAGCTCGCGTCCGATATATGTAGATTTTACCGCCTGGTCCGAAAACGGATTGACTTCGCTTTTTGAGCCGTAAAAGTTCAGCGAAAAACCGCTCATGTCATCTACCGGCCTGGATAAATTGACCGTTATGTTGTTATATCTCGACTCGGGGCCGTTATCGCGGGTTTCTTTACCGGCCAGAATGCTCGAAAGCGATAAAGACATCCCTTTAAAATCGGCGGCATATTCGAAGCCCAGCCCGCGGGCGGATACTCCGCGCGGGGAATAATACACTTCATAGGGAGAAAAACTTTCGCCGTTTATAAAAATATCGCCGGAATACTCGTGCCGCATATTATCATAACTGTTTTGCAGCTTCAGCGATAAATTTTTATAAAATTTATAACCGGCCGTAAATGAAATCGTAGTCCTCATATTACCATCCGAAAGTCTTATAAAGCTCGTTTCCAGCGAATAATACGCCAGGGACTTAAAAACGTTGAAGTTAATTTTTAAAGCTTTTTGAGATAAAGCGAGTTCGTATGCCAGAGGCGTGTCGCGGAGATATTTTTCAAAATAATTCCGGTAATATTACTTGCCGGCGTAATTTTTCGTGAAGATAAGATTGGGAAAGAGTTTCGGGCCGCTTTGAGCCATAGCGCCGTCTATGGAACTGCAATGGAGCCTCAGGTCGCAAAAAGCCGAATCATTAACTTTATAAGCCGTTCCGGCAAAAAAATCGTTGATTTTAGCGCCCATATACCTTTGCGACAGGAGCATCCGTTCTTTGTTTTCCTCGTTAAAAACAAAACCGAACATCAGCCGGGAGCCGTCTCCGTCGATATCGAAGGACAGGCTCTTTTCGGCGGTTTTCTGGCGGCTCGAATCGGAGATGAATGAATAGCCGAGGCTCGCTACTGGCTTTAATTTTTTTATCATTTCCCCGATTCGCGCCGAAAGATATTCCCTGTCGCCGCCGTTTTCTGACGCTTCCCGGAATTTTTTCAGGGCGGATTTATTCCTGTTTTTTTCGGCCAGGCTCAACCCGTCAAAAGTCAGAACCACAGGAGAGCTTTTATCGATTTCCATAAGTCTTTTAAGCCCCTCCTCGGCGGTCTTTTTTTCCGGTCCCCAGTAATCGGAGTATATAATCGAAATTAAATGCTCTTTTTCGGCCGCTCCAAGCCGCATCAGTTCTTTCGCTATTTCAAGCGCCCTGTCGTTTTTTTGCGAATATTGAGCGAAAGTATAAGCTTTTTTCAGAGCGGCCGCATATTTAACCGGGTCCTTTTTATTAAGCCGGGCGGACTTCAAAGCGGTTTCGAACGCGGCGCCATTATCGCCCGTAGCAAGGCATAAATCGATCTTCGACTCGTAAAGCTTCAAAAGGGAAGCCTCGTCGGTTTCTTTTTCAATATAAGCGTTTATAAAACATAATTTTTCCCTTGCGTCCTTAAGAGAATACTCGGACGAACATTGCATTAAAAACTTTTCCAGATCGGCGTTTTTCAACTTAATTTCATATTCCAGCCCTTCGAAAGTCTTTAGCGCGTATAAATAAAAATCGCGGCCGGTAAAAATATTCATTCCGCCGTCTAAAAAATCTTTTATATGCCTTATAGCGCAGTCCCTGTTAAATTTAACCGCGGCGGCGGCGTAAGCGAGATCGGCCGCGGAAGAGTTTTTTACGCTTTCCGACATCTTCCGGCACAAATCCATAACCGATTTATAGTCGGCCGTTTCCAGCGTATCGGAAATGGCGATAAGCTTGTCCGCAAGGTAAAACGCGAACCACTCGTCTCCGCGGGACAGCGATGCCGCTTTTTTTATGCTTACCGAATAAGCGGCGCCGTCATTTAAAAGAAAATATAAATCAGATTTTTCATATTCAAGTTCCGCGGCCGGTCCGCCCAGCGAGACGGCCCTATCGAGCAGCCCCGCGCATTTTTTTAAAACCGCTTCGTCAGTTTTATTTTCCTCTTTTAAAAAGTATGCCAGCCGGCTGCATGCGTAACTATTGTTAGTTTCGTCCAGAGCTTTTTTCATCGAGCCGGCGGCGCGCTCTTTTTTGCCCAGCGCCCATTGAGCGTCGGCGATCTTTATTTTAATAAAAAGATTGTCCGGCTTTGAATTAAAACTTCTTTTATAATAATCATAAGCTTTTTGATAATTGACCTGCGTATATTTTTTTTCCAGAGCGTTCGCCGAAACGTTGAAAAAAATTTCAGGCGTATCAAGCGACGCCAGTTTAACGTAATAATCGCCCATAGCTTCGAGGTACTGAGGCTTTAAAGCCGTAGAAGACGCCTTGTAAAAATAAGCCCTGGCCTTTTTGTAATCGCCAGTTTCAAGAAAGCAGTATCCAAGCGACAGATCGATTTGCGCGATAAGTTCCGCTTCGCTCGTGGCGGCCATTTTTTTTGCCTGATATAGATAACCTGCCGCCTCGTCGATTTTATTCTGCGCTTTAAGGCATTCTGCGAATTGAAATGTTATAGGGGCGGTTT
>MWBZ01000047.1 GCA_002069765.1 bacterium ADurb.Bin243
CGATCGCCTTTAAGTATTTCTATGGCTTTTATCAGCTGTACGTCGCCTGTTTTTATATCGTATTTTTTAATAGCGTCCGCGCTTAAAAGAACATTTTCAGCGGTCCTGGTTTCGGTTCCGTCCGCATCGCGCCCGGCGGAAGTGTCATAAAGTTCGGCCATCTCTTCGGACGAAAGAACCGACTGGTCTATGGTGATATCGGGATCGATCCCGACGTTGTGTATGGAACGCCCCGAAGGCGTAAAATACCATGCGGTGGTTAAAATAAGGCCCGCGTTGTTTTCCATGGGAATAACCGTTTGAATGACGCCTTTTCCGAATGTTTTCACGCCTATAAGTATTCCTCTCTTATTGTCCTGTATGGCGCCGGACACGATTTCAGACGACGAAGCCGAGCCTTTGTTTATAAGGACTATAAGCGGATAAAGCGGATGCGAGCGGTAATAAGAGGAAAGATTCAGGGTCTTTCCGTCGCGGCTTTTTACCGTAACGATAGTGCCCTTATCTATGAATTTGCGGGAAACGTCTATCGCCGACGTTAAAAGCCCGCCGGGATTATCGCGCAGGTCAAGTATCAACGCCTCGATTCCCTTGGCTTCAAGATCGGTAAGCTCTTTTTCGAGATCGGGAGCCGTCGTTTCGGTAAATTGAGAAATCCTGACATATCCTATTTTATCGTCTACCATTTTGGATTTTACGGTTTTCAGGGGTATCACGTCGCGGTTTAAAATAAAATCCCTTGGCTCGCTGAAACTTGGACGCCATATCGTAAGAGTTATTTTAGACCCTTTTCTGCCGCGCATTTTATTCACGGCGTCGTGCAGATTGAGTTTTTCGGCATCTTCGCCGTCTATCTTAATTATCTTGTCTCCGGACTTAATGCCGGCGCGCTCGGCCGGGGTATTATCGATAGGCGATACCACCGTGAGTATTTTGTTTTTAATGGAAATTACGATTCCCACGCCTTCGAACTCGCCGGACGTGTCAGACTGCATGTCCTTGAAATTTTCGGGTTCGAGATAACGGCTGTAAGGGTCGTTGAGCGATTCGAGCATGCCGTTGATGGCGCCGGTAAGTAAATCGCTTTCTTTGATATCTTTTTTGATATAATCGCTTTTTATAAGGCCGAAGACCTTGCGCACTATATTTAAATTATCCAGCGAGCTTATGTCCACCGATCCCGCATTAGCGAAACCCGCGCCGGCCGCAAAAAGCAAAAATAAGGCCAATAAGATTAAAGCATTTAATTTTAGCATTGTCCTGGTTATTAAATTCATAAATTTTCGCTTACGCCTCCATGTTATCATGTTATAATTATACTACTAAACCTGTCTTTTTTCAAGTTAATGAATCATAAATAATCCATCGGATCTTTAGCATTGCCGTTGATTCTGATTTCAAAATGAAGAAACGGCTTGGGCTCAGACGCTTCCGCTTTTTCTTTGAGGCGTCCTATAACTTCTCCGCGCTTTACTTTCTGCCCCATGCCGACTTCTATTACCGAAATATGCGAATATAAAGATGTTATATTGCCGCCATGATCGAGTATGATAAGCTTTCCAACGCTTTTCATCTCGCCTTTATATTTTATCCTTCCGTCCGCGGACGCAAGCACTTCTTCGCCATAAGCTCCGCTTATATCTATGCCAGAATTAAAATAATTGACGTTATACTTAGGATCTTTCTGGGTGCCATAAAAACTCAAGACGTTTTTGCTTTCTTTCAGCGGCCATAGGAAAGCCAGCGTTGAAATATCTACCGACACGGTAGTTTCTTCCTGCCTGGCCGCGGCCGTATTGCTCGATGCGGTTTCAGCCGGCACGGAGGCTGCCTGGACTTGAGGCGGATCGGGCGTTTTTTCCTCGGCCGGCGGGGCCGATTCCATTATCTGCTTTTCGACTCTCTCTTTTTCAAGAAACAGCACGCTGAGTTCCTGTTTGAGGCTTAATTCCTGATCGTAAAGCTGGCTTATCTGGCCTCCCATTTTATCGCTGGTTTTTTTCAGGCTTTTTTCATATTCCTGGCCGTTCTGCCTGAGCAAATCGAGCTCTTTTATTTTTATATTGAGCTCTTCACGCTGTTTTTTAACGACCGCTACCTTTTTTGAAATATCTGATATAAATTCGGTATCGAATTTTATTATGCGTGTAAAATAGCTTAAATTAACGTAAAAATCAACAAATGATCCGGCTTTTACTATATAATCCATTTTTTTTCTGAAAGAATTTTTATACGCCGCCTTTATGCGGTCGCTGAGCATTATTTTTTTGCGAAGCAAGTTGTCCGTGCTTAACTTTAAAGTTTTCGACAGCTTTATTTTTTCCTCGTATAAATCGCGGCTTTTTTTTTCGTTATCGTCGAGCCTTTTTCGCGATGCGCGGTATTCTTCATCGTTTATGCGCCGTGCGCTTTTGCCGGATTCGATTTTTTCTTTTACCTGCTCTATCTCGCTCTGCTTTTTATTTATAAGCGCTTCTATTTCATAAAGCCTGTCTTTGAGCTTCATGCTCTGTTGATTTTCGACGTCGGCTTTCTGCTCGGCCGAAACCGCTCCCAGAGCCGGGGCGGTAAGACATAACAGCGCCGCCAGACAGAACGCGATCGGACGGTATAAAATATTTATTCCTTTTCGGATAATATGCTCGATGTTGACCATAACGCCCCGATAATTCCCTGCAATATGCCTACGACGGTTAACTTCCAGCCGATTTCCAGCATGGAAACTTCAGATTTAAAGCCGCTTAAAAATTGAATGCTCTTCGCTATTTCAAGTACGGCGCTGTTTTTCAAAAAAAGCACGAGCATTATCGCGAAAGCCGAAGAAATAAGCCCCAGCGCCATTCCTTCGATTATGTAAGGCCATTTTACGTACCAGTCGGTGGCTCCGACGAGCTTCATTATTTCGATATCGCTTCTGCGCGAATAAATCGTTAATTTTATCGTGGCCGCGGTTACTATAACCGATGTCAGGATAAAAAGCGCAAGGAATATAACGCTGAACTGCTTGAATTTTTCCGACGCGGTAAGAAAATTATGAACGTTTTCGCCGCCGTAAGTGATTTCGTTTATTATAATTCCGTTTTCTTTTTTCAGGCGTTCGGCGACGGTTTTTAGCGATTGCGGAGTCCTGACTTTTATACGCAGCGATGACGGCAAAGGATTGTCTTCTATTATGGAAAAAATTTCATCCAGTTCCGCTATGTCTTTTTTTAATTCTTCGCGCGCCTTTTCCTTGTTGACGTACTCCACTTCTGCGACTTCGGGATACGCCCTGACCGAAGGTATAATCGCGTCCTTTAGAGTTCTCTCGTTAAAGCCGTCTTCTAAAAAGACTACTATCTGAAGGTTGTTTTCGATGTCTTTAAGAACGACCTTGAAAAAATTCTGCGTAACGATAAAAAAACCGAGCAGGCTGAGCGCGGTAGTCATAATAACCGCCGCGCTGAAAAGCATCGTAGCGCTTTTTTTCATCGATATCCATGTTTCAGCGAGTATATACGTAAAACTGTGCATAATCCTCCATCATGCATAAAAACGCCCGGGCTCAGGCCGTATCGTAATCAAAATTGCCGCGCGGCTCGTCTTTTACGAGGCGCCCGTCTTTGAGAACCAGAACGCGCTTGCGCATTCTATCGACGAGTTCTTTGTTGTGCGTGGCGAATATAACGCTGGTTCCCTTGCTGTTTATATCTATCATCAGCTTCATTATTTCCCATGATATGTAAGGGTCGAGGTTTCCGGTAGGTTCGTCGGTGACGAGTATCGCCGGATTGTTTACTATCGCGCGCGCGATGCAGACCCTCTGCTTTTCGCCGCCCGAAAGCTGCGAAGGGTACATGCGCTTTTTGGTGGAAAGCCCCACCTGGTCGAGCACTTTAGTGACCTGGTTATTGATGACCGCACGGCTGGCTCCCATCACCTGGAGCGCGAACCCGACGTTTTCGCCGACAGTCCTGTCGCTTAAAAGCTTGAAATCCTGGAATACGACGCCGATGTTACGCCTTAAATACGGTATCTCGTGACGGCGTAGCGCCGTGATATCGCGCGAGTCGATAAATACCTGCCCCGAAGTCGGCTTTTCCTCGTGGAATATCATCTTTAAAAAAGTCGATTTCCCGGCGCCCGAAGGGCCTATCAAGAAAACGAACTCGCCCTTTTCGATCCGCAGGGTTATATTGTTTAAAGCCACTATTCCGTTATCGTAAACTTTAGACACTTCGTTGAATTCAATCATAAAGCTTTACTTTCCGCTTCTTTAAGCATTTCCTTCTCTTTTTCCTTAGAATAAAAAGTCATTACCAGCTGCGCCACCGAACATAGAACGGCCCCCGCGGCCACGCCCAGAATAAGGCCGCCCAGAGATTTTATAAAAATAAGGTAAAGCGGGCTGGCGGCCGCGCAAGCGGAAATAACAAGGCTTACCGGGCCGAAAAGCCCGAAAGTTATCAGCAGCGGGTTAAACGCTCTTATCTTTTGATGGTTCAAATAAAAATAGAGCAGCATAAAAGGATATCCTATTAAAAACTCGTTGTATGCCGGGCACGCTCCGAATATTTTTTCGAGAATATAAGACAGACTGCTATAATCGCCGGCAGCCGACGCGCTGAAGAACGCCTGGTGTCCCCTGTAAAAAAACAATATGGCGTAAGGCGCCGCCGCCGCCAGGATCAGAACGAATAAAACCACCTGATATATTTTAACCGGCTCGCTGAGCATCTTCTTTATCTTCCGGCTCAGATGCTCGGTGCGCACCGACAGGGAAAAGCCGAATAAAATCGCGAGCGCCCATGTAGATTTAACGGCTGGATAGATTTCGATCCCGTTGACGAACTCGGCCGACGAAAGCAGTCCGATAATAAGAGTCGAAAGCAGAGCCGTAGCGAAAATTACGTTTAAAAGGCAAAATACGCTGCGGTAAAAAATTGCGTAAAAATTTACTCCGCCGTCGGAATCGCTTTCGTATTTGAATTTATATAAAACGCCTATCATGGGGATTATAACTGCGCACATAAACGCCAGCGTCTGCCTGTAATAAGTCATAGCCACGCTCGAATAGAACTTGAGCGTGAATATGAGAATAAACGCCATAAATGATATTAAAACCAGATACGATATTTTGCGGGGCATCTTGAAAACATATTCAAAAAACAATATATAGAGGACCAGCACGCCCCAGCTTATAATTACTATAATTATCGGTGTGGCCAGGTCGCTTTCTATGGAGGCCGAAGATTTAATGTTAAAGCCCGAAGACTTGACTTTTTGAACGAGCGACTGGAGGAAATTGAAATTTTGCATTAAAAGATTCGTGGGAACGCCCAGCACTTTTTCGTTTATCCCCTCGAAAACGAGAAGCTTCACATTGCGTTCGCGAACCGCGCGCAGGAAGCGATCTATGGTAAGGTTATACTCATGCAGATTCAGAGGCGGCAGAGCGCCGGTAGAAGACATCCTGTGTCCTTTAACGGTCATATGGCTTAAATACTGGGATATGGAGCCCAGGCTGAGCACCTCCTCGTTTTCCATGAGCGCGAATTTGGCTTTGATTTTGCTCAACTCGGCGACCTTTTTGCCGAAATAATCGACGTTTTTGGTGTCCGACTGCGAATAACCCGGCACCACGCCGCCTTCTATAAGGACGGACGAAAGGCCCGGAACGCTTTGAATATTTTCGATCAGCCGGTCTATCTGGTTAACCGTGAGAAAGTTAGAGTTTGAAATGCCGAGCACGATTGAAAAACCGAGATTGTTAACAAGGGAAAGCGTTTTAGGGTTGAACCCGAGGCCGAGGTTATGCAGCTCTCCGCTGACGCCGCTTACAGATATCATATAAAGCGGTTCTGATTCGACTCCGCTTTCGAGAGCTATATTTTCGGTTTTAACGGTAGTTTTGAGTTCGTCGTCCTTGAAGCGGATTTTGAGTTCGCCGTAAATTCTGTCGTGAAGTTTGGAGTCGGAAACTATGATATAAGTGTAATTGGATTTAATGGATTTTTTCTCGATTATGTTTTTAATCATCGGATTAATGACCGCGAGCGATCTCAAGTTTTTTAAAAGCTCGTTGCCGCTCATAACCGATATTTGCGACGAATTCGCGAGCGAGTTCAGGGTATCTTCGTGTATTAAAACGCTGTTGATTCCGCTTTTGAGCAATATTTGAAATCCCGAATATATGTCGCCGCCTTCGATATTGCAAATTTTTTCAAATTTTTGAAAATCGATGCAAACTTCGATATTGTTATTGTTGCTTTCGAGTATGATCTTTTTTATCGAAATTATCAGCGCCAGGAAAACGGCGAGAAAAACGATCAATAAAAAAATTATATTTCTTTTAGTCAGCATCGTTTATCGTTACCTACTTCGAAGAGAAAATTAAATATTTATCAGAAACTGCGATAGTTTTCATGACAAGCTTGAACGGAAACTTTTCAAGGTCCATAATGGGATTGATTTTTAAAATTATTTTTTTTACGAAGCCTGAAGGCATCCTTACCTGATTCACTTCGAGCCTTTTTATGTCGAAATGAATTTTAGTGTTTTCCACTATTTTAAAAACGCCGTTTGCGTCGAATTTAATGACGAACAATCCATATTTGAAAGTGCCTCCGAACACCAATTTGCCGTTATCGAACCTCACGTAAGGCCGCCTTACTTTAATTTTTTCCGCTTTGTTTTTTAAGTAAGCGTTCAGGTCGCTTTCGGCGATATTGATATCCGCGGCGATCTCTTTCTGCGATTTAACTCTAAGCTTTCCAAGCGCGAAAAGCGCATAAGCGTCGAAAGAAATACCTTTGATATTTATGGAAGCCGTTTCAACGTTTAAAGAATCGAATAAAGCGTCTTTAAGCCTGATATCGATATAGGGATAAGCGATTTCATTGGCCGCGGTGTCCAGCGAAGCGCCGCCGGAATTAAAATCGAACTCACGCGGCGAATTCAAAAGCGAATTCAGCCTGGATTTCAAATGAGCGTCTATTATAGAGCCGTCTTTAGCGAATTCTTTTTTTAAAGCCGCGAGCACTTCGTCGGTGCCTCTGGCGCCCGTCAGAAAAGCCGGCGGAGAATAAGTCGCAGGCGCGGGCTCTTTTTTTACAAGGCGCCCTGCCTCTTTTTCACTTTCGGCGCCGGAAGAGGTTTTTACGCTTTTATCGGGGGCCGCTTCAGCTTCATCCGCCGCTTCGTTTGAAAGCGGAGAGAATAAATTACGCGAATTCTCCTGCGGCCTCGCGCCCGCCTGCGACGGTAAAAAAGCCATAAACAGAGCGGTTAAAATTAAAATAAATAAAAATTCGTAACGGGAGTAAATCATTTGTTTCATTTTTATGCTACCCTTTTTTTTCTTTTTTCGCGAGCCATTCCTCGAGATTGGGTATCATGGAAGCTACCGCCACGCGATTTCTTCCGTTTTCCTTACCATAGTAAAGCGACAGATCCGATTTTTTAACCAGTTCAATATTGTTCTGCGAATCGACGGGAAAAGTGGCCACGCCGAGCGTTACCGTAACTTTAAGCGTCTGGTCGTTAAATTGGTAGGCCTTGGACTCGACAGCTTTCCTGATTCTTTCGGCCATAACATAGGCTCCGTTTACGTTCGTTTCTGGAAGAAGCGCTATAAATTCTTCTCCGCCATAGCGGGCCATTACGTCTATATTTCTGACGCAGGATTTAAAGCACGCCGCGGTCTGTTCGAGAACGTAATCGCCGGCCTGATGCCCGTATGTATCGTTAAATCTCTTGAAGTGGTCTATATCGCTGAGGATTATAGAAAACTGCTTCTGAGTTTTGGACGATTTTTCGATTTCAGCCTTCAGGACTTCCTGGAAGAAACGATGGGTATAAAGCTTGGTGAGGCCGTCGGTATTGGCGAGCATTTCGACTTTCTTAAAGAGCCTTGAATTTTTAAACGAAAGGGAAACGAAATCCATCAATATCGAAAAAAGCCTGGCGTCGTCGGGGCTTAACTTGGCTCCGCCTTCTATTTCATCCACGCTGACCACTCCGATAGCTTCCCCCGCATGGCTGATAGCCGCGCACATAAGCGTCTTGAACTTGGATTCGCGCTGCATTGCGGCCAGAACATGGTCTTTGCTGATTTCGGCCGAGGTGACGAGCGCGTTATTTTTTATCGCCCAGAACAATATCTCGTTTTCTGAAACGATAGTATAATCGGCGGGATTTATTGATGGCCAGCCGTAAGTGGCTTTAAGAAGCAGATTGTCGTCCGGCCCTTTTAAAAAAATCGATATTTTTTTCGCCCTGAGAAGGTCGTGAGTGGCTTCCAGAGTGGCTTTAAGAAGCTCTTCTATATTGAGGCACGCGCCTATTTTACGGGCGATCCCCTGCAGCGCGACCATCTTCGAACTCAAAAAATTGACTTTGTTGACGTTTTCTTCAATCGCGGCCTGCTTGCCGGCCAGTTCTTTTTTTATCTTCGATATCTCAAAATTCAGGTCTTCGTTGTCGGTTTTCTGCTTATCTATAGTGGTGGAGAGGCTTCCGAAAATCACATCAGAAAAATCAACGGCGATGCCTATTATAAAAAAGACGATGCATTCGACTATCATTCCGCTGGAAAGAAAAGACGCGCCGAAGCCGGCCGCCGGATCGGCGATGCCGAACTGCTTAAAAAGAACGGTTGAAACGGCGATAATAAAAAGCGAAGATGCCGTCCCGCCGACGCCTTTAAATAAAAAGGCGCCGATAAGAACCGGCAGTATCATCACGTTATAGAGCCAGACCTTGCCGCGTATTTCCTGAGGCATCAGAATAATAACCAGGCAACTGACTATAAGCACCGCGGCAAAAATTATCACGCCTATGGTGTTGAAACCGCCGCCGGGTTTTATATTTTGATATGCGATTTTATTTATCATAAACAAAAACGGAACTAATCGTTTTGCTGCTGTTTCATCTGAGCGAGCTGCTCTTTAGTAATCGGAGCCACTTTGACTCGATTACGCCCGGATTCCTTGGCGATATAAAGCGCCGAATCTGCTTTTTTTATGATTTCGGTGCGTTCCTTCGAATGCAGAGGATATGACGCTACGCCTATGGAGACCGTTACTCTGAGTTTTTGCCCTGTTTTCTGGTCTTCGTAAATCTTTCCTTCGACGAGTTTTCTAAACCTTTCGGCGAACGTGAAAGCGCCTTTATAATCGGTTTCAGGAAGCACGGCCACGAATTCTTCGCCGCCGTAACGCGCAGCGAGATCGACGTTTCTTACGGCGCCTTTAAGCACCTTGGCGACTTCTTCGAGAACGAAATCGCCTATCTGGTGGCCGTAAGTATCGTTAAAACTTTTGAAATGATCTATATCGCTTATAATGAACGACAACGGATGGCCATAGCGCCTGCTTTTTTCGAGCTCGGCTTCGAAGAAGTTTTCCATATAGCGCCTTGTATAAAGCTTGGTTAGGCCGTCGGTGTTCGCGAGCATTTCCGTTTTTTTGAACAGATTCGAATTTTCGATCGCCACCGCGGAAAGCGTGGATATAAGTTCGAGCATTCGAAGTTCTTCCTGATCGGCTTTTCCGTCTTCCTGGAACTTTTCTATATTTATGATTCCGAGTTTTTTGTCGCCCAATTTAAGAGGCGCGCAGGCTTTTGAAGGCATAAGGGCGCCTTCTTTAGTGTTGGAGAAGCCGCGGTGTTCCGTTTCTACCATTACGCGGCCGTTTCTGAGCGCTTCGCCTACTATTCCGGCGTCCTCGGCGGGCGACGAATTAAAGCCAGATTTTTCTTCGTCTTTCCAGCCGCTGCATTCCCTGAGCGTCAACTGGCTGGAATTTTCTTCGAGAAGCCAGATCGAGCATTTTTCCGCATTGATAACCTGCTGGACTACCTTAAGGGTTTCTTTGAGCACTTCGTTGTAGTCGAGCGATTTACTGATCACGCGCGTAAGCGTCTGAAGCGAAGTGAGACGGGCGCTCAAAAGCCTCAACTTATCGTCGATTTTTTTGATGTCGGTCATTACGGTCTGCAGCTTGTTGTTTTCAGCCTGATAGCGCATGGCTTCAGATATTTTATCTTCGAGCTGCCTTATATAACTTCCGGTTCTTTTATCGAATAAGACCGAAGCCAGAACCGCGACGCTTAAAAACAACCCGGTTTTAAGCTGCCAGTCGAAAGTGAGCAGGCTTTTTACCATTACCGCCGTTTCATAGTAGCGGTCTGCCAGAAGTTTCAGTTCGGTGCCGCTCAAATGCTGCACCACGCCCGAATATGAAAATACGTAGCAGGCCTTGAGCTGTGTCATTATATTTGGTATTTCTTTTATCTGGTTAAAGTAGTAAACGAGCCCGCTGGAAATAAGAGCGACTATGGTGGAGCCAAGAATTCCGCTGAAAACGGCGGAAAAAACTATCGCAAACAGGTATAAAAAACCAGTTCCCACGAGAATTATAACGTGGGAGCTTATTTTTTTTATTACCGAATTAGAGCTGGCCGGATCGAACCCGGCGTTATAATCGCTGATTTTTTTATAATCTATGGACTCCGGAAGTTCGGAAAGATCTCTTTCACGGCCGTTTCCGATAGCAGAGTTAGACGCGAGGTCTTTTATGTCTTTATTGAAACTATCGGCCGTGACATATTCTCTTATTTTTTCGATATACGAGTTTTTAAAGATTATTTCCGACGGCAATAATGAAAACGCGGCGCCAGCTATAGCGCCGATAATAGCTAAATTAATGGTAATTATAATAATTTTTTCTTTATCGAGTAGCTTCATAATAATTCAGAAAAATATAAAAGGGCCGTAAGTTAACTTTAACCAATGCTCAACCGCGGAAGCTGTCAAATTCCGCCGCGAGCATTTTTTACGGAACGCGCGCGGCGGAATTTATTAAACTATTAAAGCTTTATCGCTTTTTTTATGATTTTAACTTTGTCCAGCTTTTCCCATGTGAAATCGCGGTCGCTGCGTCCAAAATGGCCATAGCGTGCGGTTTTATGAAATATGGGCCTTCTGAGGTCAAGCGATTTAATAAGCGCGCCGGGCCTTAAGTCGAAAATTTCAGAATTCATAAGTATTCTTTCGATTTCGCGTTCGTCGACTTTAGCCGTTCCGAAAGTATCTACCATTACCGATACCGGGTGGGCCACGCCAATCGCGTATGCTACCTGCACTTCGCAGCGGTCTGCGAGACCGGCCGCCACTATGTTTTTAGCCGCATATCTTGCGCCGTATGCGCCGGTGCGATCGACTTTTGTGGGATCTTTTCCGGAGAAAGCTCCGCCGCCGTGTCTTGCCATGCCGCCATAAGTATCGACAATTATTTTACGGCCGGTAAGGCCGGAATCGCCGTGCGGTCCGCCTATAACGAAACGGCCGGTAGGATTGATATAATATTTTGTTTTTTTATCGAGCATATGAGCGGGAATGACTTTTTTGATGATTTGTTCTTTAACGTCTTCTTCGATCTGCTTGAGGCTCACTTTAGGGTCGTGCTGGGTGGAAATTACGACGGCATCGACTCTGACGGGAGTATGGCCGTCGTATTCTATAGTGACCTGAGACTTGCCGTCCGGGCGAAGGTAAGCTATCTTTTTGTTTTTTCTCAGCTGCGCCAGCTTTTCGCAAAGCTGATGAGCGAAAGTTATCGGCATAGGCATATATTCTTCGGTTTCATTGCACGCAAAACCGAACATCATACCCTGATCTCCGGCCCCGAACTTTTCGTCTTCGCTGGCTTTAGCCTGTTTTCTTATTTCTAAAGCCTTGTCTACGCCCATGGCGATATCTGAAGATTGCTTGTCTATGGAGGTCAATACGGCGCAGCTGTCGGCGTCGAAGCCGAATTCCGGCGACGTGTAACCTATTTCGCGAACGGTATCGCGGACTATTTTCGGATAGTCTATTACGATATCGTGCTTGTGGGTGATTTCACCCATGACGAAACATACACCGGTAGTGAGAGCTGTTTCGCATGCCACGCGGGCCATTTTGTCTTTAGCGTATATCGCGTCTAATACGGCGTCGGATATCTGATCGGCCATTTTATCGGGATGCCCTTCGGTTACGGACTCCGATGTGAAAAAATATTTTTTGCCCTTTTTAACTACTTCTTTTAAATTACCTTTTGCCATTATAACTTATTTCCTTTCTTAACAATCAACGGCCGCCGCACAAAAGATAAAGCGAGCAAAAATAAGCAACCGGGCGCGCTGTTAATTATTAATTAACTTTTATAGATTGATTATTAATTATATCACTATAGCCTTCAAAATGTCAATAATTTTTATAATAAAACTAAACCGGTCGTATTATAACGAAGCGGCGGTCGCTTCTATTACCGGCTTATTTTTCATAAGTTGTGCGATGAGCTCTTCTTCCGGCATCGGAGTTGAAAAAACATAATTATATATCTGCCGGTCTATTTCCGAATCGTGATCGTTAAGGAAACCGGCGTCTATTTTTGAACTGAACCGGTCGGCCAGATAAACTATCGCCGAAAACATAATTATATCTTTTTCAAAAAGCGTCGACGAAATAGGCGGCTGGTGATGATTGTAAATGACCGATTGGATTTCGCGAGACATCTGCCACCTCACCGAAAGCCATGAGCCTATTTCGCAGTGAGAAATAGGATAATCGGACCGCTCGCAATCATAAAAAGAAAGGCCGGGCGCAGCTTCTCTTTTTTTCATAATGGCGTCGAACATTTCCGGCATATATTTTATGATAATGAGCATCCCGAGGTCGTGAAGAAGCCCCGCGGTATAAAGTTCTTCGGTATCGCGGAAACGGGCCAGCTTTCCGATCGTACGGGTATTATAAGCCACCGCAATAGAATGTTTCCAGAAATCTTTTATATCGAATCCCGCCGCGGCATACTTATCGAAAGCGCCGAGGATAGAGATCGAAAATACGAGCCTTTTGATCTGAAGCAATCCCATACGGGTTATGGCGTTCTGAACGTTCGTGCAGGGGCTGTACCCGGCATAATAAGCTGAATTGCCTATTTTTAGAAGCCTCGCGGTAAGGGCCGGATCGTTTTTTATTATGTCCGCTATGGCTTTTGAATTAGACTGGGGATCGTTTATTACCTGAATGACCTTATTAGCGATAGACGGAAGCGTAGGAATGTCCTGTATAGAGTCGAGTATTTTATTGAGTTCCTCGACGCTTAGCGCTCCCGAAATATGGGCTTCTTCTTCGGCGGCGCGCTGGGCTTCTCCGCCGACCGGATCGGGGGTCGGAACGTTTTTAGAGCTTTGAAGCGGACCGGCTGCCGCAAGAGATTTTTGTTCCCTGGCTCTTTTGATAGCGTCTAATAAACCCATTAAAGCCTCCCGATATTTAAATAACGACTGACAACCGTTAAATTATATCACATTAAAAATTCAAAAACAAGTTAATATCTTCATAAAAGTTGTTTAATTTTTATTTTTTTATGGTATAATATTTATAAATAATTTAGATAATTTTTTAAGAAAGCGTGGCGTTTTTATGGGCATTGTTTTCGCTATAAGCCTCGGAGGCGTTCTCGGCTCGCTTAGCCGTTACTATATATCCATCTTGGTGCAGAAGTACACGGCTTCAGCTTTTCCGTATGGAACTCTGGCCGTCAATATCGCCGGCTGCCTGTTCATAGGTTTCGTGATGCAGTACTTCATGATGCGACCCGAAGTTTCCAGCGCTTTAAAGTTCTTTTTAATAACCGGTTTTGCCGGCGCTTTCACCACTTTTTCCACCTTCGGTCATGAAACCATAGCCCTTTTTATGGAAAACAATTTCAAGGCCGCCTTCATAAACGTCATTATAAGCAATATTTTCGGCCTCGCCGCCGTTTTCGCGGGCTCGGCGGCCGCTCGAAAGTTTATCGTAATTTAAAGTTCGAAACACCAAAAATAACGAAACGCCCGGAGGATTATCGCCTTCCGGGCGTTTCGCATTCGCATAGATTAAAGTTTTAGCTCTACAGGCCGAGCCTGTTCAGATAATAAACTATTTGTTTATGCCACCAGGGCCAGTCGTGATCGACGTCGTAACCCCAGAACTCTATGTCGTTAGAAACGCCTTTCGAGTCCAGTATATTTTTGAGCTCGCGCGTTTCGTCTATCATGGGCTGTTCCCACGCCCCCTGACCGACGCAGACTATTATTTTGTTGCGGCGGTAGTGGTCTAAAAACCATGGGTCTTCCATGTTTTTAAGATATTCGAGGGGCGTGTTGTAATATACGTTTTCGTCCATATAATCGCCGATGCAAAGGTTTAGCCTGTATATCCCGCTTAGCGCGATCACCGTGTCGAAAACGTCAGGATGGCGGAAAAAGAAATTGGCCGAATGATAAGCGCCCATACTGCAGCCGGTGGCAGCGAACTGGCCGTTGTAATTGAGCATATTGCGAAGGCCGGGGATGAGTTCGCCGACGACGTAGCGGTCGTAATCGTTATGCCTTCTGGCGCGGTCCGCGGGATGCGCGTCGTTATTAAGCCAGGACTGGCCGTCTATTCCGTCTATGGCGATAAGTTTTATCTTTCCGCTGTCGATAAATTCGCGGCACGTTTCTATCATCCCAAAATTTTCATAATCGAAAAAACGGCCGTTGGCGCAGGGAAATACGATAACCGGCTTGCCCCAGTGCCCGTAAATTTTAAATTCCATGTCCTGTCCCAGATTCGAACTCCACCACTTATGATACTCTACATGCATTAAAATACTCTCTCCTTCATATATATTCGATGTTCATAAACCCCGGTCATGAACGCCGCAAAGAGCGAAAACTTTTGAATTACCACCCCTTTTTAACCGATTTAATGGTCTGGCGAAAAACTTCTAAAAAATAATCCAGCGATCTTTTTGAAATATTGAGCGCAGGTTCTATTCTTATGGTTTTTGAATTAAGAAGCGTGCCGGCGACGAGGATGCCGCGCTTAAAAAGTCCGGCGGCTATTGCGTATCCGAATTCAGAGTCTATGAATTCGAGGCCTATGAGCAATCCCAGCCCCCGCACGTCGATGAGAAAATCCTCGTTTTCCTTCTGTATTTTTTTAAGTTCGCCCATAAGGTATTTGCCTGATTTGGCAGCCTTATCCGGCAGGTTTTCGTTAAGCGTCACGTTGATCGCGGCTATGCCGGCGGCGCACGCCAGAGGGTTTCCGCCGAAAGTGGAAGAATGTATAAAAGGGTTCGGTTCCAGCACTTTCCAGATTTTGGGCGTGGACATGAACGCGGACAACGGCATAACGCCTCCGCCGAGGGCTTTTCCGAGGCACATAATATCCGGCGCCACGTCCCAGTGGTTTACGCCGAAAAGTTTTCCGGTCCTGCCGAGGCAGGTCTGCACTTCGTCGGCTATGAGAAGCACGCCGTATCGGTCGCATATTTTGCGCAATTTAGGAAAAAAGTCGTCCGGCGGAACTATGGCGCCCGCTTCGCCCTGCACCGGCTCCACCATGACCCCGGCGATGTCGAAGCCGACCATTTTTGCGCGCTGCAGCTCCTGCTCCACCGCGTTGGCGTCTCCGTACGGCACGAAATATACGTCCTGCAGAAGAGGTTCGAACGGGGCGCGGAATTCCGCCTTTCCCATAAGCGAAAGCGAGCCGTAAGATTTGCCGTGGAAGCCTTTTATAAATGAAATAAAACCGGATTTGCCCGTATAAAGGCGGGCCAGCTTCATTGCGCCTTCGACGGCGTCGGTGCCGTTATTTATGAAAAAGCAGTACTGGAGGTCGCCGGGAGATATTTCGCCGAGTATTTCCGACAGCGCGCCGCGCAAGGGGTCGAGAAGCTCCTGGGAGGAAAGCGACATTCTTTTTAGCTGGTCGCGCACGGCTTTTACGATCTTCGGATGCCTTATGCCGGCCGAATATATTCCGAACCCGCCGAGCAGGTCCAGATACTTCCGGCCCAGCACGTCCATAAAGTAAGAGCCGCTGCCGTTCCATTCGACGGCCGCGAAACCGTCCGATTCCGTGACCGATTTTCGGTACTCCAGAAATCCTTTGTTGTAATACCCTTCGAAGTTATCGAGAGTTTCGCTTACAATCTGCCTTCTGGTGTGCTCGCTCAACTTTTTGGAGGATATTATGTCCAGCCACTTCTGAGATTCGTCTATTATTTTTTTTCGATTCAGGCTCATATAAAAACCACCCGCGTTAAATATATTAGTTTATCGTTATTTACCGTTTTACTATATATCAATCTCGAAGATTTGTCAAACATATTTTCTAAGTTCTTACGTAGTGAGGCATCTTGTCCGGAAGTTCTATTGATATTTCGACGAAGCCCATATAAGAGCCGTCGCGGTACCATGGCGCCTGATGAATCAATTTCTTCACTCCGTTTTTTTCTATGGTATAGCTGTTGGCCTTTTTTTCGCTCATCATTGAAATCAGCTTGCTACGGGCCGGTTCCGGATGGCAATCCAGAAGGCTTTTGCCGATGAGCGACGCGCCGCCGTATTTTTCAAAAGTCTTTAGCGCTCTGGCGTTCATTTCTAAAATTACGGCCTGAGCGTCGCAAACCGTTATCGCCGCGCCGAATTCGGCCGCCCAGTTCGTTTCGTTCATCATAACACCTCTTCGTCATACAGGGCGCCAACATCGCGCGCCCGAAAGTCGGGATTTTCGTTTTAAGGACGATAAAAATTATATCACATAAGCTGGTGAAAATCAAATAATAAAAAATGGAAAAGCCCGAACGCAGGCGTAGAATACGTCTGCAGTTCAGGCTTTTATAATTTTTCTACCCCTGAATCGGGAAAAATTTTTTTCAACCGCGGAATTATACCGCCATAAACTCTAAAAAGCAAAGCAGCTGAGAAACGACTTTATAAGCGTCTTTATACTCGGGGCTGTTCTTCATGAATTTCATTATTAACGCCAGCTTTTCTTCGGTAAGCTTTTTTCCGCCTTTGCTTAAAACCGCTTTTTTAAGCGCATTCACGCTGGAATCCAGCTTGAGCGATAACCCCGCGGACGCCTGCTTGCCCCGTTTGTCGACGCCGAACATCCAGTCGATCGAAAGCTTGTTTTTAACGCAATATCTAATCAATAGCTCCGGCGGAAACTTGTCGTTCTTTTTAAAACCTGAAAGGGCCTGAGGCGTTACTTTTAGCGCGCGAGCTATCCCGGCGTCCGTTTTTTCGCCGCTGTACTTCTTTAACTTTTTAATAATGCCTTCAAAACTAAACATACTCACTCTCTTTTATCCGAAATTTATTACCTTGTTTTTTTGCCGACGATTGTAAAGTTTTTATTTACGCATTCAATATTTAATTTCCATGTTTTTTCAATAACGCTTGACATAATTAAATAAATAAGTTATAATCTGCTTTAGTGATTTACATGGTCAACTTTATCGCAAGGCAATCGCAAGGTTAAATTTATTTACATTATTCTACAACAAAAATTACAATAATGCAACATTTTTTTAATAATTTTTTAGAAAGTGGTGTCTATGAGCGACAAAAGCAGAAAAATTAAGGGCTTACTTATGATGAAAGGTATTACAGTCACCAGTATCGCAAAATCCATGAATGTCAGTTTGACTTTTGTTTCTCTCGTGATTAACGAAAAGAAAAAGTCGAAGCGCATCCAGGAATTTATAGCGCAGCTTCTGGGGCTTACCTATTCAGAATTATGGGAAAAGACTCTGTCGGATACCGGCGCCGAAATCGGCATAGATATCAAGAATTTATAATTTTTTCTAAATTTAATAGTTAATAAAAAAAAACAGCGAATTTATTATTTTTCGCTGTTTTTTTTATTATTTATTTTTTATGCCGTCGGCTTTAGCCGTTCGACGAATTTAAAATATTATATTTTTTCAAAACTGTCCTTGCCCACTCCGCAGGCAGGGCATACCCAATCTTCGGGAATTTTTTCAAAAGGCGTTCCAGGCGCGATTCCGCCGTCGGGATCTCCGGCCGCCGGGTCATAAATATAATCGCATACGGTGCATCTCCATTTACTCATTAATAACCTCCGTCAAATAAAAATTTTATTTCTCTATAATGGCTTGGCGTCTTATTTTCTCATTCCGAGCTGATGGTCTAACATAAATATTGCGCCCAGATTGCCGTTGATCATTTTCAGTCTGTCGACGATCTCGCTTGCATTGGCTTCTTCTTCGACCTGTTCTTTTATGAACCACTGCAGCATTATCTGGCCGGGATAATCTTCTTCGGCGAGGGCTATTTTATATAATTTGTGAATATTAGCGGTCACATGTTTTTCATGTTCATAAGCTTTTTCAAAAATTTCCGTAACCGATTTAAAATTTGACGGCGGTTCGTCGATTTTGGGAAGGACGACTTTATATCCTCTATCTATGAGGTGTTCCATCATTTTTTCGGCATGTTCGTTTTCTTCGTGCGCCTGCATATTAAGCCAGGCTGCCATGCCTTTAAAATTGTTGAGCTTACAATAAATCGCCATCGATTTATAAAGATAACCGGAATAAAGTTCGAAACCTATCTGTTTGTTTATTGCCGCAAATAATTTTGTGCTAATATCAATCCCCTCCATCATATGATTTTTAAATTATCTTACTACAAAAAATATTATTTGTCAATTAAAAAACGAATATATGATAAAAATAATCTTGAATAATTTTTGAACGCAAAAAATGCGCGGCAACATTATTATCGTTACTTGCCGCGCATTTTATTTCTTTTTATACATCAACTTTAGTTTATCTTGCAATTCGGGTTATTTTTTAAACCAGATTCATTTCGGTGGTAAATCCGTTATCGCTGAAAATATCCGTTTTAGATTTCATCACTTCCTGCATTATTTCAAAAGTGTTCTTGACGGGGTTTCTTGATTCCTTGAATAATCCTTCGAATAAATGTGAATGGTATCTGCTTCGATTCATGCTATGTCACCTCTTTATAAATATC
Organism: bacterium ADurb.Bin243; assembly: GCA_002069765.1. Taxonomy (GTDB): domain Bacteria; phylum Muiribacteriota; class UBA9980; order UBA9980; family UBA9980; genus UBA9980. The sequence goes on from MWBZ01000047.1 coordinate 18,853, forward strand.
AAAAACTCTATTAACTTAAAAAATTCTTTATTACTAAAAATATCGGTTGAAATCGGGAAGAGTTTAGTTATATAATGGTATTTATAAAAAATGTTTTCTAAAATTTAAAGAAAGCGTACATAGAAAGGAATTAATTATGAAATCTAATTCAAATAAGCCCATGGCTAAAGTATATTTTAAAAGCGTTAAACAGGGGGCGACTGCGTCAGAAATTGCAGCCTGCAACCTCGAGCTTATTATGAAACTCGAGCCGTTTTCAAAAATTAAAGCAAAAGATTTCGTGGCGATAAAAATGCACTTCGGCGACATAAATAATATCGGCCACATAAAGCCCGAATCGGTCAAGCTCCTGGCCGACGCCATAAAAGCTAAAAAAGCCAGGCCTTTTCTGGTTGAAACCTCGACACTATACGTCGGAGAGCGTTCTAACGCTTACGATCACATAAATATAGCCTACAAGCACGGATTTACATACGAAAAAACCGGCGCCCCCATCATCATGGCCGACGGCCTGCTCGGGCATTCGCAGACGGCGGTCAAAATCAACGGAAAACACTCTAAAGAAATATTCGTCGCCAGCGACGTGGCGCACTACGATTTCCTGATCTGCCTAAACCATGTGACGGGCCATATGATAACCGGCGTCGGCGCCGCGATAAAAAATTTAGGCATGGGCCTGGCCGCGCGCGGCGGAAAACTCAGCCAGCACTCAGGCGCGCTTCCGTCCATAAACGAAAAAAAATGCGTAAAATGCGGACGCTGCCAGATGTTTTGCCCGGCCGGCGCGATAAGCCCCGGCGAAGCCGCTTTTAAGATAGACTCCGCAAAATGTATCGGCTGCGGAGAATGCATCGCTATATGCAAAAAGGAAGCCGTGAAGTTCTCCTGGAAACAAACTTCTAAGATCGTGCAGGAAAAAATGGCGGAACACGCTCTTGGAGTCATTTCCGGTAAAAGCGAGCACCTGCTTCTGACCAATCATATCATTCACGTTACCAAAGAATGCGACTGCGCCGCGGAAGCCGATCCGCGAGTCATAGACGACATCGGCATACTGGCTTCGACCGACCCTGTGGCGCTCGATAAGGCCAGCGTCGATATCGTAAAAAAAATACACGGCTATCCGTTCGACTATGAAAGCAAAAATCCTCTCAACCCGATGTTCCAACTCGAGCATGGCCAAAAAATAGGCCTGGGTACGATGAATTACGAGCTTATCGAAGTTTAGGCGGTTCATTCTAAATATAACTAATAACTAAACTAAAAACGGCCTTCCGCTCCGGTTTGGAAGGCCGTTTTTATATATTTTTTCGCCGGTTTTCGGCGCGCCTATTTCAAATACTTTTCGAGCAGGGTCATAAAACTCTTATCCATGCGCTCGAATTCAGCTTCGGCGAATTCTATGCGTTCTTCGGGTAAAAGTTCTTCTATATCGCTTCCCAGCGCGGCGGTTGCCGCGTTAGGATTAAAGCCGTAAGCCCAGGTTATCATATTATAAAATCTTTGCGGGTCCAGCGAATGGCTGCCGGCGAATTCAAGGTCTTCGGCCTTAATCTGCCCGGCGTCGAATTCCGCTACGAACCACTCCGAAGCGTTTATAAGCGCGAGAACCGCCTGATGATCGTCATCTCCGAAAGTCTTTAAAATTATCCATGCCGCTAGCTGGTCGGCCACGTCTTCTTCTTTGCCGGTTATAGGCAAATCAAAAATATCTATAAGGGCGTGGCCGAGTTCGTGCAGAGTGACAAAAAAAGCCAGATCTACGAATAGCTCCGCTTTTTCGTCTTCGCTAAGTCCCTGCTGGGACTCGACAAGCTTCTCAAAATAACGAAGCAGCTCATACGAAATCAAGATTTCTTTTTTTTCGGAATCGTAATAGGCATTTTCTTCGCCAGCCATACAAAGCTTCAATTTAAGCTCGGCAGGAAGTTTTATCTGAAGCCCCAGATGCTGAGCGAGCGTCTCGAATATTTGAGATTCCTTAATCTCGTTTTTTATAACTTCGTATTCTTCGCCGCCGGCCTTGCCGTAGATAATGACCAGATTTGAATTTTCAATCTTATGCCCGCCGCATTGAGGACCGTGAACGTGACCGCCGGGGCAGGCCGGTTTCCCGCCCTGCGCGGCGTTTGCCAGCGGAGCGTTTTCGCTTGTTTGCGAGCCCGGCGCCGCCTCTGCGTTTAATGCGCCCCCCGCTTTTTGTATGTAATCGAATGCGCCAGCGAATAAAGCGGGCCGAAAAAACAGGATTATTATAAAAGCCGTGATAAAGGGGGTTATAATCCCCGCGCGCCTCTTCTTCATTTGTTTTCCGCCTCCGGAGAAGTTTTACTCCGCATCGCCTTTACTCTTCGGCTATCTCGAGGGCGAGTTCCGCCATTTTAGTGAATGTCTTTTCGCGCTGCTCGCTGGTAGTGGCTTCATGAGTTACAAGGCTGTCGCTGACGGTAAGAATCGTAAGCGCCCGCGCGCCGTGCCGTGCGGCTATAGAGTAAAGCGCGGTAGTTTCCATTTCAACCGCGAGCACGTTATATTTTGCCCACAGCTTCCACGCGTCGGGATTTTCGCCGTAAAAGACGTCGGTGGATAAAATATTTCCGACCCTGACGCCGATATCTTTATTGCGGGCCGCTTCGTAAGCTTTTCTTAGCAGGCCGAAATCGGCCACCGGCGAATAGTCGGCGCCGTTAAAGACGATCTTGTTATAGCTGGAATCGGTGCAGGCCCCCATGGCGAGTATTATGTCGTAAAGCCTGACGTCCGGCTGCATCGAACCGCAGGAACCGATCCTGATTAAATTTTTCACGCCGTAACTCTTTATTAGTTCGTTGGCATATATGGCTATAGAAGGGATTCCCATACCGCTGCCCTGAACGCTCACGCGCTTTCCGGCGTACTCGCCCGTATAGCCGAGCATTCCTCTGACGTTATTATAGCAGACCGCGCCTTTTAAAAAATTTTCGGCCACGAATTTCGCCCGAAGCGGATCGCCCGCCAGCAGAACTGTTCTGGCGATTTCGCCTTCTTTCGCCCCAATGTGTATGCTCATTAGATTCCTCCGTTTTTATTATTCTTTATTCATTAAGGAAGTTATATATAAAGCATTATACGCCTTTAAAAATCTCGTTATTTGAAAGTTTTAAAGACTGAAAGTATTTTTTCCTTATCGCCGCGGTCGACGGCTATTAAAAAATTGCCGTTGACATGCCACTCGCGGCCTTCGTCGCGGTTTTTGCGTATATTTTCAGCCTTGGCCGGCGTTTTTACTTTAAGTATCCTTATACTGAAGCCCACTCCCTTGAAATCGATGCGTTCGAGAATAGAATCGTCCATATAGGCGAACCTTTCAAGATAAGCGGTTTCGCCGTTTACGCCGTTTAATATAAAATGCTTCGCAAGCGAAGTGACCGTCAAAACTTCGTTGGTGGAATTATAATAGTAGCCGACCATGGCGAAAGCCGCAACGGCAAACAGAATGGCAGCGATCGCGGCGTTTCTGAGGAAATTATCTTCGACAGGCTCGGTCCTGCTTTTTTGTTTTTTTATTTTTTCGACGGGTTTTGCCGCTTCTTTTTTTTCAGCCGCCGGTTCCGGCTTTTTTTCGAGCTCTTTCGGTTTTTCCGCTTCTTTTTTTTCAGCAACCGGCTTACGCCGGGCGGCTTCTTTTGGCGCTTTATATTCTTTTTTTTCCTTAACGCCGGTTTTTGGGTTTGGCGCATCGGTTTTACCCGCCGCGCCGGTTTTCGAATCGATTTTATCGGCCCCGGCAAGTTTCGAATCGATTTTATCGGGCTCGACAAGTTTCGCGGCTGGAGGCTTTATATCCGCGTCTCCGGCCGGGCCGGTTTCATCGCCGGAAGCCGCCGGCTGAATAATGACCGGCTGCCTGTTTTCCGCATCCGGCTTCCGCGGGGTTTCTTCGCGGCCGGTGAGCCTTGTGGAAGCGGCTTCTATAGAGGCTTCTATTTCCGCTTTGAACGCTTCCGGAGTTTCCGTGCCGATTTTTTCGGCCGCGCTTTCGTTTATCTCGTCTATCAGCCGGTCGATAGCGTCGTTAGCGCCGTCGTTAGAGGCCGTAAAATCGCCGGCCTCGCCGATAAGCCTGTCGATCGTATCTTTTATTTCGCGCTGGCTGATTTTTTTTTCTTTATCTTTAGAAAAAACGTTAGAATTGAATTTTAGCTTTCGCGTCGCCGCGAAACATTTTTCGGCCGCCGCGTCATCGCCGGACTGTTGCAATATAAGGGCCTTGCTGTAAATAGAATCGTCGTCGCCGGGATTTATCGAAATCGCCCTGTCGATACATTCAAGGGCTTTTTTAAAATTTTCCATCTGCGTGTAAACCGCGGCTTTCTGCTTCCAGGCCTTCGCGAATTTAGGATTAACTCTCGTAGCCCGGTTAAACTCTATGAGGGCGCGTTCGAAATTGCCGAGATCGAATAAAAGCATTCCCTCGTCGAAAAAAAATTCTTCGTCTTTTTTTATCCCTTTTTCGATTTCAAAGATATCCATGCCTGTTTTATCTTCCATAAACGATGAATCTATGAAATCAAAATTAAAATCGACGGCGTCGTATTTTTTGACGAATTCCATGGCGCGCGGGCTGATAACTTCTTTAAGATTTTTAATTATCGAAGATTTCAATTCGCTGTCGAAAGCGTGAAAATGTTTTTCATACAGGCCTACGAAAGAATCGGCGTCATAAAAAAAAGTCAGCTTTACCGCCAGGGCTTTCAGCCCGGCGTCGTCCGAGCTGAATATGCCGTCCACTTCGCTTATCAAGACGTCTCTATCTATCCTGGAAAAATATTGGAAAGCGGTTATTCTGACGCGTTCGTCCGGGCAGTTGATAAGCTGAAGCACTTCGCGGAATACTTCATAATTAGCGCCCAGAAGGCAAAGCGCCTCTATCGCGTTGGCTTTCACGCGGTTATCGGCATGGTTTATAAACGCGGTAAGAAAGTCTATATCTTCGGCCGTTCCAATAGTGCCTATAGCTTTAACCAGCGTGGCCGTTACCGCGACGTCTTTTTCGCCCGAAAGCCTCTGCTTGAACATCGCAAGGGCCCGCGGATTTTTGACGCCGTAAAACGCCGAAACCGCGGCTATTCTGGTTTCTCTGACTTCGGACGAAAGATAGCGGGAAAGGATTTGAACGTCAAAATTCGAGCGCTCGAGTTCTGATTTTATCTCGCTTTTGTGCTCGCTCGAAACGAGAGGGGCGCTCTGCGTATATTTTTTACTTAATACGCTTATTATTTTGGAGCTGATTTTTCTTATTTCTTCTGAACTGTCATCTTTTAACGGCTCCAGCACCTGGATTATTTCGGGAGCGTCAATTCGCGAAAGCATCAAAACGCTTTTTTTTCTCGTTTCGATATCCTCGCTCGCAAGCCCTTTTTTTATTTCGTTTATCATTAACTGGAGGTTTTTATTCATGCTTTATCACAGTTTTTATTATATCACTTTATGATTATATATTTCAAGTGTTTAAAAAAATTAAAATTCTTAAGCATAAAAGTTGAATTTTCTCATTTTATTTAGTATAATTAATAAAAAGAAATTTTCAGCGCGCATTTTCGCATTTTATTGAAGCCGGGCCGCTATGTATATTGAAAGTTTTGTTATAAATAAAAATGAGGTGGTTACTATGACGAAGGGTATGAAGAATTCAGTAAAATTATCGGTCATTGCCTTTTTAACCGTTTTTTTTGTATATTGTTCGGCTTACGCCGAAACCGGCGGGCTCAACCTTAAGGCTCCTTCAAACCTTAAAGAAGCCTACAACATGATGCAGACCGCTTATAAAGCCTGCATGCAGTCCGTCACCGATTTCAACGAAGGAAAAATTGACGGCGGCGAGCTCGATAAGAAGTTGCAGATATACACATATTATAAACAGCAGTACGAAAAAATAGCCAAAGCCGGCCAGAGTGAGGCGCAGGCATCCGAAGCGTTCAGACCCGCACAGCAGAGCGAAACGTCCGCGGCGCCGGCGGTTTCCGCCGATCCCAAGCTCCAGAAAAAACTCGACGCCATATTAAAATACGATCCGTCGGTAAGCGCGGAGCCTAAAATAACCGGCGGAGTTGGCAAATTTTTCAGAAATTTATTCGGAACCCACACCATGGCCGATATCATGTCAGACGGCTACGTCGAATTTCAAAAAGGAAATTACGCGGCGGCTTCCGCAAAATTCGAGCAGGCGCGCGCGAAAGATCCCAAAAATAAAAATATCCTTTATTATCTTTCTTTAAGCAAAATCAAAGAAGGCAAATCGGCCGAAGCCGAACCCATAATCAACTCCATGCACAATCAGCTCAAAGACGAAAAATGGGACAGCGTTTTCCGCTCGTTCACAGATCCGTGGGTAGAAGCCGACGTAGCGTTCAAAATAGGCGGGTTCGATTCTCTCGACCAGTATAAGCAAAAAATAGCCGCCGGCAACCGCAAGGAGCTTCACGGCGACGAGTATTATGAAAAATACGTCAATCCGCGCACTTACCAGTATTACTCGGAGTCGGCGCGCAAAGAATTCGAAAGCATCGCCGGCATCGATTGCGGCGGCTTCGTTCAGCGAGTTTACATGGATATGTGCAAGAAAAACGGCATCACTCCGCCGTTCAGCTATAAAGTTCCCGGCAGGCAGCTTCAAAACTATGGAATCCAGCTCAAAGACGACGGTATGATTCCGCCAATGACTGCAAAACCAGGCGATTTCATACTTCTCAAAGAGCACGACGGCTGGGGCCACGCGTTTTATTTCGCCGGCCGCGATAAAGACGGCACGCCGCTCATCGTCGAAGCCTCCGGAGAAGGCAAAGTCCTTGCGCGCCCCATGCCCGACAGATACTATCAATGGTATCAGGGCACATATAAATTCAAAGACATGGACAAAATCCGCGAAAAGATGAGTCAGCCGAATTAATGAGTTTTATTACAAAAACAGAGAAAAAAATATATAAATATTTACCTGCAAATTAAATTTAAATGCCCCTTCGCGCTAAATCGGCGAAGGGGTAGCTTTATTAATAATTATATTAAACAAAAGGAAGACGGACGATGCACAAAAACGAAAACCCTCAAATCGATCACAATCTGATTAAAAATTTTTCAGATTCCTATAAAAAGCTTCAAAACCAGATAGCCAACGTTATCGTCGGCCAGAAAGAAATCGTGGAAAAAGTCCTTATTTCATTATTCGCCCGCGGCCACGTTCTTATCGTCGGGGTTCCCGGCCTGGCAAAAACCCTTCTTATATCAACCATCGCGCGCGCGCTTGACCTCAAATTCAACCGCGTGCAGTTCACGCCGGATTTAATGCCGTCCGACATCACCGGCACCGATATTATCGAACAGGACGCCAAAAGCGGCGCCCGCGCCTTCCGCTTCATCAAAGGCCCCATATTTTCAAATATACTTCTCGCCGACGAAATTAACAGGACGCCGCCCAAAACCCAGGCCGCGCTCCTTCAGGCCATGCAGGAATATAAAGTGACGGTAGGCGGCCAGACTTACGAGCTGCCGCAGCCATTTTTCGTGCTCGCAACGCAGAACCCCATAGAGCAGGAAGGCACATATCCTCTTCCGGAGGCCCAGCTCGACCGCTTCATGTTCAACGTATATATAGATTATCCCGATTTCAAAGACGAAGTCGAGATAGTAAAAAATTACACGTCGCCCGTTATTCCCGAAATAACTCCCGTGTTAAGCGCCGGAGAAATAATGGCTTTGCAGGACCTTGTCCGCCGCGTGCCGGTTTCCGACACGATCGTCAATTACGCCGTAAAATTATCCTCCATGACACGCCCGGGAGATAAAAACGCCCCCGACATAACCAAAAGATATGTTTCATGGGGCGCCGGGCCCCGCGCGTCGCTTTATTTGATACTCGGCGCCAAAGCAGGAGCGCTTCTCGCGGGCCGCACCGCGGTTTCCATAGAAGACGTAAACGCTGTCGCCCACTGCGTGCTTCGTCATAGAATCATAACCAATTTTCAGGCCGAAGCTGATTCTATCGACTCCATAAAAATTATGGACGAAATTATAAAACGCATCGAACAGCAGTAATTGAAAAAAACCGCACACGAACTTAAAAACGCAATAATTACAATTTAAAAGGTTAAATAAAAATGTCTGATAACACCAGTTATAAATATTTCGATCCGGCCCTGCTGGCCGGCCTTC
>MWBZ01000048.1 GCA_002069765.1 bacterium ADurb.Bin243
CCAAGTTATCGCCCATGCCGGGCGCACTTAAGGGAAGGGAGGGGCCTTTGGCCTCTCGCCTTCCCTTATCAAAAAAGTATTGAATTTTATTTTCCTTACAAAATAAAAAAGCGGCGAGTTATTTTTAGGATGCGGTAAATGATCAGTTTTAAATTTACCTGGCTATTTTAAATTGTTTTTCGTAAAAGCTGACATTTCCGGCATTATCCGCGGCGGTTATTTTTATTTTATGCGTGCCGGGGCTAAGATTAGAGCCGGTTTTTAAATCGTATAAATAGCAGTTAAGAAGGCTCGACGAAAAATATTCGTAATTACCGCTTTGCGAGCCATCGATATAGAATTTTATTTCCGGTTTATTAATTCCCGTTTCTGAATCGAATAAATTAAAGCTCAAAAAATCGGTTTCAGCCTTGCCTGAATATTTAAAAGGCTTTGAAATCCTGGCGGCCGATTTTTTAGAAATTTTAAGAATCGGCGGTTTTTCATCTTTAAGGACCGCGCATTTCAAGCGCTTGAAATTTTTCATAGAAGCGCACATATATCTGCGTCCGGAAATCTCTTCCGATGAATTTCCGATAAACATATTCTTTTTAGAATATACTTCGTAAATTCCGCATTTTGGGTTAATCCCGGCGTCCTCTGAAGTATCATAGTATATTTTAGCGCCCGAAAGCGGCCTTGAAAAAAACATTTCACCGAAAGCGGCCCGGGTTTTGGCCGGATCGGAGCCGGCGGGATATAAAACGGCTTCGCCGGCGTAAAAGGCTCCGCTTGTTGCGGCGGAAGGGTTAATTCTGATGCTCCACAGGGAATCTGAATGTATTTTTACAGTTTCGCCGGCCGTTATTTTGAATAAATTCAAAATGTATTTTTTAGCGGGTTTACCGTCAGGGCTTGTAACGGTAATCTCGGGCGCGGCGGCTATCTTTTCATATCCCGAGTAAAAGCATTGAAAGCCTTCGTGTTCGAACATCTTAAGCGGAGCGGCGCCGTGAAAAATTTGAGCGTTGCCACCGCGTGTCGTTTTTTTAAGCTTGAACAATATTACATTTTGTAAATATTCAACGCTTATCCGGGTATCGGCCGGACCGGCGGTTTCTTTTTTGGCGCTTTTTTTAGCGTTCGGCTTTCGCGTTTTTTTATTTTCGGCCTTAAGCGTTCCGCCGCTCGGGGAGACAGTTTTAGTTTTAATCTGAACCGGTTCCGCGCCTTCGATTTCGATTATTTTTTTAGTGACGTTGCCGCTGTAATCGGAAGCGCTTATTTCGAAAATTTTCTTCCGGCCTTTTTTTATTTCGATAACCCCGCCGCCGGCTGACGATTTTATAAAACGGGGCGGAGCGGCGTTCAAATCAGCTGATTCATAAAACAATTTATAATAAAAATTTCCGGCGGAAATATTTGAATAATACATGTCATAAATGATTTCCGGCATTCTGGAAGAATTATAATCCATCGAATCGAAAGAGAGAGAATAAAGGGTCCCGTCGGCGCGCTCTGAAAAGAGCTCTTTGAGTTCTATTTTATAAACGCCCATTTTTGATTCGTTTTGCTCAAAAATTTTATTTTCGTCAAATGCTCTGGCAAGGATTTTGAACTTTCCAAACGCTTTAATGTTTAAATCCGGCGCAGAGTCGTTCGTTTTATCATTTTTAAAGCTGAAATACGCGTTCATTGGCTTTCCTTCGATCATCGAATTTTCGTCCTGCGGTATCAGCAATATGGAAGCTATATTCACCGGCGTATCGTCGGCGGCGGTTTCGGGGCTTATGTAATTAAAGGGGTTAAATATTTCAAAATCCTTCTCCGGCTTATCGGTAGAGCTTTTGTAACCGTCCGGACCGCAAATCTCGAAATGAAGATGGGGCGGTCCGGCGCCGGTATCGCCTGAAAAGGCTATGATTTCGCCCGTTTTAACTTTAATATTTTCGCCCGAAAGATCTATATCGAAATTAAACCGGCGGTTAGCCTTCGCGCGGGCTTTTTTAACGAAACCGTTCAGTTTGAATTTATCGTTTTCAAAAGACGCGAGGTGCGCGAACTTATAAATAAGGCCGCTGTCGGCTTTGAATGTAAGCATAAATCCGTAGCCGTTTTCGTCGCCGTATAAATTGACGATCTGCCCGTTCGACGGCGCCAGCACGGGAAAACCTGTTCTTCTTTTAGTGCGCAAATCGACGCCCGAATGAATATGGCTGGATCTATATTCGCCGAAAGTCGCCGCGAAACTATCGTTCGTATTAAGGGGAAACTTTATTTTTTCTTCGGCGAAAGCCGGAAACGAACCATTTATAGACGGCGCTCCCGAAATAAAAATAAATAACACCGCCGTTAACATAGTTAATTTAAATATAAAATTAGTTCTACGCACAATATATCATCCGCCTCTAATTGATGATTAACAGCTTTACCGGTTAAAAAAACATTGACAATAAAACCGATTAGTTATAGAATATAAAGCTGTAAAATTAATTAATTATAAATGAAAACGGATAAAATAACAAGAGGTAAAATTGGAATTCAACAATAACGAAATCGTAAAATACGCCAAATTAATTTCATCAGAGCCCGAGATGAAGAAAATTTTCTCGCTGATCGACGGCGTGGCTCCAACGGACGCCACTATATTGATTCTCGGCGAATCAGGAACCGGAAAAGAGCTCATAGCCGAAGCTATTTACGAAAAATCCAGAAGAGTCAACAAGCCTTTCGTGGCGGTAAAGCTTATAGAATCACATTTATTCGGCCATCTGAGGGGATCTTTCACCGGCGCCTCCTGCGACATGGAAGGCAAATTCAAGCAGGCCGACGGCGGCACTTTATTTTTAGATGAAATCGGCGACATGAGCCTTAAAATGCAGGCGAAAATCCTCAGGGCGCTTGAAACTCGTGAAATACAGCCCATAGGCTCGAGTAAAAACGTAAAAGTGGATGTAAGAGTTATAGCGGCCACCAATAAAAACCTCGACGAAGCGGTCGAAAAAAAAGAATTCAGGTCCGACCTTTACTTCAGGATAAACGAAGTGATGATCAAAATACCGCCGCTGCGCGAAAGAATCAACGACCTTCACCTTATCCTCATGGAAATGATAGAAGAATACAATAAGGAATTCGACAAAAAAATATCGGCGATAACTCTGGCCGCGCTGGGTCTTCTTCAAAAGCATAACTGGCCCGGCAATATACGCGAGCTCAGAAATATCACCAAGCGCACAATGCTTTTGATCGGCCCCGGCACCGAACAGATTTTCGCGGAGCATCTGCCGGTAAATATAAACGCCGACGCCAACAATTCGACGGCCGAAAGAAAAAACCTCACGATCGCGGACTCGCTGCTTAATTTTTTAGTATCGCAGTCTTCGGACGGCCTGACTAAACTCAATCCCGAGAACCTTCTCTGCCTGGAGGAGCTCGAAAAAAATTACATACAGTTCGTTTTAAAAGCCACTAAAAACAATAAATCTCAAACCGCGAGAATTTTAAAGATAGACCGCACCACGCTTTACGAAAAGATAAGCAAATTTAAAATAGAAACCGGCGAAAAATAATTTCCGCCGGTTTGAGTTTCTTTATTTTATCAGTTCACTTTTTTCTATTCCTTCGATTCCGACATATAATAAAGCACGGGCACGGTCATGCGCGAAAGCAGCGTGGATGCAATTTCGCCCGCCATTAAAGATATTGCCAAACCCTGGAATATCGGGTCGAACAGCATTACAAAAGAGCCTACCACTACGGCCGCCGCGGTCAAAAGCATCGGGCGGAAGCGTATGGAACCGGCCTCAACGACGGCTTCTTTTAAAGGAAGGCCTTCCGCCACTTTCAAATTAATGAAATCGACGAGTATTATTGAGTTTCTGACTATAATACCTGCTCCGGCGATGAATCCTATCATCGAAGTGGCCGTAAAAAATGCCCCGAAAAGATAATGCGCGGGAAGAATTCCGACCAGCGTAAGAGGGATCGGCGCCATTATAACGAGCGGAGTTTTAAACGACTGGAACCATCCGACGACCAGTATGTAAATCATTATCATGGCTATGGCGAAAGCGAGGCCGAGATCGCGGAAAACTTCAACCGTTATATGCCATTCGCCGTCCCACTTCAGAAAGTAACCAAGCGATGTGTTTTCAGGGGTTTTAGTCGTGAACGTATACTGCTTGATGGGGCCGGAAGGCGTCTGATAAGAAGCGAGTATATTACGCAATTTTAATATGGGATATACCGGGCTTTCTTCTGAACCGGCGACGTCGGCTACCACATAGGATACCGTCTTTAAATTCTTGTGGTAAATATTTACGTTATCGTACGTTTTTTCCACGCTCACTATTTCGGCGAGCGGGGTGGCGCGGCCGGTGGCGCGCGAAAAAGCGTGCATATTAAGTACGCTTTCGACCGACGAACGCTGCTTTTCAGGCGGGGTGACATTTATATAAGCGTCCTCCATTTCATCGGCGTCGTGCATCAAAGAGACTTTTTGGCCCGCGAGGCCCAGCCTGGTGGCGCCCATGACTTCAGAGTAGCTAAGTCCGTTCAGCGCGGCTTTCTGCTGATCTATATTGAACAGGTATCTTTCCGAAGTGTCTTCTACGTAAGTATCAATATCCACAACGCCGTCCACTTCGGCGAATTTTTTAGATATATCCGCGGCTATAGACTTAACCGTTTCATAATCCGGGCCGTAAATTTCAGCCACGAGCGTCTGCAGCACGGGCGGGCCCGGCGGCACTTCGGCCACTTTTACGTTGGCGTTGAATTTTTTAGCTATCTTCTGGATTTCAGGGCGGGCCGCTACGGCTATTTCGTGCGAACTGCGTTTTCTCGCGTGCTTCGCGGAAAGGTTGACCTGTATATCCGACACGTTCTGGCCGCTTCTCATAAAGTAATGGCGGACGAGGCCGTTAAAATTATAAGGCGCGGCGGTTCCGGGATAAAGGGTCAGATCGCTCACTTCGGGAATGGTCGCGACGTATTTCGCTATTTCCTTGCTCACTTCGGCGGTGCGCTCCAGCGTGGAGCCTTCAGGCATATCTATTATGACCTGGAATTCTGATTTATTATCGAAAGGAAGCATTTTGACCTTAACCATGCGCGCGGGCACCATGAGCACCGTAATAAGAAGCAGAGCGGTAACCGAAGCGAGAAAAATATAGCGGTATTTTTTGCTGCCGAGTACCGGTTCCATAATTTTATGATAAAGCCTGGTAAGAAAATCGTCGTTGGCGCCTTCATGATGTCCGCCATGGCCGGCTTCGATATCTTTAAGATTGAGTATGCGTATGGAAGACCATGGAGTGACTATAAAGGCCACGATCAGCGAAAATATCATCGCGGCTGACGCTCCGACGGGTATAGGCCTCATGTACGGTCCCATGAGGCCCGAAACGAAAGCCATGGGAAGGATAGCCACTATAACCGCTATGGTGGCTAATATCGTCGGATTGCCGACTTCCGCCACCGACTCTACGGCGACCGCGAGCATATTGCGACCTTTATTGCGCGGCAGATGGAAATGGCGCACCATATTTTCCACGACGACTATGGCGTCGTCCACCAGGATACCGATGGAGAATATTAGCGCAAAAAGGGTTATCCTGTTTAAAGTATAGCCGTAAAGGTAAAACACGAGAAGGGTAAGCGCGAGGGTTACGGGAATGGCTATAGCTACTACGACCGAAGCTTTAAACCCGAGGAACATCCATATCAGTATGGCTACCGAAATAGTGGCAAGGGCCATGTGGTATAAAAGCTCGTTCGACTTTTCAGAGGCGGTTTCGCCGTAGTTACGGGTGACGGTAACTTCTATGTCGGCGGGGATGAAAAGCGATTTTACTTTTTCGACTTTATCGATTACTTCTTCGGCTATCACAATGGCGTTGGTGCCTTTGCGCTTTGAAATAGCTATCGTTACGGCATTTTCGAATCCGGCGTCAGCCGAGGCCGATTTTTGCGATGCGGCGCCGTTTTTAAACAGCACGTAATTTTCAGGTTCGGAAACGTCGTCGGTTATTTTAGCGATTTCCTCGAGGTATATGGCGCGTTTGTTAACCGAGCGCACCACTAACTTTTTAATATCTTCGACCGATTTAAAAAACTTTCCGACGGTTATTTTATATTCTTTATCGCCGTTTTTAAATGAATTATTGAGGCTCTGCTGATTGGCGTCGGATATAACGCCGACGATTTCCATGGGTGAGATGCCGTAGGCGGCGAGTTTATTGGGATCGAACTCCACGCGCATTTCGCGGCGCTGGCCGCCTATTATATTGACTTCGGAAACGTCGTTCACCGATTTAAGCTCGTTGGTGAGCTGGGCTGCCGCGCGTCTTAACATGTAGTGGTCGTGGTTTTTAGAATGAAGCGTGAGCGCGAGTATCGGCACGTCGTCGATGGAGCGGCTTTTTATAAACGGCCCGTAAACGTTGGGCGGAATGCGGTCTTTATGGTGCTCCATCTTCTCCATTATCTTGACCAGGCTCTTTTCGGCGTCCTCACTGACTTTAAAACGCACTATAGTCATGGCGCCTTCATTCTGGGCGGTCGAATATATATGTTCCACGCCTGGAATTTCCCACAAAAGCTTTTCCATGGGGTTTATCACGCGTTTTTCGATTTCGGCCGGCGAAGCTCCGGGCATCTGTACGAAAACGTCTATCATGGGAACGACTATCTGCGGCTCTTCCTCGCGCGGCGTCATAATAACCGCGAAAAGCCCCAGAAGCATTGAAAGCAGTATTATAAGCGGCGTGAGTTTCGAATCTATGAAACCTTTCGCCAGTCCGCCTGCAAAGCCTGCGTGATCCTGAACTTCGTGAATAGCGCCGCCGTTTTCATTTATTTTATCATCTATATTTATTTTATCGTCTTTCATCGAAATCACTTCCTTTGATTAGTTAAACGCTTATGGATTATTTTTTTATTATAACGTCGCCGGGGTTAAGGCCGGAAAGTATCTCCGTAAGGTTGCCGTAAGAGGTCCCCGGGCGTACGTATTTGAATTCGTTTTCGGATGTATATACCATGAAAATCTGGCCGCGTTTAACTATAAAATCGGTGGGCACTGAAATTTTTTTGACGGTTTCTTTCTCGAAAAGGCCGCGGGCGTACATTCCGCTCTTGAGGCGCGCGTCGTAAGCAAGAGCGATTTTAACGGTAAAAGTATGCGTCATCACATCGCCGGTGGGAGCGATTTCGCTCACTTCGCCCACGAATACCTGATCTTCTATAACATCTACTATTACCTTAACCTGGTCTTTTATCTTTATTTTATTTATTATCTGCTCCGGAACCACGGCGGAAAAAAGCATATTTTTATAATCTTCGACGGTGACCAGCGGCATGCCGGGGGAGGCGAGCATTCCAACTTCGGTCTGGCGGGCGGTTATTCTTCCGTCTATCGGCGAAGAGACCACCGTGTATTGTTTCATCCTCTTCATCTTCTGAATATTGGCCATCAGTTGTTTTTCCTTGGCATCGATCTGGGCGCGCTTGGAAATTATCACTTCGATCTGGGCTTTGGCTTCGCTCATTTTAGACGACGCCATTTTATAAGCGGCTTCGGCTTTTTCATACTCCTGAACGGCGATAGTTTTAGATTGATATAAAGTTTTTATTCTCTGATAGGTGGAAGATGCAAGATCGAGCTGGGCCGCGGCGGCCGATTTTCCGGTTTCAGCGAGCGCGAGGTTTTTTTCGAGTTCTATTTTATTGCTGGCGATTTCGGCGAGTCCGGCTTCGAGTGCCGCCATATCGGCATTGATTTCGGCGTCGTCGATAGTTATAAGCGTTTCGGAAGACGAAACGTCTTCGCCTTCGCGTTTGGTGAATCCGGTTATCGTGCCCATAACTTTAGATGACAGAGTAGTAATGGTTTTCGGAGTGAGAACGCCGACGGCTTCGAAATAAATCTGTTTGTCTTCGAGTTTCACTTCGTGTTTAATAATTTCAGCCGCGTTTGAATAGGAGTAAATGAATAAAATATTTAAAAATATTATAAAAATAAGTAAAAATAAAGATTTTAAAATTTTAATATCTTTATTTGGATTGGTGTTGAAAGTTTTTTTCATAACCGGCCTCCTGAATTTAATTTTTATTTTTAAAAAAGCAATTTGCGTACCAAAAATTTTTAGAATTGATAATTATCTAATATTAATACAAAACACTAATATAATCAATAAAAAAATTAGCTTTGATTATTTTTTTTATTATCGCCGGCGACTTGCTATGCATTTTTTGCATAGCAATATTTTCATGGCAAATAAATCAAAAATGAATAAATTTTAAAACCCCTGAAAATATGAGAATTTTCAAATTATAGTTTCCAACATGAACTTGGCATGCAAATTGTAATAGTATAATTGAAATCAAAAATCCGTCACTAATAAAAATCAATAAAATAAAGAAGGAGTGGTAATCATGAGTAACAACATTACAAACGCTTCGGACGCTAATTTCAAAAAAGAGGTAATCGAATCGAATATGCCGGTTTTCGTAGATTTCTTCGCCAGCTGGTGCGGGCCGTGCAAATATTTCGCCAATGTTTTAAACGAAGTCGCGCCGCTATATTCCGAAAAGGTAAAATTCGTAAAAGTAAACGTGGACGAATGTCCTGAAGTGGCGGCTCAGGCCGGAATATATTCGGTCCCGACGCTAATGTTCTACAAAAACGGAAAAATCGAAAAATCCATGTCCGGCGCGCTTCCGAAAGACGCTTTTATAAAGGAAATCGATAAGTTCATTCAATAAACAAGCGCATGACGCAGGCAGCTTTTAATCCTGCATAAAAGAGTTTTCTACGTATCAGGCGCATCTAAAAAATAACTTAAAAATCGCTGTTGACAAACTCGCTTATTAATGTTATTTTTATTGAAGATATTCAATGCAAAAGAGAGCGCATGCAATATGAAATATATATTTAACCCGATCAATAAAGTTTTTATAAATTATACTTGTTTACTCAAGTATTTTATGATATCATTATTTATAGTGATTTCAACGATTATTTTCATAGCGATTGAAGGAGGAAGTTCAATGCAGTTAATGGCAAAAGAAACTGAAAGAAAAAACGCGGTAACTTTCAAAGGAAATCCGCTGACACTGCTCGGCGAAGAAGTAAAAACGGGCATGAGGGCTCCGGAATTCGAAGTTCTCGCCAACGATCTCACGCCGGTAAAACTAGCCAATTACGCCAATAAAATAAAGGTAATATCGGTCGTTCCATCGCTCGATACGCCCATCTGCGATGCCCAGACCCGCAAATTCAACGAAGCCGCGGCCGGTTTTTCCACCGACACAGTCGTTCTAACCATATCCATGGACCTTCCGTTCGCTCAGGCAAGATGGTGCGGCGCCGCCGGAATCAAAAACGTCGTAACTCTCTCGGACCATAAATCAGCTTCGTTCGGCCTCGGCTATGGCACGCTCATATCCGAACTCCGTCTCTTATCGCGCGCCATATTCATCGTCGATAAAGACAACGTCGTAAGATACGCCGAATACGTTCCGGAAGTCGCTTCACACCCCGATTACGACAGGGCGATCGAAGCGCTTAAAAAAATAAAATAACAGGCCGGTTCATATAAAATCATAATCCGAACCATCAATAAATTATACATAAAGCAAAAGAGCCTTCCGAAACCTTTCGGGAGGCTCTTTTTTGAGCGCTAACTTGAAATTTTCTTTTTATCAGTTTTGTTAATTATAGCGTTAAGCAGTAATATCTTGATTCATAAATATTTTTAGCGGTTGTTCAGTTTAAGATATTTTACGGATTTATCGAGTCCCTTATAAAGCGCGTTCAGATTAGAGTCGAGGTATTTTGAAACGTCGGGGCCTTCGAGAGCGAGCCTTTTTGCGGCGGCCGCTTTATATGAATCGAACAGTTCGCCCATGTAGGCTGCAAGAGTGGCGTTATCGTTTATGGCCGCGAGCTTTTCGTTAAATTCGGCGCCGACTACGAAGCCCGTTTTTTCTTCTTCGGACGGGTTCACGCCGGGAACGAACAGGCCCATGAGCTGCTCGGCGTCTTCGTCATACATGGTGTTTTTTATCATCTCTTTAGTAATTGTGCCTTCGTTTATAGCATCCACGAAAGCCGCTTTTATCTTATCGGCTTTAACGGATATCGATAACGCATTTTTATTGGCGATAACAAGGGCGTCGCCGCTTAATTCGTTGACCGCTGTGCCTTTTGACATTGCCGTATTGAATTCGCCTGCGAGAGAAGCGAGTTTTGCTTCAGGCGCGCCGGGGGTCATTATCGGAAGTTCTTCTTCCACTAATTTGTGTTTTTTAAGCATCTTTCCGGCGGTGCGCGGAAACGAAATCCCTACGTTATAAATGACCTTTTTAAGTATCCATTCCCTGAATTTCTGCTCTTTCGGAAGAACCGTATTTAAAAGTATGAACAAATTATTGGTGCAGCTGTTATTGATCGTATTGTATTTTTCGCCGTCGCGGCTTTTAATCGATTCTTCTATCGTGTTTTTAAGCAGCGCGACTTTCTGCTCGTGCGTAAGTTTAAGTTTATAAGGGATCAATCTCTTTTTTTCTATGGCGCTGTACTGAAGATAATCCGCCTCGGTGCCGAGCTGGTACACTATGAAAAATTTACCAAAATTACCCTGCACGAGGCT
This sequence comes from bacterium ADurb.Bin243, assembly GCA_002069765.1. Classification (GTDB taxonomy): domain Bacteria; phylum Muiribacteriota; class UBA9980; order UBA9980; family UBA9980; genus UBA9980. Next base: position 10,635 of record MWBZ01000048.1, read on the forward strand.
GTATTTCTGACCCTTTAAAAGGCGCGCCTCTATCGACAGAACGAAGCCGTCCGCTTTCTCGTTCTGATCGCTTACGATCGGCTCGCTGAATTTGAATATCAGAAGGCAATGCGCGGCTATCCATTCGGGTTCGAAAGGTTTTACTATGAATAAAACGTCGCTGATCTTATTTACGTCTATAGTGGCATTTCTCCAGAAAGGCTGTAAATTAGAGTAATCGTCGCTTTTTTGAAATCCCCATCTCACGTTCGCTATCTGATAAACGCCGCTGTCGGTTTTATTAATAAGCTGCGCCGGACGCTGCTTGGTGTTCCATTCGAAAGTTTCGGCCATGGCCGGAGCTATTGACGATAAAACGAATAGTAAAGCCGCTAAAACCACTAAACTTTTTCCGATATAATTTTTACTCATAAAGTTGACCTCCGTCTGGTAAAACATTAAAAATATCTCTAATATAATTTTAAATCATAAATATAATTCATGCGCCAATAAATTTTAATACATCAATTATAACAAATTTTAAGGCTTTCGTAAAGGGCTTAATAAAGTCGTAAATTCACGCTTAAATTTTATTTTTTTCTATTTTTTATCTTCGGGCTTTTTTTTAATCCCCGCCCTGATATCGTCAAGTTTTTTCATTATCTTTTCGCGTTCTTCAGGCTTGAGCCTTGACAGCTCGCGCGCGAGTATTTTAAAAAGATCGTTGTCGTTATCGCTTCTTCCGGCCATAAACTTCTCCAAAAACCTCAATTATTCGCAATGCGTGACGCTCGCCGAACGCGATGCGCCGTTTACGGGCAATTTATCCGGTTATTATTTTTTTCTGCCGCAACTTCGCACCGTCGCCTTTTTCAACAAATATTTCCCTTTTAGTGAACGGATTTATCTCCGTATAATACATCAGCGAAGAATACGTCGACGGCGTGGGCGTGAAGATCTGCACCTGCTCAGGGTTTATCTTAAGCTCTTTTGAAACGAACTTTTTCATGTTCAGCATATCTTTATCGGTGCAGCCAGGATGGGCGGCTATTAAATAATAAGTTAAAAACTGATTTTTACCGGCTTTTTTACTTGCCGTTTCGAATTTTTGCCTGAAGGCCGCAAGGCAGTCTATGGAAGGCTTTCCCATCAATTCTACGACCGCGCTTACGGTATGCTCAGGAGCGAGTTTCAACTGTCCCGACACATGATGGCGGGCAATTTCATCGATATATTCCTCGCAGTACTTTTCATCGCTTAAAACCATGTCGTAACGGATTCCTGACGCCACAAACACTTTTTTCACGCCTTCGATTTTACCGAGCTTTTTTAAAAGCTCGATCTGTTTTTTATGGCTTATTTCAAGGCTCCTGCAGGCCTTCGGATACAGACATCTTTTATCTTTGCACGCGCCGCTTTTGATCTTTTTTTCGCATTCGATCGCGTACATATTAGCCGTAGCGCCGCCGGCGTCGGTTATGTATCCTTTGAAATTATCCATGCGCGTTATTTTTTGAGCTTCCCTGATTATCGAATCGGCGCCGCGCGACACGACCGTGCGACCCTGATGCACGGCTATCGCGCAGAAATTACATTCGCCGTAACATCCGCGGTGCGTCGTTATGGAAAAATCTATCGTGTTCGAAGCCGCTACCGCGCCCATTTTTTTATAATAAGGATGCACTTTTCTGGTAAAATCGAGCTCGTAAATTTCATCGAGCTCTTCAGAAGTTAAAACCGGCGCTGGCGGGTTGTGTATCAAATACCGGTCGCCCGTTTTTTCAAACAGGCCTTTCGCAGTTATCGGATCATTATTTTTATAAAAAATATCGAACATTTCAATGAACTTTAATTTATCCGAAACGCATTGCTCGTGCGAAGGCAGCTCGATGTATCCGGCGGCGGGCGTTTTAGATATATAACAAACGCCGCGTAAATACTTGTAATCGTCGCGGCCTTCCTTTATCTTCCACGCTATCTCCAGAACGGCATTTTCTCCCATACCATAAACCAGCAAATCGGCCTTCGAGTCGAATAACACCGAACGGCGCAGTGAATCCGACCAGAAATCATAGTGCGTAACGCGGCGCAAACTCGCCTCTATGCCGCCGAGCACTATCGGTCGGGTGTTTTTAAAAAAACGCCTGATCAGGTTGGTATAAGCTATCACCGCGCGGTCCGGCCTTTTATTGTTGACGCCGCCCGGCGTCAGGTCGTCTGAATTGCGGAACTTTTTCATCGGCGTATAATTGGCCACCATCGAATCGATCGAGCCGCCGGTTACGCCCCAGAACAAATTGGGCTCGCCGAGGCGCGTAATATCATCCGGGCCGTTTATATCAGGCTGGGCGATGATCGCGACCGTAAAGCCTTTGCTCCGAAGATAACGCCCTATGACGGCCGCGCCTATAAAAGGACTGTCTATATAAGTATCGCCAGTGACGATTATTATATCAGGCCTGTCTATCTTTAGTTTAATAAGCTCTTCTTTAGTGGTCGGTAAAAAATCCATCTTTTCTTCTCTATCGTTTCTATTCTCTGTTTTTGTTTTCTGTTTTTGTTCTCTGAACTCTGATTTTTAATTTTTGATTTCGACGGGGAGGCCGAAAGGAGCTATGCCCCTTTCGCCTCCCCAAACCCCTCCAGCTATCCCTGAATTGCCTGACGCTTTAAGATCGTTACCTGGCACTTTTTCTTTCCTGCCTCTAATTCCGCACGGCAATTATCGTTCGTTGCGATAATTTTATTTTCTGCCAGCCGTTCGTTTCGTTTTGCATTCGCGCGCACGCGCGCAAATGCGCAGCTATAATGGCTTACCGGTATGTCAGCATTTTGGCTCACGGTAAGCATTTCATAAATAAAAACATCAAAATATTAATAATTACAAAAACCAAAGAGGCTTTTTACATATCAATCTTTTTTATAAAACGTAACGGTTACACGCTAAAATGCCATAACTGCAAACACGCAGCCGGCAGGACAAAAAATCAGTCACCATCAAAAAATATCTATATAGAATTAAAGCCGGGACATAAAAACCGGCAACCACTGAGCATAAAGCGTCAGGCAAATACGGGATAGGGATGGGTTCATAAGGGAAGGGAAAGGGCTATAAGTCCTTTCCCTTCCCTTATCCATCTTCGTCTCCGTTTCGCGCTTCCAGCGCGGTTATTTAATAAAAAAGCCTGCCACGACCATTATAGCGCCTATAGCGAAGCACGCTTTAGAGGCGATATCCAGCGTTTGAACGCTGGATTTAGCTTCTTTAGCTAGTTGTTCTTCGGATTTGTTGGATATCACGAATACGCCGTCGTCGGCCGTGGGTTTAGCGATTTGAAGTTCGCCCATCGAATCGGTCGCCTCGCCGATAACGAAAACTTTTTGTTTGAGCGGAAAAATATATTCGCTGAATTTATAACCGAGTATTTTGCGGCCTTCACGCGTGTAATCGGAGTAATTGGAACCTACTGAAAAAGAGAAGCCGCCCCATCTGATGGCGCCGTTGGCATAATTGACGTTATTGGCGGGTTCGAAGCGGTCGATAGATTTTACGAGGTCGAGATCGGCGCCGGTTGGATTTATCCGCACTTTTCCGGTATCGTCTTTAACGTAAAAATCGGCGCTGCGTTCGACCGATGTTATATTTTCGCTGGTGCGCCTGGTTTTGAGTTCGCGGCGTTTAGTCTGCGGGTTATCTTCGTAATAATTTTCTTCGTATTCGATATCGACTTCGCTTCTGTAATAGAGGCATTTTTCTTTTGAGAGTTCGGCGGTGAGCGGATCCGGGCATTCGATAACGCCCTTAACTTCCGCGAGCTGGCGGAACGATCCGGCGCCCATTTCGCCCGCGATAGTTTTCTGCAGTTCGATTAGTTTAGCGGCGGTGTAAGTGTCGGTAAGGCTGAGCGCCGTAAGTTTCTTCTGCGAAGATTTTTTCATAAATATGCAAACCACGCCGATTACGATTAATATGACTCCGATTACGCTGACGGCCATAAATCCTCCCTTGATAGTTTATTAAAAACGGATTTCTACTTACAACAAAGGCGGCCGTTAAAAGCCGCCTTGGATAGTTATTCGGTTTTATGATGAATTATCTGTCTTTGAGATGGGGCCTGAGGTATTCGACGCATCCGTTGAGCGTGGATAATTTCATATAATCTTCTTCAGGAACGTCTATTTTATAACGTTTGCGAAGTTCCATTATGATGTCGAGAAAATCCATGGAATCGAGTTCGATCTGTTCGCGCAGGCGAACGTCGGGATTTATATTGCTTAAATCCGCGTCTGGCGCGATATCGGCTACGATTTCAAGGATCATGTCTTTGATTTGCTGGTCTGTCATTGTAATCTCCCCTTAATGTTTTATTATATTTTATTTATATTTTTTGACTATTAAAACCGAGTTGATTCCGATCATGCCGAAGCTGTTATTGAGTATGTATTCGACTTTATCCACTTTTTTAGGTTTATTGACGACGAGGTTTTTAACGTCGCATGCGGGATCGAGGTTATCTATATTTATAGTGGGATGGATAACGCAATCGTTGAACGAATCGAGGTTGCCCGCGAGTTCGAGCGCGCCGGCCGCGCCCATGGTGTGGCCTATGAAACTTTTAGTGTTGTTGACGTAAGTTTTTTCACACGCGCCGAATACTTTTTTAACGGCATTGCATTCAGAAACGTCGCCCTGCGGGGTGGAAGTGGCGTGCGTGTTAACAAGGTCTATCTGTTCGGGGGCTATTCCGCCTCTTTTAAGCGCCAGGGTAATGCATTCGGCCTGGCGTTCGGAATTAGGGAGCACGAAATCCAGCGCGTCTGAATTTGAAGCATAGCTGGCGATTTCGGCGTATATCTTAGCGCCGCGCGCGAGCGCGTCGGAGAGTCTTTCGAGAGTATAAAGGCATCCGCCTTCGGAAATTACGATTCCGTTACGGGCTGAGTCGAAGGGGCGCGAAGCTTTTGTTGGATCGGGGTGGCTGGCGAGGGCGCCTTCGTTTCTGAACGCCGCGAAAATGCCGAAAGTGTGAATAGATTCGGAAACTCCGCCCGCGATAGCCAGGTCCACTTCTTTAAGCTTGAGCATTTGAACGCCCTGAATGATTCCGAGATTCCCCGCCGCGCAGGCTCCGCCTATGGTATAGTGCGGGCCGGTTATCTTCATATTGAGCGTCACTTCTCCGGCCGGGTTATTAGCTACAGTGCGCGGATTGTGATGATGCGACCATATCTTGGTGTCGTAGTCGAACTGCGACAAATTATAAATTTCGTTTTCGGTTTCGACATTGCCGTGCTCGGTCGTTCCTATATAAACGCCTATGCGGGGCTTATCGAATTTTTCGAAATCGATCCCGGAATCGGCCACCGCTTCGTTGGCGCAGTAAATGCTTATAGAGCCCGCCCTGGTGCCGCGTCTTAAATCTTTTTTCTTCTGATATTTTAAAGGATCGAAATTGCATATTCCGGCCAGAGTTTCGCCGATATAGCGCGTCGTGAATTTTTGTACGCCGGATACCGCGTTCAGCAGGTTATTTCTGAACTCCGAGAGCGTGTTGCCGTTTGGCGAAGTGAGTCCGACGCCGGTTATTACAATTCTTTCATCATTATTCATAAGCGTTCATACTTCCTTTTTTATGAATCTTTAAAATAATCAGCTCTTTATTAAGATCAATAAAAATTTATCAATTATTAAGAATAACAATATCTTTTTTGAGTTATATTATACCCGATTTCGCTAATTATTTCAAATATTAAATTTATTTTTTTTGCGTTTTTATCAGTTCTATTATATATTCGTGCGTTTCACGAAATTTAGCCGTCCAGCCGGTCGGCTCGAAGGTTACAGGCCTTACTTTAGCTATGGAGCGGGTGCCTTTGCAGTAAACCGTCTTTTTATCCTCGGACAGGAAAGCCACGTCGAAAGCGGCGCCGGCTTCCCTGAGTTTTTGAGGCGCTATCGCCACGTAAAATGGGACTACGCCGAATATCGGCTTTAAATAATTAAGGTTGATATTATGCACTACGTGGTGCAGGTCGGGGTATTTCACTATATCGAACTCTTCGATGACTTTTACCGCGTTAAAAAACAGATAAGTGGCGCGCTCTAAAATATATTGATAGCGCGAGTTATGCAGCATATTCAACGGGTCGAGCTCGTCGAAGCTGGTGCTCATTTTAACGTAGAAAACGCCGGCCTCGAGAGCGCTTTTTATTGCGCCGCGGTCGATTACGCTATTGGCCTCATTTTTTTCATTGATATTCATCATAATTTCAATATATTCTTATAATTAAGTCCTGCGGGACGGTTTTATAAATTATTTAAAACGCCGCTATTCTTTAAATAGTCTATCAGTTTAACCAAACCTTCTTCGGTGGAAACTTTCGGCCTGTAGCCCAACTCGTTTTTAGCCCTGCTTATATCGAAGTAATGGCTTTTTGAAAGCTGGGCCGCAAGGAACCTGGTCATACGCGGCTCGGATTTAATCATAAAAGCCGAATAAATAAGTTCTGAAACCGCGCCGGCGAAATACGCGAACCCGTATGGCACCTTATTTTTAAGAGGCGGTATGCCCGTTCCCAGAAGTATGCGGTTAATGAATTCCCACAGAACTACCGGCTCTCCCTGGCTTATAAAATAAACGGATCCGGCCGTTTTAGAGCCTTCGGCGAGCGCGTCGAAAGCGTTCAAATGCGCGTCCACAGCGTTATCTATATAAGTGATATCCACTTTATTCAGTCCGTCGCCGACTATTTTGAGTCTTTTCGCGGCGGATTTTTCAGCCGCGGCCCTGATAACTCTAGGAATAAGGTGATTATCGCCGGGGCCCCATATCAGGTGAGGCCTCAATGAAACGGTCAGCAGGCCGCCGCTTCCGTTCGCCTTCATTACCATGCGTTCGGCCTCGGCCTTCGTGCGGGAATAATAACACAGGTATTTTTCGGGATAGGGCGCGCTTTCGTCTATATTAACGGCGTCTTCGGCGTTGTAGGCGACGCTCGGCGAACTCGTGTATATAAGTTTTTTAACGCCGTATTTCAAACAGCCGTCGATAACGTTTTTAGTTCCGAGCACGTTAGAGGAATAATAATCGTTATAACTGCCCCAGAAACCGGCCCTGGCGCCGGTATGAAAAACCGCGTCCATTCCGCCGCACGCTTCGGCCACTTTTGCGGAGTCGCTCAAATCGGCCATGATAGAAACCGCGCCGAGTTTTTCGACCTCCGGGTAGCGCCTTCTGTTCAATACGCTGACCTGATAGCCGCGCTCTATGAGTTTTGCGGTGAGCGCGCTTCCTAAAAAGCCGCCGCCGCCGGTTACGAGAACTTTCATAGGGCGCTCCCTGAGGCAATATCCGACAACTTTTCGCGGAATATCTTGGCGTTATGGCGAACGTCAACCGGCATCTTTTCTATGAATAAAATTCTATCGATCGCGGCCGTCAATTCGGATTTTTTTGAAATTTCAAACAGCTCTTTAATAAACCGCTCTTTTTGCGTTTCGTTTTGGGGAAATTTGCCCGGCCGCGGCTCTATAAAAATAACCGGCGTCTGCCGAGGCCTTTTACCCTGCCCCGCCAGGGCGGATCTGAAAACGTCGGGATGGTTGTTGAATACGGCTTCGCACTTTACGCTGAAGTAAACCCGGCCTTCCGCGGTTTCGACCCTGTGGTCCTTTCGCCCGCAAAACCAGAGATCGCCCGCTTCGTCTATATATCCGGCGTCGCCCATCCTGTGCCAGAAGCCGTTTCCGTCTTTAATTTTCGCGGCGGCCGTAGCTTTCGGGTTGCAGAAATATTCTTTAGTGACTATGGGGCCCGAAGCGATAATTTCTCCGATCTCGCCCGGTTTTAAAATGATAGACTCGTCCAGTTTTTCAACCGGGCCGTCGATTATTTTAATAATCTTTACGGCGTTCGGCTTAACCGGCCTGCCTACAAGAATCCCCGCGCCTTTTTTAGTTTCCGGCCAGCCTTTTTTTAAAATATCGTTTCCGCATATATTGCACAGCGGAAGCGACTCGGTGGCGCCGTAAGGCGTATGCACGTCGGCGGTTTCCGGCAGCATTTTTTTTACGCGGCCAATCAGCTCGCCCGAAACCGGTGCGCCCGCTATTAATATTCGTTTAATCGAATTCAGCTTGATGTTCTTTTCGTTGCAATAATCGGCCACGCGGTTCCAGATGGCCGGAGAGCCGAAAGTGTTGGTGACGCCCTGGTTTAAAATGCCTTCGACTATTTTTGAAGGGTCCACCTGCGCCGGCCTGGTAGGGTCCATATCGGGTATCACGCAGCTCATTCCGAGCGCCACGTTGAAAAGGGCGAAAAGCGGAAAGCCGGGAAGCTCGGTTTCGTTTTCTTCGAATTTATAAGCTTCCTTCAAAAGTTCCACCTGCGCCCCGAACATTCTATGCTCGTATAAAACGCCCTTGGCCGGCCCGGTGCTGCCGCTGGTAAAAAGGATAGCGGCCGGGTCTTTTGCCAGCGTTTCAGCGCATTCGAAAGGCGCGCGGCCGTGCCGCTTGATTTTATCGAGCGTCAATCCGCGCCAGAACCAATTTTTACCGACCGTAACGCTGTATTTTACCGATTTGAAATACCATCTTAAAATAGATTTGGCCGCGTGCACTTCGGGCACGGCTATCACCGCTTCGGGCCCGACGCCGGCGACGCATTTAAGCACGTTAAAAATTCCCATGCCCGGGTCTATAAGTATGGGCACCGCGCCCGTTTTAAACAACGCGAAAGCCAGCGCTATAAATTCGAGGCTGGGCCTTACCATTAAAAGCGTTTTAACGCCCTTTCCGATTCCGTATTTATTGAGCCCGTCGGCGTATCTGTCGCATTCTTCGTTAAGCTGGCTGAAGGTGAGGTGCGTATATGCCACCCTTCCGGCTTTGTCGCGGCCGGCCGGAAATATCACGGCGCGCTTGTGCGGCATAAGATCTGCCATATATGGAAGATAAGACGCTATATTAAATTTTTCGTTTCTGTAGTCGGGTTTTTCAAAATTCATAATTAGAAGTTCACTTCGCCAGAAATTTCTTTACCCACGGAATTATTCTTTCGTGGGCGTCTTCGAGAACGTAATGCCCCGCGTCGGTAATATTGCGCACGTCCGCAGCCGGGAATAATTGTTTCCATTTTTTCATGAATTCGACCGTAAAGCAGAAATCTTTCGCGCCCCAGATGACAAGCATCGGCTTATCTTTAAGCGTTCCGAGCTTTTCTTCTATATCGAGAAGAGTTTTATAGCTTCTGTGGCCGGGGCTCATGGGGATATCCTGAACGAAGCGCAGTGTGGCGATGCGGTTATGGTAATTGTTGTACGGCGCAAGATATCCCGCTTTTACCTTAGCGGTCATTCGCCCGGGTTTGGCCGTAGCCATATAAACCGCCGCGCCGGCGAAGGCGTTGAAGCAGCGGATCGCGATATCGCCGAACAGCGGGATTTTACATATATCGATTCTGAACGGGATAAAATCCGAGCGGAACGCCGCCGTATTAAAAACGATTATTTTTTTTACATTTTCAGGATGGCGAACGGCGTATCCCATGCCGATGGCCCCGCCCCAGTCGTGAACGACGAGCGTAACGTTTTTAAGCCCTTTTTTTTCGATGAAATATTCGAAATTACTGATATGTTTTTCTAGGGTGTATTCGTAATCCTGGGGCTTATCTGAAAGGCCGCAGCCGATATGATCCACGGCGATGGCCCTGTATCCGGCTTGCTTAAGCGCGGTTACGAGATTGCGGTAATAAAACGACCAGGTGGGATTGCCGTGAAGCATCACCACGGCCTCGCCTTCGCCTTCGTCTATATAATGATAGCCGTAGCCGCCGCCGTTTAAATCTTCGATCTTTAAAAAACGGGATTCAAAGGGATATATGTCTTTGAATCCGCTGATGTCGATATCGTTCACTGTATTCACGCTGTTTATAATTTTTTATTTTATGCCCTTGTTTTGAGGGCGCGTTTAAAATATTACGTTTTTAATATATTCTTCCGTTTTAATATGTTCTTCTGCTACCACTCGACTCCGAGCATAATGGAGTTGATCCCGCTGCCGATGCCGAGCATGGCGATGTTGTCGCCCTTCGCCACGAGGCCCTGGTCGCATGCGATGGCAAGGGTTATAGGCAGCGACACCGAGCCCACGTTTCCGAGCACTTCGAATGTGGAAAAATCTTTATTCATGTCGAGCGCCAACGACTGGTAAACGGCGCGGCGGTGCATGGACCCCACCTGATGGCAGAATATGCGTTCCGGCGTTTCAGCCGTCCAGTTGAGCTCCCTCTGGAAATCTTCCCAGTTTTCGCGCGCGAGTTCGCAGCCGGAAACAAGAAGCGCTTCGGCGTTGGTGCACATATGCGGCATATTAGCCTCATTGGCGAAGCCGGCATCGGCCGATTCGACCGAGCCCTGGCACAGGTTATTGTGCATGGTGGCCGCGCGGAAAGTTCCGCCCAGAAGCCTGTGCCTGGTTTTAGAAATCGATATATCGGTCATAACGAGCGCCACGGCGCCTGAACCGATGGTAAGCGAGGGGAAGGAATCTTTTATTTTATTTCTGGTGGGGTTTTCGAGCGAATTAAGCTCTTCTATGGTCTTTTCCACGAGCTGTCCGGCGCTTTCTCCGGCCACTACTATGGCTGATTTTATCTGGCCGAGCTCGATCATATTGGCCGCCGTGAGCATGGCGTTTAAAAAGCCCAGGCACGCGTTGGAAATATCGAAAACCATGGCCGATTTTGGAAGGCCCAGGTTGTTGTGAACGACGGTGGCCGTGGCGGGTTCGAGGAAATCACGCGAAACGGACGAATGGATAAGGCACTCAAGCTGTGCCGGATCGATTCCGGCCCTTTCGATAGCCTGCCGGCCGGCTCTGGTGCTGGCGTCGCTCGGCTTAACGCCTTTGGGCCACAGGCGGCGCTCGCGGATGCCGGTCATCATTTCGAGGCGGCCCGATGGAAGTTTGAGTTTGTCATAAAGCGGCGCAAGGCGGCTTTCGATATTTTCAGAGGTGACGACGCATTCAGGTATTTCATACCCAAACGCTTCAAGGCAGACGCGACGATAAAGCATAGTGTTAAAACGCTCTTTCTTAAAGTATTTTTATTAAATTGCGGGTGCTAAAACAAAAAAAATATTAAAGCACTAATAAATTAATAAGACGTACGATAAACCGAAAACCTTTTGCTTTTAAGAATTTCCAGTTCAAAAAAAGCATTTTAAATCATTTATTTGATTTTGCTGATTTTATGTTATCATTTTTAATTTCTTTTGTCAATAAAAAAATTAAATTTTGATATTCGACTTGCAGTCTATTTTTTAAGATCCGATCCAACAAATTTTATAAACCGAATTCAAGAATAAACTCTGTTCCGTTTTTGTTTTCATTTCCGCTTTCGCACTTTATCGAGCCGCCGAGCTGACTGGTGAGCATTTCCACAAGCTGAAAGCCGAAACCTTCCGCTTTCGAAAAATCGGCAGGTTCGGGCATTCCCACTCCATCGTCACGGACCGATACCCTGACCATATTATTTATCAGCGAAGCCGAAATGGAGATCAGACCGCTTTCACGCCCGGTGAAAGCATATTTCATAATATTAGTAAGCAGTTCGTTTATGAGTATTCCAAGCGACGATATTTTTTTTGCGCCGATTTTGAAATCTTCTATATTTTTTTCTATTTTTACAATCGCCCTGTTCGGAAAATTATTCACGATCTCCTCTACGAGCGGGGAAATATAATCCTTGAAAGACGTTTCTTTAAAATCATCGGAACGGTATAACTTGTCGTATAGCACCTTCATGCTCATAACGCGGTTCCTGGAATCTTTGAGCGCCGCCGCCGCCGCTTCGTCTTTAACCAGCTCTTCCTGCAGGGCAAGAAGGCTTGCCACCGTATTCATATTATTTTTCAACCGGTGGTGAACTTCTTTGAGCATGAGTTCTTTTTCGGCCAGCAGCGACTTTATCTTTTCTTCATCCAGCTTGCTTGAAGTGATATCTGTATGAGTGCCGCTCATCCTGTTCACTTTTCCGTTCTTATCGACGCTGACGGCCATGGCCTGATCGAGTATCCATTTGTACCGGCCGTCTTTAGTGCGCATACGATATTCAGCCCTGTGGATCGGGGTCCGCCCTTCTATATGGTCGTTGATCGATTTCAAGGCCATTTCGCGATCGTCGGGATGTATAAAATCGATCCACTGCTTCACCGTAAATTCAATGTCGTCGAGCCGATAACCAAGCATTTCCGCCCAGCGTTCGTTCCTCTGGACCTCGTTCGTCTCGAGGTTCCAATCCCAAAATCCGAGCCGGCTGCCCTGAAGAACGAATTGCAGGCGCTGTTCGCTCTGCCGGAGAGCTTCTTCCATGCGAACCCGCTCCGTTATATCGGCCGCAATTTCGACTACTCCGATAAGGTTTCCTTCTGGATCGAACACCGGTTCGCCTTTTTCTTCCCATATCCTTCCGTCGGGAGTGCGCATAATGGTCTGCTCCGTTTTTTTCGTCTGGAACGCTTTAAGCGTCGGGCAGTTCGGGCACGGCTTGGATGGGTCGGCCCAGAAAACGTGACAGGCGCGGCCGATCATTTCTTCAGGAGTTTTTTTAACCGACTCCGCGGCCGCTTTATTCACCCATATAATATTCAAGTTCTTATCGACGAAAGCGATATTAGTGGTTATTCCATTCAATATGGCGTTTTTTTGGGCTTCGCTTTTTTTTAATTCTTCTTCGGCGTTAATAATCGCCTGTTTATTCTGGTCGGTCATTTTTACTTCCTGATCATAATTTAACGTTAAGGCCGAAAGTTTGCGCAAGCAGCACCGCCTGATGGGCCGATACGGAAGCGCCCTTTAAATCGTCGGGACCAGCTATGATGCCTTCTATTTCGCAATCGGCGATGTCGAGCCCGCGGAAAGAAACGCCCGAACATTGCGCCATGGACAAATTGCATTTAGAAAAGGCGAATTTCGCCAGGACCGCGCGCTGAAAATCGGACTGGCTCAAATCGCAGCCTTCGAAACTTACCTGCTTGAAATTAGCGAAAGAAAAAAAAGCGTAATCGCATTTGCAATCCTTAAAAGTCACGTTGCGTAAAACGGCTTCTACGAGGTTGGTTCCAAGCATTTTACAGTTCACGAATTCGGCGCGGTGAATGACTGCGCCGGTGAAAACGGCATTTGAAAAATCGCAGTGTTCGAATCTGACGTTATTCACTTCGAGTTTTTTAATATCGGACTCGATAAATAAAATGTTTTTGAATACCGATTTTTTAAGGCTGCAAGATTTGATATCGATAGGTTCAGGCCTGCCTTCGGTTACTTCTACGCCTTCGATATCTGCGCCTTCGATAAATTCAATATCGGTAATATTTAATTTATTGAGCCCGTCCGATAAATCTGGCTGCATTATTTTAACGGCGGATTCGGACTGATCGTCGATATTAAAATTCCATTTTTTGGGCTGTTTGATTATTTTCATAAATATCTTTATATTATAGCATATTTTTTTTCGGCCAAAAGGGTTATTTTTTCTTTTTAGCCTTTTTTTCCCTGTCGTCTTTCATCGCTTTCGCGGCGTCGTCGTTTTTGAATTTTTCGTAACATTCGCCGTAATTATTGCAGTTAGGGCAGCAATATTGAGGTATATGCTTTTCACCCCGGAACCATTTAGTGTCGCAGTCATGCCATTTCTGGCAGCGGTCGCAGCAGTACCAATTCATTATAGCACCATGCCTTTCTTTTACTTAACTTTTATTATATGTTTCGGCGCGAGAACCGCCGGCTCTTTTTTATACGACTTACAGAAAGCGAAGAGGCAATGCGAAGCGTTCGAGTCCTTTTCCGATTCGTCCACATATACCGGCTGAAAGCATATCAGCTTGAATTTATTCTGCGAAGCGAGCGAAAAAACATCGAATATGCGCGAATAATGATGTATAAGAAAAAACGCGCCGGTTTTTTTCAGAAGATGTGACGCCGCCGTGAAAACATCGGCCAGCGTGCATTTGATTTCATGCTTGGCCTGGGCTTTTTTGGAATTATTATTGACGCGACCGGTGCCGAGCTTGAAATAAGGAGGGTTCGCCGCCACCAGATTGAAAGTTTCCGGATAAAAATGTTTTTTTATTTCACGCAAATCGGCGTCTTTGAATTCGACGTTTTCGAGCCCGTTAATCCTGGCGCTTTCGCGGGCCAGCTCGTTAAGCGGCCGCTGAAGCTCGATGCCGGTGACGCGCGCGGAAGGGTTTTGCCTGGCGGCTACGATGCACAGCCCGCCGGTGCCGGAACCGAGTTCCGCCATTTTAAAAACATCCGGAAAGCTGTAATTGGCGTTGATAAATTCGAGAAGAAGAATCGTATCGGTTGAATAGCAGAATGCGTCGTCGCTTTGAAGTATCTTCAGCTCCGGGTCTATTATCGTGTCGTGCCTTTTTTGCATTTAAGGGTGCCTTCTTTGCAGTTTCCGAATTTGCACGGCGCGCCGGCGTAAGAAAAAAGCACCGGGGCCGTTTTAAGGGCTAATTTATACATCTGGCCGGCCAGGGCACGAATTTCCCACTGCGCCCGCATGCAGAGCCTCAGGCTGAAAAAGTGAAAAAGCTCGCGCGCGTTCATTGTGAATACGAACTTGGTTTCGGCCGCGTTAGGCAGCACGAAACGGGCGTCTTCGTTCTGCGTTTCGACGGTCTTTTCGCTCTCGCCAAGTTTGTCGTGCCAGAAATCATAGAAACCCTGAATAGTTTTCATCTGTTCGTCGAAAACACGCACATATTTATCGCCTAATTTTTTTATTGAAGGCGGTATTATATAATTAAACGTTTCCTTTGAAGCGCTGCTATGTTCGCCTACGTACCGCTGAGATTTTACGCAGAACGTGGCTATGCGGTGGCGGGTTATCTGCGCGAGAAGCGCGCGGCTGACGCCTTCTACCGCGTAAGTTATGCTAACGTGTTCTATAGGCGTTAGATGCCCCATGCCGATCAATTTTTTAATGAACTCGCGCTGGTCGTTTTTGGAAATTTTTTCGCGCAACTCGTCGACGCTGCACTTTGAATAGCACATCTTCGCCGCTAACGCAACTATATTTTCAGGGTTAGGAGTATGTTCGACTATTGAAACTTTTAAATTAGACTGGGACATCGGATCACCTTTATATAGTGAATAGTTTACAGTGAACAGTGAATAGTGAAGGATTTCTGACATTTTAAATAAACTCAAAAATCAAATAAAATTTCTTTTATTTTTTCAAAATTCCTTATCCGTTCTCTGTTCTCTATTTTCTGTTATCTATTTTCTATTTTCTTTTACCTGTTTAATAGGACCCGTTAAATACAAGCGAGCGGGGGCGAGCGATATGCTCTCCCCCGCTGCTATCTAGTTTTTATAAACTTATGCCTTATATACGCGACAAACTATTTTTTGGCTTCGGCGGGTTTCGCTTTTGCTTCGGCTTTAGGAGCGGGCTTGGTTTCCGCTTTAGCGGCTGCCGCTTTTCTGTCTTTGGGAGCCACGACGGGTTTAACGACCCTTTTCTGAGGTTTCGTGTTAACGCCGAGTTCAGCGTTTGCGTGTTTCTTCTGGAATTTTTCAACGCGGCCGGCGGTGTCTAACATTTTAACTTTGCCCGTGAAAAACGGATGGCATTTCGAGCATATTTCCACTTTTATCGTTTCCATAACGGAACCGGTTTTGAATGTTTCGCCGCAAGCGCAGCTTACCGTAGCGTCTTCGTGAAAATTGGGATGGATTTTTTCTTGCATTTGTATTTCCTCCTGAGTAATTTATAAGTTTAATTAATAACTTATCTTTAAAAAATTCTTTATATTTTAACACAAATTCGTATTAAAAATCAAGACATTTAGTTATATTTTTATTATTTTTTATATTTTTACCATAAAAAGCGCTATTTTTTCTTGATTTTAGCCAGGACTAGCTCGATATAACCCTTATTTTCGAGCGTTTTATAAACCGCAAAACAAAGACCCGAGATAAGATATGAGACAACCGCGAAGAAAATCGCCTTTTCTATGGTGATGATATAAGCCGCCAGAATGATAAGCCAGAAGCCTATCTGCGTGAGCACTCGCCTGAAAAGCCTGGGCTTGTTTTTATTGGATTTCTTAAGCGCGGGATACGGTATGGTGGAAACCATCAGCGCCGCCACTAAAAACATCGACGCCGTGATAGCGTTGGTATAATGGTCTATGTTATAAATCGT
>MWBZ01000049.1 GCA_002069765.1 bacterium ADurb.Bin243
ACCAGAAGCTACTATGGCGTCGTCGTTAAAAGATAAATTACTTATAATTTAAACTTTTAAACTGCTTTTCATTTTATACGGATAAATAAAATTCGATATTTTTTGATAAGGGAAGGCGAGGTGCCGCGGCCCCTCCCTTCCCTTAAAATCCCTTCCAACCCCCGATTTCCCTGACGCTTTATTATTGCGATGCGCCGGCTTTTCTGCCGGGGCTTTAATTCAGTTATGCTTTTTTCGTTAATTGCCTCAAATTTCTTCACTGCCTTTCGTTCGTTAGCAGACGCGCGCTTACGCTCGCGTCTGCGCTGCAATAATGGCTTATTGGCAAGTCAGAATTATGGTTTTGTAATAGGCTTTTGTGTTAACCAGCCTATAAAAGTGCTTTCAGGTTGTAATCCATTGCTTAAGTTGATTTTAAGCTTATAGCAGGGGCCAGAATAATTTTTGAAGGGGTGTAGCGGAAGCGCCGGAGCCCAGGATGGGCGTGAGGCGCTGAGCTCAAGCGGCTAAAATCCCGGAGGGATTTTAGAACGCGTCCCCGAAAAAAATTATCTGGCGCCCTGCCCCAACTACATGCGTAAAACGCATTCTTAAATATTTTATATATAAAACTCGCAGGGCGAGCCCCAGCCTTAACTATCCACTATGCACTTTTCACTTATAAATTTTTCCGGAGGGATTTTCGAACGGGTATCCGAAAAAATTTATATGGCTCACGCCTAAAAAATCTTGCAAAATGTTTAATTTTGTGATAAAATTATAGCAATTCACACACGGACCGATTTTTGTGAAGGTGCCCGGCGCTACGCTGAAAATATCATGTGGCGGCGGATTTTACAAAAAAATGACGTTCGTGGCGGAATAAAACCATAAGGAGGAGTTACTCAGATGTCAGTAGTATCAATGAAAAGTTTACTCGAAGCGGGCGTTCATTTTGGACACCAGACGCGCCGCTGGAACCCGAAAATGGCGAGATTCATATTCGCCGAAAGAAACGGTATCTACATAATAGACCTGCAGAAAACCGTTAAAAAAATCCAGGAAGCCTACAATTTCATTAAGTCGGTAGCCGCAAATAAAGGCACTATCTTATTCGTAGGCACTAAAAAACAGGCCCAGGAAACCATTAAAGAAGAAGCTACGCGCGCCGGAATGCATTTTATCAACCAGCGCTGGCTGGGCGGCACTCTCACTAATTTCGAAACGATCCAGAAACGTATCGACTACCTTAAGAGAATCGAAGCTATGAAAGAAGACGGCACCTACGATCTTCTTCCCAAACGCGAAGTTTCCGCTAAAGAAAAAGAACGCGTAAAACTCGAAAAATACCTCGGCGGCATTAAAAATATGCGCAAACTTCCCCAGGCTCTTTTTATAATAGACCCTAAAAAAGAACATATAGCCGTATCCGAAGCACGCAAACTCAACATACCTACGGTCGGCATAGTAGACACCAACTGCGATCCCGATGAAATCGATTACGTAATTCCGGGCAACGACGACGCTATCCGCGCTATAAAACTTCTCACCCAGACCGTTTCCAACGCTATCATAGAAGGCCGCGAAGGCCGCAGCGAAGACACGGGCGCGCCCGCGGCGACCGATGAAACCGAACTTCCCGACAGCACGACGATGGACGAAGAATACTCCACCGCTAGCGAAAAAGAAGCGATCGACGCCGTTATCGATAACGAAAACAAAATAATAAAAGTCGAAAAAATCGGCGAAACCAAACGCAAAATGACACGCAGCGACGCTTAATTTTTGCATATAAACCCCTGTTTAAAAACATGCATGCCCTTGCGTATGCATGTTTTTAGATAGGAGCGGAGCCGTTTTGCCCGGCTTCTTTTTGCCGAATCGCCGCGCCAGCTTATCTTATACATCTCCGCCGGCAATAAATGTTTTTAATATAAATTTAAAGATTATAACCGGTTACATTCGATTATTTGAATATAGCCTTAGATTAAGATAAAAACAAAAAAATAAATTATAAATGGAAAGGGATTAAAAATTATGGAAATAACTGCTAGTATGGTAAAAGAATTACGCGAAAAAACCGATTGCCCAATGATGGACTGCAAAAAAGCGCTTATGGAAAACGGCGGCGACATGGAAAAAGCCGTTGATTATCTTCGCAAAAAAGGCATGGCTACCGCTAAAGCTAAAGCCGACCGCGTGGCCAACGAAGGCATCGTTTACACCATCGTATCGCCCGATCACAAATCCGGCATATTGGTAGAAGTTAACTGCGAAACCGATTTCGTCGCCCGCAACGACGGCTTTCAGGCTTTCGTAAAAGACGTCGCCGAACACGTAATGGAAGCTAAACCCAAATATTTAAACGCCCAGGAAGTTCCCGCAGGCGAAAACGCTTCCGCTGTATGCCTTTTAGAACAGCCTTATTGCAAAAATAAATCGTTGAAAGTCGGCGATTTCATAGCCGAAAAAGTCGGCTCCATCAAAGAAAATCTAGGCGTAAGAAGATTCGCCATATTCAGCTCGGGACTGGTTCACTCATATATACACATGGGAGCCAAACTCGGCGTATTGCTCGAAATCGAAGGCGACGCAGGCCTTGCTAAAAACGCCGATTACGTTGAATTTTCCAAAGACATAGCCATGCAGATAGCCGCCGCTAATCCGCTGTGCATCGAACGCTCCGAAGTCCCGGCCGACCTCATAGAAAAAGAAAAAGAAATTTACCGCGCCCAGATGGCCGACCAGAAAAAACCCGCCGAAATCATCGAAAAGATAATCGTCGGAAAACTCAATAAATTTTACGAAGAAAGATGCCTCACCGAACAGGCTTTTGTAAAAGACCCCAACGTTAAAGTAAACCAGTACATAGCTGAAAAAGCTAAAAAAATAGGCTCTTCCATAAAAATTAAACGGTTCGTCAGATTTGAAATAGGCAAATAGTTTTTCAAAAATGCGCCCGGCTTTGAATTTGAAGTATATGCTTTAATTTCATCGCGCGGGCGCCGTTTTTATTTGATATATTAAAAACGCCGTTGCTCAATTTTTTTCACAGCTCGGGCGGCGAAAGGAAAATTGAAATTGACTGTAAAATATAAGCGTATTTTATTGAAATTATCCGGCGAAACGCTCGGCGGCAAAACCGGCTCGGGTTACGATCCCGCAACGCTTACGAGAATTTCAAATGAAATCAGGCAGATATACGATTTAGGCGTAGAAATAGCCATAGTCGTCGGCGGCGGAAATATATTCCGCGGCATATACGCTAAAGACCTGGGCTTTGAAAGGTGCGCGGCCGATTACATGGGGATGCTCGCCACCGTAATGAACGCCCTGGCCCTGCAGGACGCTATAGAAAAAACCGGCCTCACCACACGCGTCTTATCGGCGCTCGAAGTTAAATCAGTCGCCGAGCCGTTCATTTTAAGAAGGGCGCTCCGCCATCTCGAAAAGAAGCGCGTTTTAATACTCGCGGCCGGTTCGGGCAACCCTCTTTTTACCACTGATACGCCGGCGGCCCTGCGCGCCGTTGAATTACGCGCGGACCTGCTGTTGAAAGCCACCAAGGTGGACGGCATTTATTCTAAAGACCCGGTTAAATATCCCGACGCGGTCAAATATAACGATATAACCTATATAGACGCCATAGAAAAGCGCCTTAACGTAATGGATATGACCGCCTTTACGCTGTGCATGGAAAACGATATGCCCATAGTGATTTTCAATATACGCGACGAAGGAAATATCTTGAAAATAGTCAAAGGTGAAACCGTGGGTTCGCTCGTTCACGCGAATACCGCAAAGTAATTTAATATCAGGGAGGGAGCAGAATTGTTAGAAAAAACCTATTCGCAGTTAACCGATAAAATGGAAAAAACCCTTACGGCCTTGAAGGACGAATACTCTACGTTCCGCACCGGCAGAGCTAACGCGAGCATACTCAACAAGATCAAAGTGGATTATTACGGAACCCAGTCCCCGCTTACGCAGGTGGCGACCATATCGGTTCCGGATCCTAAACAGATCATCATCACTCCTTTCGATAAAAGCGCGCTCGCCGAAATCAATAAGGCTATACAGAAATCCGACATCGGCATCAACCCTCAGCTCGACGGAAATATAATCAGGCTCAACGTTCCGCCGCTCACCGGCGAACGCCGCCAGGAACTCGTCAAGATAGTCAAGAAAAAATCCGAAGAATATAAGATCGCGGTCCGCAACCACCGCCGCGACGTGCTCGAACATATCAAAAAAGCTAAAAACGACGCTGAAATAACCGAAGACGATTTCAAAAAAGCCAACGACAAGATACAAAAAATCACTGACCAGTACATCGTTAAAATAGACGAAGTTACCGAAGCAAAAAACAAAGACATATTGACGGCTTAATATTCTGAAAATAACGGAAGGCGGAGTTTTTCTTCGCCTTCCGCCCGCGGTGCCCTATGAATAATCTCTCGATCGAAGAACTAAAAACGATGCCCAAACCGTCGCATATAGCCGTCATAATGGACGGAAACGGGCGGTGGGCCGTAAACCGCGGTCAGCCCCGCACCTATGGCCATATGAAAGGCGTATCCGTAGTCGAAAAAATCACGGAGTTCTGCGCTAAAATAGGCGTGGGCGCGCTTACTCTTTATTCTTTTTCCACCGAAAACTGGAAACGGCCGGCGGAAGAAGTCAATTTTTTAATGTCGATCTTTAACGAATATATGAAAACCAAGCTTTCTAAATTTTTAGAAAACGATATCCGCTTCAAGGTGATGGGCCGCGTGAAGGAACTTCCCGAAAACGTTCAGGAAACCATATCCAGAACTGAGCAGGCCACGGCAGGCTGCGGCGGAATGCTTTTAAACCTGGCGGTGAATTATTCGGGCCGCGCCGAAATTATAGACGCCGTGAAAAGGATCGTTTCGGAGCACGCGGTTAAAGAAGGCTCGCCGGAGGCCGAAAATTATAATTATATCGACGAAAAGTATATCAGAAATTATTTATATTCACCGTCGCTCGGCGATCCTGAATTATTGATCAGGACCTCCAACGAATTCAGGATATCGAATTTTCTTTTGTGGCAGATAGCCTACAGCGAAATTTATATAACCGAAAAATTGTGGCCTGATTTCGAAGAAGCCGACCTCGTACAGGCGATAATAAATTATAATTCGCGCGAGCGAAGATTTGGGGGGATCAAACCTGCGATAACCGTCAGCTGATTATTTATCCGCGCCTGACGGTTAAAGTTATATTTAATGGCCGCAAGAATTATTTCCGCCTTAATTTTAATACCTTTCGTTTTATTCGCCGTATATTACGGCGGACTGCCGCTTTGCCTTATGCTGCTGGCTTTAAGCCTTTTCGCCCTGGACGAATTTTTCGCCATAGCCGCCCGCAAAGGCGCTTCGTGCTTCAAGGCGCCGGCTTTTGTAATAACCGCGCTTTATTTTATCAACGCTCATTTTTTCTTCGTGAATAAAACTTCCCACGGGTTCGAATTTTCTCCGATAATGATACTGGGCGCGGTTTTTTTAATATTATGGCTCCAGTTTTACAAGCGCATCGAAAATTCGATTCTGGATATTTCGGCCACCGTATTCGCGTACTTTTATATTCCTGTTTTTCTTAGCTTCGCGATGTATATTAGAACTCTTGAATATGGCGCCAGATTTTTGTTTATGGCTATGGCCCTCGTCTGGGCCGCCGACACTTTCGCTTATTTCGGCGGCATGGCTTTCGGGCGCGGCGGCAAAAGGCTTTCGCCGGCCATATCGCCTAAAAAATCGGTCGTCGGAGTTTATTTCGGGCTGATTTTTTCCTGCGCCGCCGCCTCGGCTTTTTACTTATGGGCGCCGGCAGCTCAGATGCCTTTCTGGGCTTATATTTTATATGCGTTCGCGCTGAACGCTTTTTCGGTGCTCGGCGATCTCATAGAATCGCAGTTCAAGCGCGACGGCGAAGTTAAGGACTCTTCGGGGCTGATACCTGGCCATGGCGGAGTCTTAGATAGAATCGACAGCCTTTTGCTGACGCTGCCTTTTTCGTATTATTACTTCGTCCTGTTCGTCAAGTGACGGTTCGGCTTTTTATTATCGAATTTAATCATTGGAGGTCATATAAGTAATGGGTTTTTTAATAGGTTTTTTATCTGTTTCTTTCGTAATATCGCTGATAGTGGTCTTTCATGAGTTCGGCCACTATATAACCGCTAAAAAGAGCGGCATACTTGTCCGGGAATTTTCGATCGGCTTCGGGCCGCTTCTGTTCGGCAAACAATATGGCGAAACACTTTACTGCGTGCGTCCGATACCTCTGGGCGGCTACGTGGACCTCGCCGGCATGGACGAAAACGACGAGCTGGAAGACTCTTCGCGCGCTTTTTATAACAAGAGCCCCTGGGCGAAAATGCTTATTTTATTCGCCGGCTCTTTCATGAATTTCGTCCTCGCCTTCCTGATATACTGGATCATTAACTCCGGCTACGGCCTGATTCAAAAACCTTACTACACCATTCCCGTAGTTTCGCTTTCCATGGCCGATTCGCCGGCTTACGAAGTGGGTATCCGCAAGGCCGACGTGCTTTTAGAAGTGGACGCGCAGAAGGTCGCTTCCTGGGACCAGTTCAGAAACTACGTGCAGCAGAAACCCGGCGTAGATATAAAGGTTAAAATCGATCGCGCCGGCGCGATTATGGATTTTACCGTCAAACCGAAAACGCACCCTAAAACAGGCAAAGGCTATATAGGGCTCATGGCCGACAGCATAGCCGAAATAGGCGAAGTGATACCCGAATCGCCGGCTTTTAAAGCTAAATTCAAACCCGGCGACCGCATGCTTAAAGTGGCCGGCCGCGAAGTTAAATACTACAGCCAGATAGAAGACGCGCTCAAGGAAAGCGACGGCAAGACGATTTCTTTCGTATTGATGCGCGGCACCACGGAAATGACCATCGAGTCTAAAGTGGATTTCGGCGAACATTTCGGCTTTCTTCCGCCGATAATGCCCGTCATTGGCGACGTAATGGACGGAATGCCGGCCGCCGTAGCGGGAATTAAGCCTAAAGACAAAGTCGTTAAAATCAACGGCACAGATATTTTCACATGGGCCGAAATGCTCGGCTTCGTTTCGCAAAACCCTGGAAAAGAACTGACTTTCACCGTATCGCGCGGCGAAAAAGAAGAGCTGGTAGATTTAAAAGTGACTCCGCGCCTGGATAAAGCTTCAGGCGAGGGCCGCATCGGCGTGGCTATGAAAAGCACCGTGGGCGAAAAGCTTGGCGTTCTCGAAGGCGCAAAGCAGGCTTTTAACCAGGTGGTAATGATCACCATCGAAATGCTCCGCGGAATTAAAAAACTCGTTCTGGGCGCCATTACCATGGATTATGTGCAGGGCCCCGTGGGCATCGCGAAAACCGTTAAAGACCAGGCCGTGGAAGGTATTTTCAGCCTTCTTAACATCACCGCCCTTATTTCGATAAATATCGGGCTTCTTAATTTATTCCCCATCCCCGGCCTCGACGGCGGAAGGATCATATTTACTTTTATAGAAACTATCAGGCGCAGAAGGCTTTCAACCGCCATCGAAGAAAAGATACACGCTTTCGGGATCGTTCTTTTGATCCTGCTGGCGATTCTGGTTACCTATAAAGATATCATGCGCCTTATATGGAGCTAATTAATTTTAACATATTCATCGGGAGGAACTAAAGTGCGTTTTTCACAATCGTTTATCAGGACATCCAAGGAAGAGCCGGCGGACGCCGAAATTATCAGCCACAAGCTGCTAATGCGCGCGGGACTTGTCAGAAAGCTCGCTTCGGGCATTTATATAATCATGCCGCTGGCTAATCTGGTAATCAAAAAAATCGAAAATATCATACGCAGCGAAATGAACGCGGCGTGCGCCCAGGAAGTTATTATGCCCTGCATACTTCCCGCCAACCTCTGGAAAGAAACCGGCCGCTGGGAAGTTTACGGCTCGGAAATGCTCAAGATAAAAGACCGCGCCGAACGCGAATATTGCTTCGGCCCCACGCACGAAGAGGTCATAACCGATCTGGTCCGCCACGAAGTGCGATCCTATAAGCAGCTTCCGGTTACGCTCTACCAGATCCAGACCAAGTTCCGCGACGAAATACGCCCCCGCTTCGGCCTTATGCGCGCCCGCGAATTCACCATGAAAGACGCCTACTCGTTCGATATTTCGGCCGAAGGCCTCGATATCAACTATAAAAAGATGCACGCCGCCTACTGCAATATATTCAAGCGCTGCGGCGTAAAATACACGGTGGTTGACGCCGATACGGGCGCGATAGGCGGTTCGTCCTCTCACGAGTTCATGGTTATAGCCCCTTCCGGCGAAGACGCCATAGTTTATTGCGATTCGTGCAGATACTCTGCCAACGTGGAAAAAGCTTCCACGCAGATAGATAAGATAATCGGCCCCGAAATACCGGCCGGCTCTTCGGCCGCGGCTTCCCGCCCGAAAGTAGAAAAGATCCATACGCCTAACGCCTCTACCATAGAAGATCTCGCTAAATTCCTGAAGGTCGATAAGAAAAGCCTTTGCAAAATACTGTTTTTCACCAACGGCAGGGCCGAAAACGACGGCCGCGAAGACGTAGTGGCTTTGATTTCCGGCGCGTTCGAGCTCAACGAAATCAAGCTTAAAAACCATTTGAAGTTCATAAATCTCGAAATGATACCTTCCGAAGAAGTGCAGAAGCGCGTCGGGGCTTATCCCGGCTTCGGCGGCCCGATCGGCATTAATCCGAACGTTAAGATCATAGCCGATAATTCGGTGAAACACCTTTCCGATTTCGTAGTGGGCGCCAACGAAAAGGACTACCACCTCAAAAATGTTAATTTAAGCGATTTTTCCGTTACTTCTTTCGCCGACCTGGTAATGGTCGACGCCGGCCATCCGTGCCCGCAGTGCGGCGCTAAACTCGAAAAAGCCCGCGGAATAGAAGTAGGCCATATATTTAAACTCGGCACTAAATATTCCGAAGCGCTCGGCGCAAAATACATCGACGAAGCCGGCCAGGAAAATCCCATAATAATGGGATGCTACGGAATCGGCGTGGGCCGCACCATGCAGGCCGCTGTAGAGCAGAACAACGACCAGGACGGAATATGCTGGCCCATGCCCATAGCGCCGTTCCACGTGATACTCGTGCTTCTCAACTCCAGCGACGAAACGCAAAAACAATGCGCGGAAGACCTTTATAAAAAAATGCTCGCGGAAAATATAGAAGTTTTATTCGACGACCGCGCGGAAAAGCCCGGATTCAAATTCAAAGACGCCGATCTTCTCGGAATTCCCATAAGGGTCGCCGTAGGACGTTACGCCGCCGAAGGCAAGGTGGAGTTCAAACGCAGGAATTCTAAAGACTTAAAAGTAATCGGAGTGGACGAAGTGGTTTCGCTCGTTAAATCCGAAATCAGCCGTGAAATCAACGGACTTTAAAACCGGCCCGCACGGCCGTTTGTTTAATTAAAAGGAGCGTGCAATATGCAGGACGCCGGCGGCAAAAAAAAATACGCGGTAATATATAATCCCAACGCGCGTAATTCTAAAAAGCTATCTGTGAGCGGCATCGTCAAAATTTTTGACGAAAACGGCGTCCATCCGCTTATTTATCAAACGACGGCCCGCGGCGACGGGATCAATCTGGTCAAAAACGCCATCGAAGACGGCGCCGAACGCATATACGCCGCGGGCGGCGACGGCACGCTCAACGAAGCGGTGAGCGGGCTTATGAAGCTTAAAAACGAAGACGCTTCTCTCGCGCTGCCCGAAGTATGCCCGATACCGCTCGGGACCGTCAATGTTTTCGCCAAGGAAACCGGGTTTTCAAACGATCCCGCCGCGGCGTTGCGCTCTTCTTTCGGCGCTAAAGCCTCCGGCCTGGATATAGGATCGTGCAACGGCCGATATTTCGTTATGATGGCCAGCGTGGGTTTTGACGGGTTCGTCATAAACGAAATAGAAAAAATGATAGCGGGCGATTCGAAGGTAAAAAAAATATGCGGCCCTTTCGCGTATCTTATAGTGGGGCTTAAATCCCTTCTTAAATACGATTTTTCAAAACTTAAAATAAAAGCCGTGTCCGTGTTCGGCGAAAAGGAATTTTACGCCGATTTTGCGGTTATATCCAACACTAAATACTACGGCGGCAAATATACTTTAAGCCAGAACGCCGATCCGCGCGACGGATTTCTTGATTTGTTCATGCTCAATTCCAGGGACGTCAACGATTACCTTAAATTTTTCATCCAGGTAGTCACTAAACGCTACGATTTCAGGGGCCTTAAGATAAGCCGGTACCAGGTCAAAAGCTGCAGCATAGACTATATATGCGAACCTTCCGGCGGCGGGGTATATTCGCAGATAGACGGCGAAATTTTCAGTTCGCCGCCCCTCGATATTAAAATTTGCGAAAAAGCCCTTAAAATGGTAACTATAATTTGATTAAAATAGTTATTAATAATCTTTGCTTTTAAGGGTAAAATGGTCTATAATTTAATATAGAGAATAATGCGGGGAAGATATTAAATGTCTTTAAAACATGAACACGGCCACGGGCATAAACACGAACACGAGCACGAAACGGCGGCGCATAAAATGGGCACGCTCAAGCTCGATATTTGCATAATCAGCGATTCGCGCACTCCGGAAACGGACGAAACCGGAAAATGGCTCCAGGAAAATATCAAAGTTGCCGACGGCGTGGAAGCCGGCGAATATAATTTAATAAAAAACGACGCGGCGGCTATTAAAAGAGTTTTCGACGCTTTCGTTAAAAGCGGCTCGCACGCAATTATTATGTCCGGCGGCACGGGACTGTCGTCAAAAGACATAACCATAGAAACCGTAACTCCTTTGTTAAATAAAGTTTTAAGCGGTTTCGGAGAAATATTCAGGCTTTTGAGCTATGAAGAAATAGGCGTGCGCGCGATTATGAGCAGATCTACGGCCGGAGTGGCCTGCCAGAAGGTGGTAATTTCCCTGCCGGGCTCCAAAAACGCCGTGAGGCTCGCTTACGAAAAAATTATTAAACCGCAGATCCATCATTTAGTTTATGAAGCCGCGAGGTAAAAATGGACGCAAAATATTTAGAGGGTTTAAGCCTTGACATAGCGCCTGAAACCATCGATTATCAGGTGGAAACCGCAGCCGCCCTTTTAGAAGATCTTAAAGCGGCTTCCGGCGAAGCCCGCATGCGCGCCATAAAAAAAATCAAACAGATCGCCTATAACGTTAAAAAACTGCTCGGCAAGCCTTTCGTAAAATCTCTGCTTGAAGCTTTTATGGCCAACAACGAAGAGGAGTTCCGCCGCGAAGTAATAGCTACGATCGGTTTTATAGGAGAGGCTTCCGCGCTTCCGTTTCTGCGCAAAATTCTGGCCGAATCGGCCGATTACGAGCTTAAAAAAGCGAGCGCCTTCGCGCTCGGCGAAATGCGCTTTACCGGTTCCGCAGCGTCGCTTATCGAGGCGCTCGAATTCGACGACGAGGAGCTGCAGCTTCTTATTTTAAACGCGCTTTCAAAAATAGGCGATCCGGCCAGCGCCCCCGCCGTTATCGAAGCCAGTAAAAATTCTTCCTTAAAAGTTAAATTCACCGCGTGCGGATTTTTATGCAAGCTCGGGGTCACCCAGGGTTTCGAGTTTATAAAACGCGGCCTGGCGCATAATTCCGACGAAGTTAAAAAAGAGGCGCTTATTATAGCGCGCGAATACCCGCACGAAATGTTTCTGGCCCCGCTGCATGAAATTCTTGTCGGTAATTATTCGGCGGAAGTCCTGGTGGCCTGTATCGAGGCGCTGGCGAAAATTAACGACCCTTCCGTCGTAGAAGATATAACTAAACATATCGATAACAGCTCTCACGCGAACGTCCGCGCCGCCGCCGTAAAGGCGCTCGGCGAATTGGGCGAGCTGTGCAAGCTTCTGGTGGGCGATATAACGCCTTATGTAAAAATAGTCGCGTCCAGGCTTAAAGATTCTGACGAATCGGTCGTTATAAACGCCGCGCTCGCGCTCGGCGAGCTTAAAATACCCGACGTGATGACGGAGCTGCTTGAAATAATCGACAGCCCTTCCGAAAAAATCAGAATGGCGGCGGTCACCGCGGTGCGCTCCCTCGCCTTCTGGCTTTCCGATATAGACGGCAAAAACAGGCTCACCTACGCTCTTATGTCCCTTGCTAAAGACCCTTCGGCCGCCATACGCGCCATAGTTATAGAAACCCTCGGCTATCTCGAAAACGGCGAGGCGCTCGAAGCCCTTCTGGAAGCGCTCAACGACGAATCCAGCCAGGTCAGGGAAAACGCAACGGCCGCGCTCGGCAATTTTAACGCGCCAAACGTAGTCGAAGCCCTTGTGAACCTGCTGCATGACGAAAGTGTCGTCATACGCTGGAACGCCGTCACCGCGCTCAACCGCATAGGCGATAAATCTTGCCTCGGGCCTATCAGCAAGCTTCTCGAAGACAGCGACGAATCCGTCAGGCTCGCCGCTAAAGCTTTTGTAGATTCGTTTCCGGCGGACAGCAAAGAATAAATTTATATGGCGCCCGTCAAATGCTTACCCATGCAAAATTAAAAGGAACCAAAGTGCCGACCGGCCGGCTTATTCATATAATGAGCAGGCTTTTTTGAATTTTTCGGCGAACCAGGCCCGCAGTTTGGGCGGCTCGAGAATTTCCGCCTCTCCCATGAATTTTGGAAAGTAAATCCTGGCGCGCGGCTCCGAACATTCGAGCGTGTAAACCGCGCCGTCTTTTTTTACGACGTTCGGCCGCAGGTGGGCCGCTTTTTCGAACTGGCTCAGCCCCGCCTCGCTGAAACGCACAACCACGAGCTTTCCGAGCGACAGGAACGCGTCGAACTCTCCCCGGACCTTATCCACATATTCCGCGTCTCGGGGAACATATTCGTTTTCTGTAATATTCAACCCTTCCAGATGCGTTATCTTATAATTAAGATATTTCCGGTGCTTCAGCGAGTAGCAGAACATATAATTGCACGCCTCTTCCCTGGAGTGCGCTATGAAATACGGCTCGGCTTCGACGCGCGCGCCCTTATAAGTGAATTCGACTGTCAGCCGCTTTTTGACAGCGGAGTTTATCTTCCTGCACACGTCGTCGAAAACGAACATCTGGCGCTTATAGCGCGGCAGGTTGGCGTAAATGGTCAGAATATTTCTGAAATATTCAGCCTCGTTATTGAATTTTTTCCAGTAATTTTCGTAATCGATCATATTTCTGGCGTTGAGATTGAACTGGATTATTTTGTTATAGCACGACCGTTCGGCCCTGGCCTCGCGCGGCTTCTTGTAGCGCTCGAATACCAGGTTGCACAGGCCGTTCAGCGACAGCCCGAAACTTTCGATGTCTTTTTTCACGACGTCTGAAATATACTGTGGCACGGTGAATCTTATCTTTTTAGGTTCCATGGCGGGCCGTCATCTCCGTTTCATTTTTAATAAAGCGATATTTATATTCAGTTTATCATATTATCATAAAACCGTCCGCGTGACAATAGCAAAATCATTATTAGCTTTGTCATTTTCTTCCGTCGCGCACTTATTTGTAATTGTGTTCATACCCGGGCCCTCTGCGGCGAGCGAAACGCTCTGCGGTAGAGCTTTTTGAATTACACGTCAGCCCGCGGATTTTTCAATTTGTTCACTAGCTGTAATTTTGCGTATGTGGTATAATCGGGTCTGCTGAACGCGATGGATTTCAATGTTGAAGCTTATTAACCGCAGTGCCTTTGATATGAAAGGAGCGCCGTATGATCATACCAGATAACAAAACGAATGTGCCGCCTGACGAAATGAACACGCCGCGGCAGGCGTGCTACGAGATGTGTCCGGATCATCCGGATTGGAAAAAATTGTCCGGCGCGGACCGCGACGCCGCCATAAGGGATCTTCCGTCAAGCCTCCTGGAATCAGGAAATTTCGAAGGCGCGGCCGCGCTATTGACCAGTCTCGAGTTCCTCGAGGAAAAGGTAGCCGCCGGCCTCATATCAGAACTGATATCGGATCTCGAGACCGCTTACAATCGCATTCCGGAAGGCGTTGCGGGCAGGGACTTTTTATTTCTCATAGCCAGGTTTTTGAGGTTCGACTTCGATTTTTTGCGCTCGCATCCCGACCGCTTTTTTCAGTGCGCGTGGAACCGCTGCTGGTGGCACGATAATCCTGAGGCCGAAAAGCATTATCAGATGCTTCCGGGCGGCTGGACCGCCGATAACGCGCCGTGGAAAAGGCCGGGCGATAAAATCTGCAGGCTGCTCGAAAAGTGGCGCGAAATATATGAAAACCGTGAAAACACTTCGTGGCTGAGGGCTATGACGCCCCCCGCCGTGCCGCTTAACGGCCGCCTCGCGTGCTCGCTTGATTTCGGAAAGCGCCGCGGCGTTTCGTTCGCGTGCGCGCATCCGGCGGCAGGGCGTCTGGTCGTGCTCGACGGCGGCGGCGTCATCAGCGTTTGGGATATCGACCGTTCTGTAGCGGTCGAAAATATCAACGAAGACGATATCAGCTCCGACTCGTTCGATTTCGGCGGCGCCGATGATTACGAAGTGCTTGGATATATTAAAAACGACTATCGCGAAAAGCTCACGCGCATCTTATTATGGTCGCCCGGCGCCGGGCTTCGCATATACCGTTACGCATCGCCGGCCGTTATTCTTTCGAAGCGGCTGGGAAGGCTTTTCAGCGCGCAGGAGAACAAGATCTACTCGCTCGACCTCGCGAGCGGCGATAATAATTTCCTTTGCGAAATGCACGGCGAGAACAAATTTATTTACTGCATGGCGGTCGATGAGGAGAACGGCCGTATTATAACGGGTGCGAACGACGATCGCGTATGCGGATACGACCTTAACGCCTGCGAAAAATACTTCGAAACCCCGTTCGCGAGCTCGCTGGCGCAAATATTGATATGCCCCGGAACTTCCGATTTCATAACGCTTCACGACGACAGGTCGTTTTACTTATGGAACGCTCGATTCGGCAAGGCGATACGCGAGTTTGCGGGCCACCGGAAATTCGTCACCGGCGCGGTCGTCGATCGCGTCCGCGGCAGAATATTATCGTCGTCGAACGACGGCACGGTCAGGGAGTGGAACATCGCGGGCTTATTGGGTGCCTCTGCCGGAGAGGATTCCGGCGCGGCAGCCACGGCCCGCGCGGCTGAAGGCGGCGGAGGAGGAGAAAGCCGGGTCGCCGTCAGCGACCCTGGAGCATTTCAGAGCCTCGCGCTGCTGGACGACGGCCGCAAGATTATAACCGTTTCGGAATATTCGATAGTCAGCGTATGGTTCGATATGCCTTCAGTCGCGCCCGCCGGGCCGGTCCTGAAAAAGCGGGCGGCGATAAACTCTGCGGCGCGTTCCGGGGACGGAAAAAGTTACTTCACGCGCCACGACGACGACTCACTTGTCTTCTGGAACGCTAAAACCGGGGCGGCCGAGTGCGAGATCGACGCGCCCGTGACGGGCCCTCTTGTGCGGATGAGCGTCAGCGGCCCTGACTCGCTCATTATCGAGGGTTTCGAAAACGCCGGGATCCGCTCCATAACTTTAGTTAATACGCGAGAACGCTCGGTCGTTTTCAGCCGCCGGTTCGACGAAAAATTCTCGGAGTACACTTTCGACAGCGTTCATAACGTTTTTTACATCATCCGCGAAGATTGCCTCTGCGTATTCGATCTGGCGAAAAACGACATCGAAGAGGTTTTCAAACTCGAATACAGGTCGCCGAGCGGCCGGGCTGGAAAGATCATAGCGGCCGAACCGAAGGGAAGAGACGGTTCGAGTTTCACTAATCTGATGTATTTTAAAGTTCCGTCGCCCATTCCGGCCGGCCATTCCGAAAAGTTTTTCATATTCGACACGCTCGCAAAAAAGGTCTCATTCGAATATTGCAGGCCGGGCTATATAATAAGCGAAACGACGATAATATGCGAACATGAAATTTTATATTTTTATACCGTTAAGCAGCCCGAATTAAAGTGGTTCGAACCGCCTTTCGGCGCGGCGGCGGGCGAAAGGGCGATGCCGCTGCTCAACACGGAGCATTTCACAGAAACATACACCAACGCGGCTAAAGAGTTCGAATTCAATTTCATGCGGCTGTCGGATCATAAGAACGCGAAGTTCCCTTTGACGGCTCGCTTTACGCAGTCGTGCCTTTTGCGCGAAGGCCTGATGATCGTGATGGGCCATGTGGGCCCGCAGGCCTATAAGCCGGTCGAAGGCGAAAAATTCGAGGCGGTGGTGTTCGACCTGGTCAATTTAGCCGAGCGCATGCGCTTGAATCTGCCCGCGCCGCTTATCGAATACAATACAGACTGTCCGGGCTATTTATTGATGTCGCTGGCCGGCGGTTCGCTTGGCGTTCTGCCGACGGCCGATCTGAAACTATCCACAGCAAAGATTTTTGACAATTATATAAGCGAAATGATATATATCGCCGAAAATTTATTCCTGCTGACCGATTCAAAAGGCCGCCGGCAGCTGTTCGACGTTAAAAAGATGAGCGCCGTCGATTGCGGCGAATACATTGCCGGCGACCGGAATATCATAATCGAAAACGACGGCGGCGGTCTTGAAATGCTAACGTGCCGCCGCGGCTTCTTTCGCCGTTTGCGGCTTACGGATCCGCTGGGTCTGCAAAGTGAAGTTTCCGTCCAGGCCGTTCCGGGCGACGTCACGGATATGGCGTTCGTCACCGGCAGATACTGCTGCGTGCTTGACGGCAGGACGCTTCGCATAAGTGACGCGGCGGAAAATCGCGTTGAAACAATCGATCTGATGGACGCCGTAATTTCGGCCGCGGGCGAGGATAACATATCGTCGACGGGCGCCGCGCGGACCTTGTTTTCGAACTCGGGCCGCTATTTAATGTATTTTTTGAACTACAAGATGAATATCAGCGGGCGATGCGAGCGGCAGGCGATGTTGCTTTACGATCTCGAACGCGGCTGCCATGAAGTAAAGTGCGGCCTTTATCTCGACGGCGACTACGCGCCCGGCATTTTAAAGCCGTTCCATATTTCAGCCGAAAAACGGATATATTTTATGCGCAACGACGCGGACGACGACTTAATCGGCAGCGGTTTCTTCTTTTACGACTTCGAAAGGAACCTCGTCGGTGAGATCGACTTCAATTTCCTGTTTGACTACGACTTCACCTCGTTAGCAGTCGACGATCGCGGCGTTTATCTGGCCGCCGCCCGCCCCTACGGCCAGATACTGATAACCGATCTGCGCGAAGGCGATAAATACCTTCACGATTTCGAGCTGAACGAGCATTATTACCCCATCACATCGTTATATTTTACACGCGACGGCAAATATCTGATAACGCGCTCGCTCGACGGCATGACCGTCAAATGGAGAACCGGCTCGTGGGAGAAGGTCGAAACGATTGTCGATCCCTTTCCGATCTTCGAATTCACGCCGAACCACAAAGACGACCCCAGGCGCCGGAACTACCCGGAACGGCCGGATTATTTATGCTTTGCGGCCGCGGGCGACGAGGCCCTCCATTACAACATGCGCTCCGTTCTCGACCCGAACGCCGTGGAATTCATCGACCGGCCCGACGGCGGCGATCTCATCGTGATCGCCGATAAAGATAAACTGCGTTTTATAAGCGTGGAAAAAAAGAAAAAGGAGTGAAAAATATGTTTGACAAGCTGTGAATCAACGATCTGCCTCATTTGCCAATTATTAATTTTTTTGATATAATGATAACAAAGTCTGGATGAAATTTAAGGAGAAATCGATGAGGCAGATAATAATATATCCCGGTGAGGACGGATACTGGATTGCGGAATGTCCCAGCCTTCCCGGCTGCGTCAGTCAGGGAAAAACAAAAAGCGACTGCATAAAAAACATAAAAAAAGCTATCGAACTTTATGTTTCAGCGTTAAAAGAAGACGGACTTTCCGTGCCTGAAGAAAATTTTGAAGCGATGCTGATAGCCGTATGAGCAAACTACCGGTAATTTCAGGAAAACAATGCATCCGTGCGCTTGAAAAGAAAGGCTTTGTGATAAAACGCCAGGAAAGCAGCCACATAATATTGCGATGTAGCGATCCATTTTGCCAGCTGGTCGTACCGGATCACAAAATACTCGATCGCGGGCTTTTAAGAGCTATAATTCGTCAGGCCGGAATCAGTATTGATGAATTTATCGGATTATTGTAATAATTTAGCCTTTTTATTAACCGCTTATTAACGGCAGCGCTGACGCAAAAACTCGAATAGCCGCAATATTGCTTGCCGGCAGGCTGTCTGCAAAATTTTATCCCGCCTGCTATTCATTTTCCATAATTAATCCGTTTCTTGCCTTGCGGGCATATTAAATCCTTCAACATAATTGTGTTCATATTTTAACACTCTGCCATTGGCAAAACGCTCTATGGCAAAGTGTTTTTAATTACCGGTCAGCCCGAGGATTTTTGAATTTGTTCACTACCGGTTTTTAGAAAAATGCGGTAGAATTTAATTAGATGGGGCGAGGGCGTGATGCCCGCTGCCGAAGTTATCGAAGGAGGCGATCTATATGGTAAAAAACTCTCCAGTCATCAAAAAAAAGCGCGGGTCGTCCTCGGCGCCGGCCGCCGGGACGGATGATAAAGCGATCGTGAAGGCGGGCTCTTCGCGCGCGGTCGAAAAAGCGGCTGAAAAAGAGTATGAGGCGCTCTGTCCTGAAGACGCGGAAGATCTGCGCGAGCTCGACGCCGAGCTGAAAAAGCTCAATCTCAAGGTATTGAAGCTTCACAAGCTATGGTTCGAAACGCACCGCAAGGGGCTGCACCTTCCGATAGAACATGTGAAGGCGAGTTTCAGCGAATCCGAATTCACGAATTTCCTGGGCGAAATATTTGGAGGCGTGTTCTGCAAGACGAAGGCAATCGAGGAAAAGATGGAGGCCCAGAGGCGCGAGCTTGACGAGATCGACGAGCGCACGAAGGAAGTCGAAGACGAGATCGCCGAACTCAAGAGCAGGCGAGCTAAAATACTGAAAAGAAAATGAAAGAACAATATTCCATCTCCGAACGTTTAAACGAAATGGAAGCGGAACTCAAAGAAATTAAAATCCGTATAAGCGAAAGTTAAGGAGGAATTAATATGAAAAAGAAAACCGCGGCGAAAAAAATGGCGTCCGACATGCTCAACGATTTTAAAAACGTGCTTCCAATGGCCGGTTTCGATGTCATAATAAATGAATTCGTTAAAATGATCACCGCCAAATTTGAAGCCGAGATGAGCTCGACGCCTGACGGCCCTGAAAAAGAAAAGCAGCGCGGCATATTCGAAAAAATGATGGCCGACGAGCTCGACGGCCTCAAATCGCTTATAGCAAGCGAACATAGCGGTATCGGCGATCTTATAGATAAAGAATCGGGCGAGATAATAAGCGAGGTAGGAGAATATTACGACGAATCGGGCGAATTCGGCGACGAGGAGATCGACGAAAAAACCGCCGCGGAAATGGCCGAAAAATTCAAAAAAGCGAGCCGCAAAAAGATGGAGGACGAGCTGTTCAAACCCATGATGGAAGATTTCAAAAAGACGTTTTTGAATGATTGAAATGAAGATAAATAAAAGCGGAAACAGCGGATAAAATAAAATTTGATTTTAAAAATAAAACATAGTATAATCAAAACAAAAAAGGTTAAAATAGATATATTCAACGAAAGGATTAACTTCGATGAATAAAGCGCTTGACGCTGGCAATGATCAATATGAACCGGAAATTAATGATAACGATAAACCCGTCAAAGGTGAGAACTTAAATCGGTACAAGGAAATCTTTAAAGAAATCAACGGGCTGAAATTTTTAGACGACGCCGTCGAGATGTTGATGCCGCGTTCTATAAATACCGCCGATTTGAGTTTTGAAACCCGAAGCGGTGCAGGCGCCGGGCATGAAGAAAATAGCGGGTCGCCCGAAGCCACCGCGCAAAATTTTAAAGACCGCATAGATAACCGCGATTGCTATTTTGTTAAAATATGCGAGATCAACCATGACGATAAGAAGCCGCCGCGCGAAGTTTTCGAAAACGTTCTCGGTGCGCTCACCAACCCCGCATATAATTTCGTTTATATGATCTCCGGCTGCGAATCGGGCGTCGAAATTTTCTTCGGCGTGGTCAAAAATTACAAAAACTTCGGCGACGGCCACGATGATTGCGATAAAACAAAAATCCTGGTCAGCGAATATGGAAAAAACGTTCTCGAAGCGTCGCTGACTGGAAATTTTCCAGGCAGCAGGTTCAGAGGTAAAAATGGCGACTTGAAAAAGAAATTGAATAACTTTCTTTCGGAGAACGAAATGGAAGAAAAGATATTCAACCCCATACGCGATTCAAAGGCCGTGAGCATTTTAACCGGAATACCGTCGCTGAACGAAAAAAACGGGCTTGAAAAAACTGACTTTCAGGGCATCGACAGGCTCATCAACACGATGATGGGCTCTACATGGCAGTTTATAGTTATATGCGAGCCGGTTAAATACGAAGAAACGCAGAAACTCAAACAGGAGCTTTACGCCATATTCGACCACCTGCATTTAATGTCGAAAGTTTCGATCAATGCTTCGACCAATACCGGCAACAGCTTCGCGGCAAGCGAAAATAAAAGCCATACCCGGACTAAAGGCACCAGCGCGGGCGGCAGTGAAAGCGACTCAAGCGGCGGCGGTTCATCTCAACGTTCCAGCTCGAAAAATTGGGGCGATAATAAGGGCGATTCTGATTCTGAAGGCGCGTCAAGTTCTATAACATTGTCAAGCGGCGATTCTCAATCGATCACATTCGAAATAATAAATAAGCGGATCAATGAAATCCTTTCCTACATCAACGACGAATATCTCGACCGGATCAAACTTGGCGAAACAAAGGGTTTTTTCAAAACGACGGCTTATGCGCTGACGCGCAAAAATGCCATACACGAAAGACTATGCCGCGCCGTTATGTCGATATTCCAGGGCGACCGCGTTTCTTTCCGGCCGCTTACCGCCAATAACTTAAAAGGCTTCGGTCAGGCTTCAGGCGGCGAGGATGGCTCAAAAACTTTTCGCGATAAATTGCTTCTTAACTTTCAAACCTTGAGTCATTCCGACGGCGGCGTCGATAGGCGCGCCGCGACTCTTTACAGCACGCCTTTAGCCGGTTCGGGGCGCTTCGCGGCCGCCACGTACATGACCGCGAAAGAAGTGAGCCTGATAGCCGGGATCCCGATGAAGGAAGTGCCAGGGCTCGCGTTGATAGAGGGCGTCGAGTTCGGCCTTAACATCGATAAAACCGCCGACGGCGTTAAACTTGGCAATGTTATATACAGGGGCAGAAAGCTCGAAAAAGAAGAAATAAAAATAGACAGGAATATTTTAAATAAGCATGTTTTTATAACCGGCGTTACGGGTTCGGGCAAAACGACCGCCACTCAGCGTTTGTTAATGGAATCGCGACTGCCGTTTTTTGTTATCGAGCCGGCTAAGGACGAATACCGCGAGTTGCTTTCGCGCTTCAAAGAACTTAAAGACGAATTCGTTATATTCACGCCCGGCGACGAAACGGGCGCGCCCTTCAGGTTCAATCCATTCGAGCTGATTCAGGGCGAGCTCATCACATCGCACATCGACATGCTTCGAGCCGCGTTTATGAGCGCGTTCACGATGGAAGCCGCCATGCCTCAGCTGATAGAGGAAGCTCTTTATAACATTTATAAAAATTACGGCTGGAACATCAACAGCAATAAGAATAAATACTGCGACAGCACTAAAGATCAAAACGCGCCCTGGCGTTCGGACGGTATTTATTGGCCCGATTTCAGCGACCTGATCGTCGAATTGAAAAAAGTGGTTAAGGGGCACGGGTTCGGTGAAAGGCTCGAGGCCGAATATATAGGCTCGCTTGTAAGCCGGCTCAATAATTTTATGGTGGGCGGCAAGGGCGCGATGTTCAACTGCAAAAATTCGGTGGATTTTTCAGAACTGCTCGATAAAAAAGTGATATTCGAGCTCGAAGAGATCAAGGCGCCCGAAGATAAGGCGCTCATCATGGGCTTTATATTGACGCGGCTGATAGCCGCGGTCAAGGCGCGTTATAAAAAAGATAAAAAAGGCGCGGTTTCGCATCTTATCGTGGTCGAGGAAGCGCACAGGCTTTTATCTAAGTATCAGATCGGCGATTGCGCGGCTAAGAAAGACGCGGTTACGATGTTCGCCGATATGCTGTCCGAGGTGCGTAAATACGGCGAAGGGATAATAATAATCGACCAGATACCGAATAAGCTCGAATCCGACGTTTTGAAAAACACCAATACCAAGATCGTCCACCGGCTTTTCGCGCAGGACGATAAAGAGGCGGTAGGCGCCACTATGGCTATGGACGATAGCCAGAAGAATTTTTTGTCGAACCTCGGGGTCGGCGAGGCCGTCATATTCAGCGAGAGCTGGAACAAGCCCGTGCACGCGAAGATCGACATGGCCGGCGAGGACGCTTACGGAGTTTCAGATAACGGTGGGAATGAAGGCTCATGGGAACCGGAAAAAGTCGAAACGGTGGAGGAATTGATCAAAAAAGCCGGCATCAGGCAGCTTACGGAAAATAAGGCGTTTTTATTTCCTGCGTTTAAAAGGGCGAGCCTGAAATTGAACGATGGCGGCGATCTGATCGACGGCGCGGTCTTGAAAAAATACGGCGATGATATCAACGAATTGATTATGGACTTTAATTCGCTTTGCGGCGAAATTAAATCTAAAATTAGCGCCCAGGACCTTTCAGGTCCGTTCGACATAGGCGGCGCTGACGGGCCGCTAATGAAGAAAATTACCTGCTTCGTCAAATTTTTCAATAAATTTATCGCCGGTTTTGATGGCAACGATAGCGGAAACGAAAATGGAATAAAAGGCGCCAGACTTAAAAAAATTAAAGAAACCGTCCGGCTGGCGGTTAATTATGATATAATATACAAACGCGGCCCGTGGTTATTTAATGAACATGCGCGAGGATTATTGAGCGATATAATAAAAACTTCAGCTAAGCGTCTTGTTTTCAGCGAAGATCAAAGTTTCGAAGAATTGCTCGATTGCGCGGCGGAAGTCGCGGGCGAATTTATCGATAAGATTCTCGATGCGTGCAAAAATGATGGTAATGCAGATAGTTTAAAGGCCCTGTCAGAGTTTCTGTCGGCAAGCAACG
This sequence comes from bacterium ADurb.Bin243, assembly GCA_002069765.1. Classification (GTDB taxonomy): domain Bacteria; phylum Muiribacteriota; class UBA9980; order UBA9980; family UBA9980; genus UBA9980. The sequence continues at coordinate 23,209 of MWBZ01000049.1, forward strand.
AAAACAAGCGCCGCATCGCTCTTAAAATGTAATAAATCATGAATTTATAATTTGCGAATAAATTGAATGTAGTAAAGGAGTGGTTTATATGGGACTTTTAGGTTTTATTGGCGGTTGCATAGGCGCGTTAGGTAGTGCGATTATGGGTAGCGCGATAGTGCAGGCAGCTATTTCGTTAGGAACCACGTTGGCCGCGAGCATTATGGCGATGAGTCTGCCGCAGATTTTGCTTTGTGTGTATATATGCGTGCTGATAGCTAAGGAACTCGGAATTTTAGGCCCGGAGCAGGACGAAAAAACCGTGGAAGATCTCGGCGACCGTGCTATTCAGGCGCGCGAAAAGGGCATTAAACCTGAAAATTATAAAACCTACGAAGAATATTTAAAGGCGATAGAAAATTTTGAAACCGATCCTGTGAGATCGTCGAACATCAGCTGGAAAAGAAAACTCGACAGCGGCCTCAGCCTGCTTTTGACGCTTATAAACATTAAATCGCCTGACAGCAAATCTATAATCGAAATGTTTGTAAAAGGCGTAGCGCCGAAAATAATGCCGGACGATAAGAATTCGGTTTTGACGGCGGGCGTGGTCGATGAAAAGATGAAATGGTCCATGATGGAGCTCGCGAAGAATTATTTCGCGACGCTCAAAGACGGCGGCGCGGGCGTTAAGGAACTCGCCGAGTTTATCGCGCAAAAAAACGAATCGCCCGAAATTTACGACGCCAAGATGAAGGCGGACAAAGAGTTAAAAGCCGCCATCGACGAGATTAACAAAGGCGAAAAGAAATCTTAGGCCTGCATGAGCATTTTATCGGCAATTCAAGGTTTGACAAAACACATGAATTCTGGTAAATTATAAAAATGTTCCGGCGTTAAATAATAAGTACAATCGAGGCTGAGAAATGAAAAAATTGTCGGAATCTGAATGTCTTGAATTAAAAAAATCCACTTCGGAGCTCAAAGAAGCGATAATTTCGATCGCCGCTATTTTAAATAAACATGGGGCCGGTGAAATATATTTCGGCGTTAAAAATAGCGGAGAAGCTGTCGGGCAAATGATTTGCGACAAGACGATACGCGATATATCCAAGTCGATTTCCGATAATATCGAGCCTAAAATTTATCCGGAAATTTCTGCGATTGAAATTTCGCATAAAAATTGCATTGTCGTTAAGTTCAAAGGCGTGGAAGCGCCATATTTTGCATACGGCAGGGCTTATATTCGCGTCGGAGACGAAGACAAACAATTAACCGCGCGTGAGATAGAAAATTTTATTATTCGAAAACACAAAGAAAAAATCAATTGGGACAGCCAATATTCAGACATAAAAATTGCGCGGATCAATAAAACCGTCCTTTCGGAATATCTCGAACGGGCTAATAATAGCGGCAGGATAAGTTTTCGCTTTACAGACCCGGCGGTTGCGCTTAAAAAACTGGGATTGATCAAAAATTCTAAGATATTAAACGCGGCTAAATTACTGTTTTGCGACGATAACGATCTCGAAGTCCAGCTCGCTGTTTTTGCGGGCAATGAAAAATTGACCTTTCTTGACATGAAATTATTGAGAGGCAATTTATTCAGCGTCATCAGGCAGTGCGAAGATTACCTGGCCGAGAAAATCAACTGGAGCGTCGAAATAAGAGATTTCAAGCGCGTCGAAATTCCAGAAATTCCGCTCGAGGCATTGAGAGAGGCTATAGTTAATTCTTTTTGCCACCGGGACTATTATCGCGGCGAAAGCAATAAAATCGCCGTTTTTAAAAACAGGGTCAAAATATATAATCCCGGCGAATTTCCCGCCGGTTATGAACCGCAGGATTTTATTAAAGGCGATTGCGAGGTCGTTCACAGGAACGAACTTCTCGCCGAAATTCTTTATTACAGCAAAGACATCGAAAAATGGGGCACCGGACTCAGAAGGATCGCCAGCGAATGTGAAAACGCGAAAGTGAAACTCGAGTTTAAAAAAGAGAAAAACGGCTTTGCGACGGTGTTTTATAGAAACGCTAAAGAAATGATTCAAGATGGCGCGGGTGAAAAAACTTCCCAGAAAACTTCCCAGAAAACTTCCCAGAAAATATTAAAGTTAATGAAAGCGAATGATCACATTACAATTAACGAATTATCGGCGGAACTCGAAATTTCAGAGCGCGCGGTTAAATATCAAATAGCTTCGCTTAAAGAAAAAGGCGTTATAGAAAGAATAGGCCATGATCGAAGCGGTTATTGGAAAATTAAAGGCGTCTAAAAAATCAATTAAAATTTTTGTTTTGGCAATCATCTTTTGATAATAAGCAGGAGCGCGAATGAGCACACACGAACATATAATCATAATAGTTTTGAAGGAAAAAATACAATTTTATGAATTGAATGGCGGCCGGCCGGAAATTTTAAAAGACGACAAAGAAGACTATTTGCAGGCGCCGTCGCTTCCCGAGGCGATAGCAAAGATAAAAGATTTTCTTGACAGTCATTACAAAAAAGATGGTTGGCATTGTTTCAAGTTCACCGTAATATACGAAAAATATAATATAGAAACGGTTAGATTATTCGCGACGGAGTTCAATGGCTGCGCGCGCCTCGATTTTATTTCAGCCGAAACCCTTATCATGATGAATTCCGGTAAAATAAAGCCGTCCGAAACAGGCGTGGTGAAGTTCGGCGAATCGCTGTTCAGGCTGGAAGAAGCGGGAGGCGACAATAACGGTGAAGGCGGAAGGCAGCTTGTGCCGATAGGAACTTTTGATGGCGAGTGCCGTGAAATAACTTCGAACGACATCGTTTTATATGCCATGTCAGATGGCGTGGGTGCGGTTGACAATAAAAAAGTGAAGGAACTTGAAAATAAAAATAAAGAACTCGAAAAACAATTAAAGGATAACGAATCTGAAAATTCAAAACTAAAGGCCGAATTAGCTGCGTTGAAAAACGAAACTAAAGAGATTAAAATTGAAATGAACGAATGTTCAACGTTAAGGCTATATAAAGAGTTGTGCGAAAAAGAAGTTGAGTTTAACCGCATCAAAGAATATATCGATTTTGTGGCAGCGGGCGTTATCGATAAAAACAAAATATCGTTTTCCGATTTCCGCCGCGGGAAACGGCCTGCTCAAACTGTAAAAATTTTATCGAAAAAAGGCTCGCTAGAAGAAGATATTGAAATTAAACTCGAAAAAAACGTCGATCTTAAACTTAAATTGATACCGCCCGGCGAGTTCTGGATAGGCGGCAAGCCTGAA